>PIVJ01000031.1 GCA_003353955.1 Bacteroidota bacterium | reverse complement strand
TCTAACTAAACTATTTAATCATGAATGAATGCATTATTAACTTTGGTGTTTTCAATTGGTGGGCTGTTTTGGTAGCGGCTATTGTTGGCTATGCTCTCGGGGCACTTTGGTATTCTCCTCTTCTTTTTGGGAAAAAATGGATGGAATTTCAAAATCTGAAAGAAGAGGATTTACAGAATAGTTGGACAAAAGCCATGATTATCACCTTTGTCACTACATTTTTAACTTCTTTTGCACTAGAAGCTATTATTGTAACGCTAGAAATTGCATTTTGGGGTCACGCAATAACCATTTCAATATTAATTGGTTTATTTGTGTACTGCGGTAATTTATTATCTGATTACTTATATTCAGGAAAACCGATAAAACTATTTTGGATAGTTGGTATGTATCGGTTTGTAATGATACTCATTATGTCACTTATACTTACGCTATGGCAATAATTGAAACTTAAGAAAAGGAGTAAATTAAATTAATTTACTCCTTTTCTTAATGTGCTTTATAAACATGGATAAGTTAATAATGTTTAAAAAACATTGAAATCGTCTCTTTTTTCCGTATCTTTGTAGAGATTTTATGAACCAAATTATACTTTAAGATTAGATAAACCATGTTGCCTATGAGACAACTCTTGCTATTTATTTTCTTTCTGGGCATAATCTCTTTAAATATTTCGGCACAAGATTTCCAATTATTTACTGCTGACAATGTCGAAATCTCCAACAATTCAATCATTCAGGTTTATGGTGATCCATCGTCAGAAGTGATTGAATCAATACTTTGGATCAAAAACAATTCAACCAACTACTGCTCTCTTAAAGTTAAAAAAGAAATCGTCAGGAAATTAGACGGAACTGAGAACACATTTTACTGGGATACATTTAATAATTTTGACATTATAGAAAGCCCAACGTCAGTTGTCATCGAACCATTTCACACTCACAAAGGTTTTATCGCAGATTATGTTCCGAATTACACTGAAGGCATTATGAGTGTAAAATATACCTTTTTTGATGCTGAGAGTCCCAATATTTATGTCGCCGTAACTATAGACTTTATAACCGATGAATCTGCCAATTTAGTTGACCAACCATTATTTACACTTTCAGATGCTTATCCTAACCCTGCTAAATCTGTTGTATATTTTGATTACGCAATATCAAGGGATGTTATGAATGCCAAAATAATTATACGTACGTTATTAGGCTCCGTAATAGCTGAAAGAAATATTGAAAGTCCCCAAGGTAAAACCAATATTGATATTGGAGAGTTTGTTGAAGGGATTTATTTTTATTCCCTCGTACTCGATTCTGAAATAAAACTGACCAGGAAACTAATTGTCAAACATTAAGAAAGTATTGAAGACTCAGATTCTTCAATCAATATCAAACGCTTTTTTAATTTTCTCAACATAATCAAGTTTTTCCCACGCAAAGAATTCAACCTGTTTTATGGTTTTGCCATTTTTCTTGGTGGTTTCTTTATCATCAAAGTAAACTTCAACATCCTTGATATAGTGATCACGACCAAAATGGCCATAAGTAGCAGTAGGTATAAATATTGGATTCTTCAATCCAAAATGCTTAATAATAGAATAAGGTCTCAAATCGAAAAGCTCATTAATTTTTTCAGCAATTTCACTGTCTCTCATTTTTACGCCTGCGCTATTATTAACTTTAGCTGTATAAAAGGTATTAATGAATAATCCAACAGGCTGAGCAACGCCTATCGCATAAGCAACTTGAACCAATGCTTCGTCAGCCACGCCAGCCGCGACTATATTTTTAGCAATATGCCTGGCTGCATAAGCCGCTGAGCGGTCAACTTTAGATGAATCTTTTCCTGAAAACGCACCTCCACCATGCGCTCCTCTTCCTCCATAGGTATCAACAATGATTTTTCTTCCGGTTAAGCCGGTATCACCGTGTGGTCCACCAATCACAAACTTACCTGTTGGGTTTACAAAGAGTTTAAAATCATTTTTAAAAAGACGTCTTACTCTGCTTGGCAAGTTTTTCTTTACACGCGGAATCAACACTTTTTGTACATCCAATTTAATTTTATCAAGCATTATAGTTTCTTCATCAAAATCATCATGCTGGGTTGAGATAACGATGGTATCTATACGTTTTGGTTTGTTCTTGTCGCTATACTCAATTGTTATTTGAGATTTCGAATCAGGTCGTAAATATTTCATTTTTTTACCCTCACGCCTGATTGCTGCTAGTTCCTGAAGAAATATGTGTGCTAACTCTATCGGCATCGGCATTAAGTTTTCCATCTCATTTATCGCATAACCGAACATCATTCCTTGATCACCTGCACCTTGATCTTCATCTATAGATCTTTCCACACCTTGATTAATATCTGCCGATTGTTCATGAATGGCAGAAATAACGCCACAAGAATTATAATCAAATCGATAGGCAGCTTCGGTATAGCCGATTTCTTTAATGACATTTCTAACAACGCCCTGTACATCCACGTAACCTTTAGTTTTCACCTCACCACTACAAACCGTCAAGCCGGTTGTAACCAATGTTTCACAAGCAACCTTTGACTCTGGGTCGTATCGTAGCATTTCATCTAGTAGAGCATCAGAAATCTGATCAGCAACTTTATCAGGATGTCCTTCAGAAACAGATTCTGATGTAAATAAATAACTCATATCTTATATGATTTTTATATTAATAATTAGTTTGGGAATTGACGATTGGATGGTAAAACATTGTTTTAGCATTTTTTACCGTGGTTGCAATCAATCAAACTTGTCCACAAAATCACGACAAAGGTAACATAAATGATTTAGTCAAGAACCTTCTTATGCTTTTTTTGTTAATTCTCGAAATATTTCTTCCAAGATTCGCTTCTCTTTTTGTAGAGATATGATCGATAAATTATACTTATTTGCAAATAAATTTATTTCCTTAATTACCGTTCCAGAATCTTTCGAATCAATAGCCCATATCTTATTATTTATTTTATCTACTCTTAGATTAAGAAAAGTTTCAAATAATTCTTTATCTATCGCTACATCAAATTCCACAACAATAAGTTCATTTTTTTGTTTTGACTGAACAATGTTTAAATTGGTGTCATCGGCAATTATCTTACCTTCATCAATGATGATAATTCGATCACATAAGGCTTCAACTTCCTGCATTATATGTGAAGAAAACAATACCGTTTTATTGAGACTAAAGGATTTTATCAATCCCCTGATTTCTTTCAATTGATTTGGATCTAGGCCCGAAGTGGGTTCATCAAGAATGAGAAACTGGGGATCATGTAGTAAGGCCTGCGCCAAACCAACTCTTTGTTTGTATCCCTTCGACAATACTCCAATCTTTTTATTGATTTCTTTTGTCAAGCCAGTTAGTACAATTATTTCGTCAATTCTGGTATCTTTTTTCTTACCCAGCTTATAAAATCCAGCACAAAAATTTAAATACTCCCGAATGTACATACCCGGATATAATGGATTATGTTCAGGCAAATATCCAGTGAGCTGCTTCGTTGCCAACGACTGATTTTTAATTTCCATTCCGTTAAAAAAAACATTGCCTGATGTCGCATAAATTGAAGAACTTAAGATCTTCATCAGTGTAGATTTTCCGGCGCCATTTGGACCGAGTAAACCAACAATTTCACCAGCTTTTAATTCAAAAGATATGTCATCTAATGCCTTCTGACTTCCGTATTCTTTACAAACTTTTTGAACTCTGATCATCATATGTAAACAAAATTAATCAATTCAATCGTACTAACGGCTTTCGTGCTAATATTAATCTTATTTCGCAGAACAAATTAATAAATAATTAGCTTTGCAAACCACAATTTTTGCATTCTCATTAAATGATTGGAAATTTTCAACAAATTAATGTTAGCAAACTTGTTATATATAAAATTTAATTCTATTTTTGCACCCCATTTTAAACAAGGAATGCATTTTTTGAAAAGAAATTAATTGATGGATACATTAAGTTATAAAACAGTAAGTGCGAACAAGGCAACAGTTACCAAGGAATGGGTATTGATTGATGCTGAAAACGAGACCCTAGGTAGACTTGCCTCAAAAGCGGCTAAACTGTTACGTGGTAAATACAAACCAAATTTCACTCCTCATGTTGATTGTGGTGATAATGTTATAATTATTAACGCAGAAAAAATAACATTAAGTGGAAAGAAATGGACAGATAAAGAATATATACGACATACTGGATATCCGGGCGGACAACGAAAAACAACTCCCCAAGAATTAATTGTTAAGAAACCAACCGCAATTGTTGAAAGAGCAATTAAAGGAATGCTACCAAAAAATCGTTTGGGGAGTGCAATATTCAGAAATTTATACGTATATGCAGGTTCTGAGCACGATCAAGAAGCTCAAAGACCAAAAGAAATTAAACTAAATACAATTAAATAAAGATGGAAGTTGTAAACGCATTAGGCAGAAGAAAAACCGCTATTGCCAGGGTATATTTAACTGAGGGAAAGGGGAATATCACTGTTAACAAAAAAGACTATAAGGAATATTTCCCAACTGCAACTTTACAATATGTCGTACGTCAACCTTTCGAAACAACTGACAACATTGATAAATATGATGTTACAGTTAATCTTGATGGAGGTGGTTTTTCTGGACAAGCTGAAGCATTGCGATTAGCAATCTCACGTGCTTTATGCAAAATTAATGAAGAATACAGACCTGCACTAAAAGCAAAAGGGTTGATGAGAAGAGATCCCCGAATGGTTGAACGTAAGAAACCAGGACAACCAAAAGCAAGAAAAAAATTCCAATTCAGTAAACGATAGTATTTTCAAAACCACTGGATCGAGTTTAGTATCTAAATTGATGAGACCGATATTTCGCTACTTATCAATTGTAAAACAGAATGTAAACAATTAAAAACAAAGTAAATGGCACGAACAAATTTTGATCAACTGTTGGATGCAGGCGTTCATTTTGGACACTTGAAACGTAAATGGAATCCCAATATGGCTCCTTACATTTTCATGGAGCGTAATAGCATTCATATCATTGATCTTTATAAAACAGCAGCAAAAATTGAAGAAGCCGCATCGGCTTTAAAGCAAATTGCTAAGTCAGGTAAGAAAATATTATTTGTAGCAACTAAAAAGCAAGCTAAAGAAATCGTTGCTAAGCATGTTAAAAATATAAATATGCCTTATGTAACAGAAAGATGGCCTGGTGGGATGCTTACCAATTTTGCAACCATTCGGAAAGCTGTTAGAAAAATGACATCAATTGATAAGATGATGGGCACACCAACTTATGAAAACTTCTCTAAAAGAGAACGGTTGCAAATTACTCGTGAGCGTGCGAAACTAGAGAAGAATCTTGGTAGTATTTCTGATTTGAATAGGTTACCATCAGCATTGTTCATTGTTGATATTAACAAAGAACACATTGCAGTTGCCGAGGCAAAGAAACTCAATATTCCAACTTTTGCAATTGTCGACACTAATTCAAATCCTAAATTGGTTGATTTTGCAATTCCTGCAAATGATGATGCTACCAAATCAATTAATTTAATTACCAGCATTATCACCAATGCTGTTGCTGAAGGGCTATCTGAAAGAAAATTAGATAGAGATAAGAAAGTAGCAGAAGAAGAGGCAGAAAAAGAAATGGCCAAAGAAACCAAGGTCGTTTCGAAAACTATTAAAGAAATAGAAGAGCAGGAAGATGCGGAAATTGAAAAAGGAAAGATGCGAATCACAACTGAGGTGAAATCTACTCCGGGCTCAGCAAAAAAAGATAATGTATCAAAGCCTAAACGCCCAAGAAAAGCTATTGTCAAGAAAGGCAATTAAAAATAATTTTTGAACTGTAAAAAATACTTGAAATGATAAAAATAACAGCCACTGAAGTTAATAAACTCAGAAAACAGACCGGTGCTGGAATGATGGATTGCAAAAATGCGTTGGTTGATTGCGAAGGTGATATTAAAAAAGCAATAGATCATCTTCGTAAAAAAGGACAAAAAGTAGCTTCAAAAAGAGCTGATAGAGAATCAACTGAAGGAGTTGTAATTGCAAAGACTAATGCTGACAGCACCTATGCTGCAATTGTTATGGTGAATTGTGAAACTGATTTCGTTGCTAAAAATCAAGATTTCATTAATTATGTTGATTCAATTATGGATATTGCCGTTGCAAATCAGCCTAAAAACATTGATGAACTTAAGGAGTTAAATTTAAATGGTCGTAGAATCATTGATACAATCACAGATCAAACAGGTGTGATTGGCGAAAAAATTGAACTTGGGCAATTTGAAGTTTCAGAAGCTGCAAAGGTTTTTACTTACAATCACCAAGGAAATCGTTTAGCAACAACGTTGGCTTTTAACAAACCAGATGGTGAAACTCTAAACCAGATTGGAAGAGAATTAGCGATGCAAGTTGCTGCAATGTCTCCAATTGCTGTTGACAAAGACGATGTTGACCCAACTGTAACTGAGAAAGAAATTCAGATTGGAATGGAACAAGCTCGCCAAGAAGGTAAACCTGAAAATCTTATTGAAAAAATTGCCAAAGGAAAACTGAATAAATTTTTTAAGGACAATACCTTATTAAATCAGGATTTTGTGCGTGACACTAAAAAATCAGTGAAACAATATCTTGCTGAGAATGATAAAGATTTAACTGTTACCGGTTTTAAAAGAGTTATGATTGCGAGTAAATAACAATAAATCTTAGCTTAACCAGATGGATTAGTTATTCTATTCCTAACAACTTTTTAACAAGCTGTGCGATTATTTTATTTTCGGCTCTTCCGGTCAATTCTTTTGATGCTAAACCCATCACTTTACCCATATCTTTAATGGAAGTGGCTCCGGATTTTTCTATTATATCTTTAATTATAAGATTCAGCTCCTCCTCACTAATTTGATCAGGTAAGTATTTCTCGATAATTAAAACTTGATATAATTCTACTTCTGCCAATGCAGGACGGTTCTTTTCTAAATATATTTCTGCTGCTTCTTTCCGTTGTTTGACAAGCCGTTGCAGTAAAGAGATTTCTATGGTTTGAGGAATTTCTCCACCGCGAACATCCTTTCCGGTTTTAATTAAAAGCAATGATGCTTTAATTGCACGTAATGCCTCCAACTTTCTTGAATCTTTCGTAAGCATTGCTTGCTTGAGATCTTCATTAATTAGGTTTTCTAGGCTCATGAAGTAAAGTATTAATTAATCAACATTATCATGTAAAAACGAATTATTTTGCTTTAAAGTGGATGATTCATCTTCATCAGGTTCTGATAAGGAGAATTTTGAAATAACGGATTCCGACGAAGGATTAGGATCAGAAAGTTCAACCCTTTTCCTTTGATATGCAGGCTCTTTTTCAAGTTTTTCAAGTTCTTCCGGAGACTTTAGTTTTATACTTAAATTCTTCAGTTTTTTTATTCTATCTTTTGAGCGCTTCTCTACCTCAGATATGTTTGGATTATCAGTTGAAACGGACGAGTGTCTATGATCCGAATCTGGCTCACACTCTTCATCTATCTTTTCTGTTTGTTTCACCCGTCCTATCAGCGTTGGTTCAGTCATTTCAGTTTTCAGCGGAGTATTAATTTGGGGATCTTCAATTAAATCCTTTGTTGGAGGTTCTAAATCAAATTCGATAATTCTATTTTCTTTTTCAAGAGGTTCCTTCTTTTGAAACTCTTCAACTTTTGGTTTGAGGCTATTTTTTTCTATGATTGATATCTCATCTAAACTTTCTTCATCAACTTTATTTTCAGTCGGTAAATTTTCAATAGGTTCATCTTGCTGCTCTTTTTTTAAAATATTATCGGCTTGAGCAATTGGATCATCTAGTTGATGGATTATTTTATTGGCGTTTTTAATTTCCGCTCTACTTCGTGAGTCGAATCCAGTAGCAATTATGGTAACACTAATTTTATTTTCTAATGATTCATCGATTCCATTCCCCCAGATTATTTCAGCATTTCTGCCTGCTTCACTCTGAATATGTTCCGTAATTTCTGTCACCTCATCCATCGAAATTTCTTCCACACCAGATGCGATATAAAGCAATATATTCCCGGCGCCAACAATCTCGCTATCATCAAGCAATGGTGAAGCAAGCGCCTTCTTAACCGCTTCAATCGCACGATTTTCACCTTCAGAAGCTGCAGACCCCATGATCGCTTTTCCGCTGTTTTCCATTACTGTTTTCACGTCTTTAAAATCAACATTGATATATCCGGTTACGGTTACGATTTCGGCTATACCTTTTGCAGCGGTAGTTAGGATGTCATCTGCCTTAGAAAAGGCTTGAGATAGCTTTAAATCTCCATGCAATTCTCTTAGTTTATCATTGCATACAACTAATAATGTGTCAACTTGCGCTCGCAACTCTATTATTCCCTGCTCTGCTTGAATCTTTCGTTTACGGCCTTCGAATGAAAATGGAATGGTTACGATACCTACCGTTAATATTCCCAGTTTCTTAGCAACTTCGGCAATTACAGGCGCAGCACCAGTTCCTGTACCCCCACCCATACCGGCAGTAATAAAAAGCATTTTGGTATTAATCTCAAGTAAAGCCTTAATATCTTCAATATTTTCAATTGCCGATTCCTTGCCAACCGAAGGAATTGAACCTGCGCCTAAACCAATAGTTCCTAATTGTATTTTGGTTGGAATCGGACTAATTTCCATTGCCTGAGCATCCGTATTGCATATTGCAAAATCAACACCTCTGATTCCCTGGTTAAACATGTGTGTTACGGCATTACTTCCTCCTCCTCCTACACCAATGACTTTTATTATAGAAGATTGGTTTTTAGGTAAATCGAATTTTATCATTGTTCCTTATTTGTTTAATTAAATTTATGGCTTATTAATCTTTAAGCTTTTTACTATTCTTTTTTTTATCAACAATTAATTTTTAATTAATTATTCCAATCCATCACGTTCAAACCAATCCTGAATACTCTTAAGAAAACTAGTCGGAATTTGCTCTGTCTTGCTTTTTTTTACTCTGAGTCTTAGCTTTCGTTTTTCGCCTTTATCTTGCATTTCTTTATCCTTCTCTTTGTCAAATCTACTTATCCCTTCAATAACTAAACCTATACTTGTTGAATACATTGGGCTGGCCATTTCATCATTAACATCACTCGCCAGGTATTCATTCGGATATCCAATTCTGGTATTCATTCCGGTGACAAACTCAGTGAGTTGAGCAATATGACGTAACAATGAACCTCCGCCCGTCATCACAATTCCTGCAATTAATTTTTTCTCCAGGCCTGAATTCTTTACCTCATAATATACATGCTCAATAATTTCTTCCATGCGGGCTTCGATAATGTTTGCTAGGTTTCTTAATGAAATTTCCTTGGGTGCCCTTCCTCGTAGCCCTGGTATCGCAACTATTTCCTCATCCTTATTCTCACTTGCCAAAGCTGAGCCAAATTTAACTTTGAGTTCTTCAGCATGTTTTTTAATGATCGTGCATCCTTCTTTAACATCTTCTGTTATAATGTCCCCGCCGAAAGGAATTACAGCGGTATGTCTGATAATACCATCTTGAAAAATGGCAATATCAGTTGTTCCTCCACCAATATCAACCAGAACTACACCTGCTTCTTTTTCCTCGTCACCCAAAACTGCTTCCGCAGATGCAATGGGTTCCAGAATAAGATCCACTACTTCCAATCCTGCTTTCTTAACACATTTATAAATATTTTTGGCTGCGGCAGTTTGTCCAATAATGATGTGATAATTTGCTTCCAACGAATTACCCAGCATCCCGATTGGTTCTTTCACGCCCTGTTCATCATCAATAATATAATCCTGAGGAATTACATCAATGATTTCCTCTCCGGGGTTCATGCTTAGGTTAAACATACTATTGTTTAAATAGTCAAGTTCTTTTTGACCAATCTCCTCATCACTATTCTCACGGATAATACTCCCCCGATGTTGTAGACTCTTTATGTGCTGACCGGCAATTCCAACATTCACATATCTAATTTCAACGCCCGAACTTTGAGTGGCTTCATCAATCGCAGTTTTTATTGATTGAACAGTGTTCTCTATATTAGACACAACTCCACGTTTTACACCGATTGATTTGGCACGACCAGAACCCAATATCTCAATTTTATTTAATTCATTTCTTCTGCCAACAATGGCGGCAATTTTTGTTGTTCCGATATCTAATCCTACAATGATTTCTGATGTTTCCATGAATTTATATTTTTGTACAAACAACTTGATTACTAAATTTTACATTTATGACTTTATATGCTCCCCACCCATTGATTTCCATTCCTTGGGTGTAGAATAGCTGAAGATTTTTCAATTTTTCCTCAATATTTTCAATTTCCCCGAACAGGATAACTTGATTTCCAATTTTCGGTATTAACTCAATTTCCTTATTTCTATTCACATAAATTTGCTCAATTAATGCTTTTAAAAAGGCGTCATTTCTGATATATTTTATTAAAAAGAAAATATCTTTTAACCCTGAAATATCATTCTCTTTAATAAAAGAGATTTCTTTAATTTCCTTGAAAGAGATTTCTTTAATTTCCTTGAAATCTATATTCTTAATGTGCCCATTTACGATGACAACCCGTGATACGTAATCCGGACTAAGCGGTAATAAACTTCCGTAATTATCAACATAAAAACTTTCTTTCCCCGATTCAACCCTGAAAATCGGTTGCCGCTGATCAACATTAACGATCAACTTTCCGTCAATTGTTGTGGATACTTCAGCCGAGTTCACATAAGCATTTTGCTCAATAAGTTTTTCTAACTCATTCGTTTTAACATTATAAATACCATTTGAATAGATAGAACTATCTGCGTTGAGAATGATACTTTCAATCTGATTTTCACTTATAAAAACATCCCCTTCGGGATAGTTGATGCTAATTATCATTTCTTTAAACAGCACCTCTTTATTCTCTCTGATAACCACAAAAATTACAGCAGTAACACCAAGCACAAGGATGATCCAGATTAATATGTTAAAGAAACGTCTCATTAATTCACTAATTTATTTTTAATGGGGTCAACTAATTGATCAATGTTTCCGGCACCAAGCGTTAATAACAATTCGGGTCTAATATCTTCCACAAACGACACAACCTCAGGCATGCTTAAATGGTATTTTTCCTTTAAATCAATTTTGTCAAGTAAAAAGGATGAGTTTATTCCCTCAATAGGATTTTCTCGTGCAGGATAAATATCAAGTAAAATTAAGGTATCCAGCAATTCTAAACTTCGTGCAAATTCATCAGCGAAGTCCCGTGTACGCGTATATAAATGAGGTTGAAAAACGCCCGTGATCTTTTTATCCGGATACAGCTCTTTAACCGATTGAATGCAAGCTTTAAGTTCTTCAGGATGATGTGCATAATCATCAATAAAAATGCAATCATTCCGCTTGACGATAGTATCAAACCTTCTTTTCACGCCTTTATATGTTTGGAGGGCATTCTTGATAAGCTCATCAGATACTCCAAATACTTTGGCAATAGCAATTGCCGCAATGGCATTTTCAACGTTGTGGTAGCCCGGGAAGGTAAATCGAATTCCTTCAATAATCCCGTCATTGGTTTTAACATCAAAATGATACGAACCATCGATTATTTCAATGTTTCGACCTGCAAAACTACCACCACCAGCTAAAGAATAAGACGAGAAGTTACTATCTCTGGTATCTAATCTTAGTCCATCTTTTAATATCAATTTATTATTCTTTTTACCTTTCTTGATTAACAGATTGAATGAATCAACCACATGATCCATCGTACCATAAACATCAAGATGATCAGCATCTATTGAACTGATAAGAAGAATGTCGGGTGCAAGTGTTAAAAACGAACGGTCATACTCATCTGCTTCAATGATACATATTTTAGCATTAAACTCTCCAACAAAATTTGTTTGATAATTATTAGTTATACCTCCAATAAAAGCTGAAATTGACTTGCTGGTTTGATTGAATATATGAGCTACCATGGATGTAATCGTTGTTTTTCCATGTGTGCCTGCTATGGCAATAGTGAATAATCCCTCAGTAATTTTACCCAATAGTTCAGCTCTTTTCATCAACGGGAAATTGCTATTTCTTGCATAGCTTAACTCCTGATGATTTGATGGGATGGCCGGAGTAAAAACTACCAAGTCTACACCTGGTATGATGTGCATTGGATTCTCATTAAAGAATATTTCTATGCCTTCTTTTTGCAATTCGGAAGTTAGTTCGGTTTTTGTTTTGTCGTAGCCACTCACGCGAACACCATTACTCCTAAAGTAGCGAGCTAAGGCACTCATCCCGATGCCCCCAATTCCTATAAAATAAATATGTTTTAGCTCACTCAAATTCATCTATACAGTCTTGTTTTGCAATTTTATAATTTCATCAACGATGAGTTTATCAGCATTTTTTATAGCATTCTTACCAATATTCTCTGATAACTTATCTTGTAATTTCTCATCCTTCACTAACTCAAGTAGTTTCTTTCCGAGCTGCTCATTTGCCTTATTATTTTTTACCCATAATGCAGCTTGCTGATCAACCAATGCCTTAGCATTTTTTGTTTGATGATCCTCAGCCGCAGAAGGCAGCGGGATAAAAATTACTGGTTTCTTTACCGCACACAATTCTGAAATCGCAATGGCCCCTGCGCGAGAAATAACAATGTCAGCTGCTGCATAAGCAAAATCCATTTGATTAATAAAAGCGTGTACTTTTATGTTTTGATCACCTAATTGAGCAACAGCATTTTTTGCAATCGTATAAAAGGTACTCCCTGTTTGCCATATTAATTGGATTTCATTTTCACTAAACTCTTTCAAAAAACCGATAATAGACTTATTTATAGCCAATGCTCCCTGGCTTCCACCAATCACAAGTACGGTTTTCATTTCATTACTTAACCCAAAAAATGAGATTGCTTTATCTCGTTTGCCATCAATTTCAACAACTTCTGATCGAATTGGATTCCCTGTTTTTACAATTTTCTCAGTAGGAAAATATTTTCCCATCCCATCATAAGCAACACATATTTTATTCACTTTATTCGCCAATAATCGATTGGTAATCCCGGGATATGAGTTCTGCTCTTGGATAAGTGTTGGTATTTTTTTTAGGATTGCCATTTTAAGCGTTGGACCACTAGCGTAGCCACCCACTCCAATAACGATATCAGGTTTAAATCTTTTTATTATTGTGTTCGCTTTAAATAAACTACAAATAAGTTTTAATGGAAATGCAATATTCTTAATGGTAATTCTTCGTTGTAAGCCACTTATCCACAGGGTCTCAATTCGATATCCGGCATCAGGCACTTTCTCCATTTCTATACGCCCTTTGGCTCCGACGAATAATATTTCAGCACTCTTACTTCTTCTTTTAAGGGAGTTAGCAATAGCAATTGCCGGGAAAACATGCCCCCCGGTTCCACCACCGCTAATTATAATTTTTAATTTATCCCCTAACATATTCCTGTTGAATTAATGATCCTGTTTTATTAATTTCTTTACTAACACTTAAAATAATTCCGATCGATAAACTTGTGAACCAAATTGATGTTCCACCCATACTCACCAATGGTAGTGGCTGACCGGTTACCGGTAATATATTTACTGCCACGCCCATATTTATGAATGCTTGTAACACCAAATTAAAACTCACTCCGATAGTGAGGAAGGCACCAAAATTCTTAGGTATCCTGGTCACAATTTTGACCGCTCTAAAGAATAAAATCATATAAAATAATACAATAATACCAGCCCCAATCAATCCATATTCTTCAATAATTATTGCAAAAATAAAATCGGAATATGGATGCGGTAAAAAATTCCGCTGCGAACTATTTCCCGGCCCTCTTCCAATTAAACCACCTGAAGCAATGGCAATTTTAGATTGCTCAACTTGATAATTCCCTTCAATGTTTTTCTCAGGATGGATGAAATTTTCTATACGACTTTGCCAAGTGCCCATTCTACCTTGATTCTCAGAAGAAGAATTGTAAAGTACAAGAATAAATATGCCAAGAATAATAACTCCAATTCCGATTAATGAGAAAATATATGATAGGTTAACCCTTCCTATGAACATGAGTACCAGACTTGTTAAAAACAATAATGCAGCTGTCGAAAGATTAGCAGGAAGAATTAATCCACAAACAATTAATATTGGCAACATCAGCGGAACGAATGCTGATTTAAAATCTTTTATAACACTTTGTTTCTTAGTTAACAGACGGGCTAAATACATGATTAATGTAAGCTTTGCCAAATCTGAAGTTTGAAAAGTAAGGTTGAACGGAAGTGGAAGAACTCGCTTTGCTTCATTCAGATTTAATCCGACAAATAATGTAATAATCAGTAAGGGAACCGCAACAAAAAGTGCGATTTGAAATATTCGTGAATAATAAGTGTATTTAACTAAATGAGCTAAATACATTAAACCAAAACCAAATAGCAGTATAAGAAAATGCTTAACCATGTAGTACTCCGTATTCCCCGACTGATATTTATAAGCCAACGTGCCTGTTGAACTATACACAGCCAACAAAGAGAAAATGGAGAGTAGTATTACTACTGCCCATATAACCTTATCACCTTTTATTTCTCCTGAAAACATTAACATAATAATTTATAAACTGTTTACAGCATCTTTAAATTTCATACCTCTCTCTTCATAATTATCAAATAAATCGAAACTCGCACAAGCTGGTGATAGTAGCACAATATCTCCATTGTTAGCCATACTATATGCTGCATTTACTGCATCAGCAGCCGAGTTGGTATCAACAATTGTTTCAACCAAGCCACCGAAAGCTTTGTGTAATTCTGTATTGTTCGTTCCCAAACATATAATTGCTTCTACTTTTTCTTTTACCAGATCTTTTAAGACGTTATAATCATTTCCTTTATCAGCCCCTCCGGCAATCCAAATTACTTTTGATTGCATACTCTCCAAAGCATACCAAGTTGAATTTACGTTGGTTGCTTTTGAATCATTAATAAATTCGACATTGCTAATGGAAGCAACAAACTCAAGCCTGTGTTCGACATTTTGAAAATCAGTCAGGCATTTTTTAATGGTCTCTTTTCTGACTCCGATTAACTTAGAGGCAATTCCTGCTGCCATCGTATTGTACGTATTGTGTTTTCCTTGAAGTGCTAATTCTTCTAGTGTCATAGTAAAAATGTTAGAATTAATATTAATCTCAATATTATTATTTTTTATAAAAGCCCCCTCTTTCTCAATGATCGTTTTAATTGAAAATGGGTACGTTTTGGCATTAATTTTATGCTCAATTATTTTCTGTTTGATAACCTCATCATCCTGGCAAAAAATAAATGCGTCATTGTTAGTTTGATTTTGAATAATTCTGAATTTTGAATCTGCATAATTTTCAAAACTGTTATCATATCGATCCAAATGATCAGGTGTAATATTTAGCAAAATTGCGATGCCCGCTTTAAACTGAAACATCCCATCCATTTGAAAACTACTCAACTCTAACACATAATATTCATGATCATTCTCTGCCACCTGTTTTGCAAAACTTTGCCCTATATTACCCGCCAACCCAACTTTTTTTCCTTCTCGCTTTAAAATGTGATATATAAGTGAAGCAGTTGTGGTTTTACCATTACTTCCCGTGATACCAACGATGAAAGCATCGGTATATCTTCCTGCAAATTCGATCTCTGAAATTATACTTATCCCCTTTTTTCTAATAGCAAGAATTAAAGGAATTATATCCGGAATTCCGGGACTTTTAATAATCTCATTTGCATTTAATATCCGCTCGATTGAGTGAGTTTCCTCTTCAAAATCAATTTTATAATGTGAAAGAACGTTCTTATACTTATTGTTTATTTTTCCATTATCAGAAACAAAAACATCGAAGCCTTGCTTTTGTGCCAGGATAGCAGCTCCTACCCCACTTTCGCCAGCACCCAATACCACTATGTTTCTTTTCTTCATTCAATTATCTTAACTTCAATGTTATGATGGTTAATATTGCCAACATGATTCCCACAATTAAAAAGCGCTGTACTATTTTTGGCTCTGAATATCCTAACACCTGATAATGATGATGAAGGGGCGACATCCTGAAAACCCGTTTCCCAACACCAAATCTCTTTCGGGTATACTTGAAGTAACCAACCTGTAATATCACTGAAAAGTTCTCTACCAAGAAGATTCCACATAAGATTGGTATCAATAACTCCTTTCGGATAATAATTGCAAAAACTGCTATTATTCCACCAATGGCTAAGCTTCCGGTATCACCCATAAACACTTGTGCAGGGTAAGAATTGTACCATAAAAATCCAATGCAGGCTCCAACAAACGCACTGATGAAAATCGTTAATTCACCCAGGTTAGGGATATACATTATGTTCAGGTAATTGGCGAACACGATATTACCGGACACCCATGCTAAAATGCCCAAAGTGGATCCGATGATTGCAGAAGTTCCAGTAGCTAATCCATCAATACCATCTGTAAGGTTTGCTCCGTTTGAAACGGCCATGATGATTAAAATGATGATCGGTATAAAAATCAGGTAAGCATATTTATACGCATTTTTTCCAATCCATGAGATAAGCATTGAATATTCAAATTCGTTATTCTTGAAAAATGGAATAGTTGTTTTTGTTGATCTTACAGTTTCTTCTTCAAAATTGGACCTGGTATCTCCAAGATCAATACCCTGAGTAATGGCCACCTCTGTCGGTATCTTTTCTCTGATTACCACTGAATCGTTAAAATACATAACTGAGCCTACTACTAACCCCAGTGTGACTTGTCCCAGAATTTTAAATTTCCCTGCCAGGCCTTTTTTATCTTTCCTAAAAACCTTGATATAATCATCTAACAACCCTATTGCTCCTAACCAAACGGTAGTAAACAACATTAGCAATACATAAGTATTATCCAGTTTGGAAAATAATACAGTAGGTATCAATACAGCTCCTAAGATGATGATTCCTCCCATAGTGGGTGTACCTTTCTTTTCAATCTGACCATCGAGCCCTAAATCACGAATGGATTCACCGACCTGTTTTTTAATCAAAACACGAATTAAACTCTTCCCGAATAGCAATGAGATTGTTAAGGATGTAATAACAGCCAAGGCAGCTCTGAAGGAAAGGTATTGGAAAACACCTGCGCCCGGAAAGTCGTATGCCTGATCTAAATAACTGAATAAATAATAAAACATTTTACATAGATTTAGTTTATCATTAGCGCTTCATTAACTATTCTCTTTTCATCAAGTGGATATGATTTCCCTTTGATAATTTGATATTTCTCATGCCCTTTACCTGCCAACAGAATGATGTCATCCGCACTGGCCAAGGCAATGGCTGTCTTAATTGCTTCCTCTCGTTTTACAATCGATATTATTTTTTTCTTAGCCATCGGATCTAACCCTGTTTTCATATCTTCAATAATTAAGTCGGGGTCTTCATCACGTGGATTATCAGAAGTAAGAATTACCTGATCACTCCGATCACATGCAATCTGTGCCATAATCGGGCGCTTTGTTTTATCACGATCTCCACCTGCTCCAACAACCGTAATTAGTTTTTCATTCCCGACTCGTATTGATGAGATTGTGTCCAACACATTTTTTAACGCATCTGGAGTATGGGCATAATCAATAATCACGGTGGTATTATTTGTTGATCGGATTTGATCAAATCGTCCATCGGCTGAATTCAGGTTACTAAGAAGAGTAAGCACCTTCAATTTATCTTCTCCCAGTAAGACTGCTGTAGCATAGATTGCCATTATATTGTAAGCATTAAATTCACCGATCAGACGGAACCAAATTGATCGCTGATCAATACTTAATTCGATCCCATCAAAATGATTGGTAATTATTTTGCAATGAAAATCAGAAATTCCTCTCAGTCCATATGTAAACTTCTGGGCTTTGGTATTTTGCAGCATTATCTTACCATTTTTATCATCTGTATTAGTCAATGCAAATGATGGCTTGGGCAACAGATCAAAGAACTTCTTTTTCGCTTTTAAATACTCATTAAAGGTTAAATGATAATCAAGATGCTCATGTGTGAGATTTGTAAAAATCCCACCACTGAAATGGAGCCCGGAAATTCGACCTTGATCTATAGAATGTGAACTGACTTCCATGAAGCAATAATCAACATCAGCCGTTACCATTTGCCCTAACATTTTGTTATTTTGAATAGCATCTGCTGTCGTATGAGTTGCCCCCACAGATTGTCCATCAATCACATTCTCAATCGTTGATAGCAATCCAACTTTATACCCTAAGCCTTTGTAAAGCTTATATAATAATGAAACAATGGTTGTTTTACCATTGGTTCCGGTTACGCCTACGAGCTTTAGATTCTTCGAAGGTTGGTTGTAAAATTCAGCAGCAATTATACCCAAAGCATTCTTCGTATCTGCCACTTGAACATAATAAACTGTAGAATCAAGCTGCTCGGGCAAACTCTCACATACAATCGCAATTGCCCCATTCTTTATCGCTTCATGGATATAATCATGTCCATCAACCTGTGTTCCTTTTTGGGCAACAAACACACAATCTTTAACAACACATCTTGAATCAAACGCAATGCTTGAAACTTCAACGTTACTTGATCCAACTGTTTTGTGAATCGTAACTGCATACAATATGTCATTCAGTTTTCTCAACATAACTAACTTGAGAGATTTAAAATAATTTCCATTCCGGTTACTATTACAGTTCCTGCTCTGATTGATTGGCTGGAGACTTTACCTTTTCCAATAACTTTCGTTTTTACGCCAGTGCTTTCTAGTAAGTAAACTGCATCTCTCACACCCATACCCCGAACATTTGGAACAAATCCCTCAGGAATTTCCAGATCAGAGAAACGCTCGGATGATGCGTCAATGGTTGAAGTATACCATTCAGTTTTACATTCGGATCTTACCGGTAAATCCATTTTTACATATAAAGCTTGAATGTCTTCAAACTGTCCTTTACTCACTGATGGAGTACTTTGATACTTTTCTAATCCATTATTTTTAGTCTGAAAGTCTAACCGTGTGGCAACAATTTTATCCGCTATTTCTTTAAATACAGGTGCTGCAACTGAGCTACCGTAAATTCGTCCTTTCGTCGGGTTATTGACCACAATGATGCAGGAGTACTTAGGTTTATCAGCAGGAAAATAACCTACAAAAGATGCGTTATAATCAGATTTATTATAACCACTGCTACCTTCAGCAATTTGAGCAGTTCCGGTTTTTCCGGCAATTTTATACGCTGAATTGCCTAGGGTTAATTTAGCTGTTCCTCTCGAAACAACACCTTCAAGCAAACTCTTAACTGTATCAACTGTTTGCTGCGAACAAATAGACTTTTCAATCACGATGGGATCAAAGTACTCTATGACTTGATTACCTTTTCTAATTTCTTTTACAAATTGTGGCTTCAGCATTTTGCCATTATTCGCTATGGCATTATAATAAGTTAGTGTTTGTAAGGGTGTTAAAGTCAATTCATAGCCAATTGACATCCATGGCAATGTTGTGCCATACCAAGTCTTTTTGTTTTTTGGGTGTTTGATAAATGGAGTTCCTTCACCCAATATTTCTAATCCCAACGGCTTATCTATGGAAACTTTTGTTATAAAATCAACATATTTTGAAGGCTTGCCTTCAAACATCTCGGTAATAACTTTTGAAATTCCAACGTTTGAAGATTTTTCAAAAGCATCACGAACCGTTATTTTCCCATCTCCTATTTTATGATCATCACGCATAATCCGATCATAATATTTCATTTCTCCGTTGCCTGTATCAATTGAATCGTTGAGATTTATTTTTCCAAGTTCCAGTGCTGCAATTATTGAGACTAGTTTAAAAGTACTTCCAGGTTCAACATTTTCTGCGATAGCATAATTGTATGACTCTTCATAAGTATTGCTTTTAGAATTATATCGAAGGTTAACAATAGCTTTAACAAAACCGGTATTAACCTCCATAAGCACAGCGCATCCTTGATTGGCTCCATGTTTGATTAAATGTTGATTTAAAGCGTTTTCAGCCACATCCTGAATACTAATATCTATACTTGTAATAATGTCTTTTCCATCAATCGGAAGGATGTCATTCTCATCATTTACCGGTATCCAATCACCATTGTTGAGTTTTCGTTGAAGTTGCTGCCCGGCAATACCCTGAACATAATTTGCATAGGCTCCTTCTAATCCAACATATATACCTGCTTCTCTATTCTCATATCCAATAGTGCGTTTAGCCAGACTTCCGAATGGCATTTTCCGGGTTGTTTTTGGAATGGCTATAAGCCCACCCAAATACTTTCCTCTTCTCAATATTGGAAACTTTCTTAATTCTTTAAGCTGACTGTAAGTTGCTCTGCGCTCAATTAGATAATATCGATTTCCATCCTTACGTGCTTTTCTTAATTTAGATTTATAAGACCAAGTTGAAAAGTGCCCAAATAATTTTGACAGGCCCAATGCTAATGAATCTATTTTCGAATTAAACAATGCATCAGAAATATGTTCTGAGTCAATGTCTAATCTAATTTCAAAAACGGGAACAGATGTTGCCAATAAATTTCCATTATCATCATAAATATTTCCACGGTTAGCTTCAAGGCTAACATGTTTTAGCTCTTGTTTTTGTGCTTTGAGTAATAATGCCTCAGATTCATACAATTGGATATATACAACTTTAGCGATGATGCCCAAGCCGAACAGGAGTACAATAAAGTACACCAAATACACTCGCCACAATATGTCTCGCTTAGTCGCTATCATTTTGTTAAATCGTTGGATTTAGTTTTTACTAATTCGTAAGGAGGGTTGATTGACTCCTTAATGCCGGTACCCCTCAGTTTCTTTGATATATCTGATTGCCTGCTCATAATCATCAGTTTCGATTTGATGGTAATATGTTCAAAACGTAATTCTTTTAACTCTCTATTTAATGAGTTTATGTCTCTGACATTCTTTTCGGAATAATAAATATTGGCGATATAACTCACTGCTAAAAATGTAATGAAAAATAAAAATGGCAATAGACTTACCACACCGTCTTCAGTTAAGAAACTGCCACCTAAAATCTGTTGCACCCCTGTTTGAGAAGATGACTTTTTCGCCCCTTCAGAAAGATTTCTCCTTCGAGCTAAATCAGGGTTATATTTATTACTTTTAATCATGTTTTTTCAGCAATCCTAAGTTTTGCGCTTCTTGATCTGTTATTCAATGCCAACTCATCTTCCGATGGAGTGATTGGTTTTTTACTAATCTGTTTGAACTCTCTAATCAAATTCCCATAAAAGTCTTTATTTGGTTCTCCTTTAAAATTTCCGGTTTTTATAAAGTTTTTTACAAGCCGATCTTCTAAAGAATGATAAGAGATCACAACTAATCTTCCTCCCGGTTTTAAGGCCTCAGCTGCCTGGAATAGCATTTCTTTCAATGCCTCCATTTCATCATTAACTTCAATACGAAGTGCCTGAAAAACCTGAGCAAAAAATTTATGCTCTTTGGGTTTGGGTGTGCAATTCAACAATGCCTCTTTCAGCTGAGTGCTTGTTTTAAAATTTTCTTTATCTCGGGTATTAACAATAATTGAAGCTATTTTTCTGGCATTCTTT
Organism: Bacteroidota bacterium; assembly: GCA_003353955.1. Lineage (GTDB taxonomy): Bacteria > Bacteroidota > Bacteroidia > Bacteroidales. The sequence continues at coordinate 6,524 of PIVJ01000031.1, read as the reverse complement.
AATTCACCATAATTCTTAAAGATGCTCCTCAATTTCTCTTCACTATATGTATTTAAAACATCAGCAGCAGTTCCACTTTCGTTCCGATTCATTCTTGAGTCCAGAAGAATATCGGTGCGGGTAGTAAATCCCCTTTCGTCAGTATCGATTTGATGAGAAGAAATTCCCAGATCAGCTAAAATACCATCAACAGGATACATTTGATAGAGCTGTAAATATCTTTTCAGTTGCCGGAAATTGGCATTAACCATGATCAGGTTGGGAGCATCAATCTTATTTCTCAATGCATCTTCATCCTGGTCATAAGCAATTAGTTTTCCTTTTGTAAGATATTTTAATATTTCTCTGGAATGGCCCCCTCCACCATAAGTAACATCAACATATAAGCCATCCTTCTGAATAGCTAAGCCTTTAATGCATTCATTTAGTAAAACTGGATTGTGGTACATCAGTCGTCTTGTTCAGTTTCGTTTTCTCCCATAACTTCTTCAGCCAAATCTGCAAATTCATCTGGATCGTAATCAATCGCTTTTTCATATTCTGCACGATCCCAGATTTCAATCTTATTTACAACTGAAGCAAGTACCAGTTCTTTAGAGATAGCACCATACTTGATCAAATCTTTGGGCATCAAGAATCTTCCGGCATTATCTAACTCAACTGACTTAACACCAGCCATAAATTTTCTGATAAAATCAACATTCTTTTTCTTGAATCGATTTAAGGAATTAATACGCTTGCTTTCAAGTTGCCATTCTTCTTTCGGATACAACTCGAGGCACTTCATAAAGATGCTACGTTTTATAACAAAACCATCAGAAATGGCTGAAGGAATTTGCGCCTTCAACTGCGATGGAAACATTACTCTGCCTTTTACATCAACCTTACATTCGTATGTGCCTATTATTTCCATTAAGAATTTTGAGATTATGGAGTAAATATACAAATAACTTACCACTTTTTCCCACATTTTACCACATTGTTAATAAAAAATTACATTGACAAGCAGTTTCTTTATAAATCTTCGGAATTACTGTTAGTATACTATTAAGGGTGAGGCTATTAGATAATATTTAATATTTTAAATATTATCAGTTAGATTGAGGATATAAAAAGAAAAAAGATTTAAGATAAAAGAGGAAAAATTGACATTAAATTTTAATTTTGCATTAGAGGCTTCATAAAAATGCACTAGACTGAGGTTTTCACGATATAGCATGGATAAATTAATAGACATCGATAAGGTTATTTTTAGTAAAAGCCCCAAGTTATTAAAGCTTCTTCCTAAGTTTCTTTTATCCTATATGAAGAAGATTGTTCATGAAGATGAAATGAATGATCTTCTTTCCAAAAACCCCAATCTTAAAAATTTTGACTTTATTGAATGGGTATTATTTGATGAGTTTGGTGCTAGTGTTAATTCAACCGGATTAGGGCACATCACTCAAAATGGCAGATACATTCTTGCTGCAAATCATCCTCTTGGAGGTCCGGACGGATTAGCTCTTATGAATCAGGTTGCTACAATTCGTAAGGATTTGATTTTCCCTGTGAATGATCTTTTAATGAACCTCCCAAGTCTCAAACAGCTCTTTATTCCGCTCAATAAACACGGCAGTAATTCCGATAACGTTCGAGTTATAAACGAAACTTTTGCTTCTAATGTGATCTTATTATATTTTCCTGCCGGTTTGGTTTCACGTAAAAAATCAGGTCACATTTCTGATTTACCCTGGAAACAAACATTTGTTACGAAAGCCAAACGGTTTAAAAGAGATATAATACCTGTACACATTAATGGGAGAAATTCAAATTTCTTTTATAATTTGGCTAATCTGAGAAAATTTTTTGGAATTAAAGCAAATATTGAAATGTTTTATTTAGTAAACGAGATGTACAAACAAAGAGATAAAACCATTAATATTACTTTTGGAAAACCAATTCCTTATCAAGCACTAGACAAGCGAATGACTAACACTAACTGGGCAGAAAAGATCAGAATGCATGTTTACGAACTTGAAGCCAATCCTGATATTCAGTTTAACTATTAATTTTAATTAATTAGAATTTACTATTATGGAAAAAATTATCCCGGCGGTAGATAAAGAAGTTCTCGAAAATGAATTAACGGATAAGATCTTTGTCAGGAATACAAATTATGGATATAACCGAATCTATATCTTCACACATCATGATTCACCAAAATTGATGGAAGAAGTGGGTCGACTGCGTGAAACTACTTTCAGAGATGCCAAAGGGGGAACCGGAAAATCTCTCGATATTGATGAATACGATACTTTTGAAATTCCCTTTCGTCAGTTAATTGTTTGGAATCCTGCCGATCGTGAGATAATTGGTGGTTATCGCTTTATCCATTGCAAAGATTTACCTCTAAATGAAGATAGGTCAGTCAGAACGCCAACTGCTCGTTTATTTAATTACTCTGAGAAATTTATAAACGACTATCTGATAAACACAATTGAGTTAGGTAGATCTTTCGTACAGCCATTATATCAGCCAGCTAATAATATCAGAAAAGGAATGTATTCGCTGGATAATCTTTGGGATGGCTTGGGCTCAATTATGGTAGATAATCCGGATGTAAAATACTTGTTTGGGAAAATTACTATGTACCCACACTTTAACACCTATGCCCGGGATCTAATCTTATATTTCATGGATAAATATTTTCCTGATAAGGATGAGCTAATGCGACCACATAAATCAATGAATTTCACTACGGATGAAGATGAATTAGCCAGAATTTTAACGGCCGACAATTACGACGATGATTATAAAATGTTAGTACAGAAAGTTAGAAGCGTTGGTGAAAACATTCCTCCATTATTTAATGCCTACATGAATTTATCTTCTACGATGCGCAATTTTGGTACCGCATTAAACGATCATTTCGGCCTCGTGGAAGAGACTGGAATTATGGTGACCGTTGGTGATATTTTTGAAGTTAAAAAAAATAGACACGTTGCAACCTATACAGGCTAATTATTATGATAATTAGATCAGCAAAATTTGTCATCAGCAGTCAGGAGGTTAATAAATGTCCTAAATCTGAACTCCCTGAATATGCTTTCATTGGAAGATCGAATGTTGGTAAATCCTCCTTAATTAACATGCTGACTAAGCATAAAAACTTAGCAAAAATTTCATCTACGCCTGGTAAAACGCAGCTCGTAAATCATTTTCTTATTAATGAAGATTGGCATTTGGTAGATTTGCCCGGATATGGGTATGCCAAAATTTCAAAAACAGAACGAGAAAAATGGGGAAAAATGATTCACAAATATTTGATGAAGAGAGAGAATTTGTTCTGCACTTTCTTGCTCATTGACATAAGACTTGAACCTCAGAAAATCGATTTGGAATTTATTGATTGGCTTGGAAGTAATCAATTACCCTTTGTAATTATTTTTACGAAATCGGATAAGTTGAACAAGCTCAATCTTGTAAAAAATACTGATCGATATAAAAAGGAGTTATCTAAAAGATGGACAGAGCTTCCTCAAATGATTGTTAACTCCTCAAAAACTGGACAAGGCCGAGAAGCCATTTTAGAATTGATTTCATATACAAATCAATCAAGTTCGACCAGCAATTGATTATTAATGACATTATCTCCCCTTTTCACGTGAATCTTTTTTATCACTCCATCCATTGGCGCAACTATGGTATTTTCCATTTTCATTGCTTCAAGCACTAATAATACTTCACCCGATTTAATTTTCTTCCCTGTTTTCACTCTAAGCTGTGTGATTCTTCCGGAAATAAAGGAGGTAATAAGCTTATCGTCAACTGCTTTATAAGGCTTTCTTTTCTGATATTTCTTGGTTAACATCGTACGATATTTCACCCCTTCAATAATTAATGATTGATATTTAGGGCTGCTTGCTTTATTTTCCATAAATCAATATTAAAATGGAGGAACTCCATGTTTTTTAAATGGGGTGATTTCAGTTTTGTTTGCAGAGATATCTATCGCATGCAATAGGATTTTACGTGTTTCAGCCGGTTCAATTACGCCATCAATATAACCATAGGCTGCAGCTACATATGGATTCGCAAACTTCTTTTTATACTCAGCTATTTTCTGTTTTCGTATTTCATCCGGATTTTCAGCATTCACTATTTCTTTCCGAAAAATGATATTAGCTGCACCTTCCGGACCCATAACTGCAATTTCGGCAGTTGGCCAAGCGAAAACAAAGTCTGCACGTAAATGATGAGAACACATAGCAATATATCCACCACCATAGGCTTTTCTAAGAATCACGGTGATTTTAGGTACAGTAGCTTCTGAATAAGCATAAAGTATTTTTGCTCCATGTCGAATAACACCCGCATGCTCCTGATCAATTCCGGGTAAATATCCAGGTAGGTCAACCAAGGTGATTATTGGTATACTAAATGCATTACAATAACGTATAAATCGTCCCGCCTTATCAGATGAATCTACATCGAGAACACCTGCTAATACCATAGGCTGATTAGCAACAAAAGCAACAGTTTCTCCTTGTAAACGGGCATAACCGACTACGATATTAGCCGCAAATCTTTCATGCACTTCCAAAAATTCACTATCATCAACAATTGCTTTTATAATGGCTCTAACATCGTATGGTTGCTTAGGATCTGTTGGCATGATAGTTTCAATATTATATTGCCTTGATTTGGGATTTTTCTTTGGAAAAGACATCGCTTTTTTTTGATTGTTCCATGGAATGAAACTAATCAATTGTTTTATCTGACTAAAACAATCTTCTTCACTTTCAGAATAAAAATGGGCATTACCGGTTACCTCTGCATGCACTTTGGCACCTCCTAAATCTTCCATCGAAATCTCTTCACCCAACACAGTTTTAATTACTTCAGGGCCAGTAATGAACATTTTCGAAATTTTGTCGACAACAAAAACGAAATCAGTTAAAGCAGGCGAATATACAGCACCACCGGCACAAGGTCCAAGAATTATTGACAATTGTGGTACAACACCAGATGCTCGGGTATTTCGGTAAAATATTTCGCCATAACCAGCTAATGAGTTAACCCCTTCTTGTATCCTGGCACCACCGGAGTCATTAATACCAATAATAGGCACCTTAAGCTTTAATGCATGATCCATAATTTTGGTAATCTTCTTCGCATGCATCCATCCAAGCGAACCTCCTGCAACCGTAAAATCCTGGGCATAAATACAAACAGGCTTCCCACTTAGAGTTCCGGTACCAGTGATAACACCATCGCCGGGCAATTGCTTCTTGTCCATATCAAAATCTTTTGCAGCATGCTCTACAAAAAGATCATATTCGTGAAATGATTTGGGATCTAATATTGCAATAATTCGTTCACGAGCAGTTAGTTTACCAATCGCTTTCTGCTTTTCAATTGCTTTAGAACCACCACCTTTTAAAGCATTTTGCATCCTTTTTTTCAGGTCGGATGATTTTCTTTTAATTGCCATAATTATTATATTTTATAAAAATGCACCACATAAAAAAATGAGATGCCTAAAATTTAAGATGTTGAATTCTTGCAAATAAATCGAGACATCTTAAACTCTCTGTCATCAAAACCGAATGCAAAGTTAGTTCATTTTAATAAAACAGCAATCTTATCTATTTATTTTGTCAACGATTTATTATTTAACTTTAATGTCAATTATTTCACAAAAAGCATAACATGAACATCGAAGAACTTAGAGAATATTGTTTATTCAGAAAAGGAATCACAGAAGGCTTCCCATTTGATGATGTAACGCTTGTTTTTAAAGTGATGAACAAGATGTTTGCTATAATAAGCCTTAATGGAGAATTGAGAATTAGTTTAAAATGCGAACCTGAGAAAGCGATTCAGTTAAGAGAAAGATATCCGGAAGTACAGCCTGGGTATCATTTGAATAAGAGATTGTGGAATACGGTAAGTTTGGAAGGGAATCTCTCAGATAAACTTATTAAAGAATGGGTAGATCATTCCCATGATTTGATTGTGGAATCACTCCCGAAAAAACTGAAGATGGAACTGGAGAATTTATGATTTTTTTTTGTCTTTTGACTTACGACTAAACATATTGAACAACAAGAATCCTATTGCACCACCCCACAGCGTACTCAACCAGGGATTGGAAGTTATGGCGCAAGTGCCATCAACGCAACCAATTTCTGAATAATAAAGATAACCTCCGGCTATCCCAACAATTAACCCGATTAAAGATATTAGTGGAATGATGCCGAATATTTTTTTTGATAAGAAATTTTTAATCTCTGTTTGATTCTGCTCTTTTAGTTCTGGAGTCATAATTTGTAAAATTAATAGAAATTTACTTTTTTATTGAAAAAAGATACAACGAAGATTTAAAATATTGTTGTGAGCGTTTCAGTAACAATAATAAAGCAGAACTTACAGATCAGGAAATTATGACAATATATCTGTATACAATACATGAGGAGCAGCGTTACAATGTCAAGCAAATACACAGGTTTGCCAATGAATACCTTCGTAGTTGGTTTCCC
>PIVJ01000111.1 GCA_003353955.1 Bacteroidota bacterium | reverse complement strand
ACTTTAACTGGTACAGGTTAGAGAATTCTGTTATTTTTGTCTGGTATTGGCTATTGTACTTTATCATAAATGCAAGCTTATTCGGCAAATATAACTATAACCTTACATAAAAACAAGTGCTATTGTGATTTATTTTATTGTTCTTCAATATGTTAAATGGTGTCTGAGGAAGCCCTAAATAACCTGGTTCTTGTAACCAAAAGATCCCATTAAATATCGGGGAAATAAAATATCGTTAGTATTACTTTTGAACTATTTAACTGGAATAAACATGGATGCTTTCTTGCGCAGCAGGTAAATAATTTATTCCCAACCAACAAATCAATAATACAATAAACGCCAGCGAAAGAATCCAAAGTGATTGTTTAACCATTATTTTCTTATTGATCCTGAAGTGAATATAAATTAGATAAACCATCCAGGTTAAAAATGCCCAAGTTTCTTTGGGGTCCCAGCTCCAATAGTGACCCCAGGCTTCTTTTGCCCACAACGCACCAAACAACAATCCAAAGGTTAAAAAAGCAAAACCAAGGTATACAATATTGTCAGCTAATTTAATGATTTCCTCAACCGGATAGCCTTTATGTTTTAAAACCAATCCTTTCATGCCGGTTAATGAAGATACCGCCAAAAATGCATAGGCAATAATATAGACAACTACATGGGGAATAAACCATAAGGATTGCAAAGCAGGCATTAGGGTTTTGTCAAATGTGTCCGGGTTCATCACGTTTATGAACAAAAATAAAACAGCCAATGATAAGGTATACGCCAACATCCAAAATAATTTCCATCGATAATAAACGATAATACCGATTACTGATAAAAATATGGAATACCATAAACGAGTTTCGGCTAGCGTTCTAAATGGTGGCCGCTCCAGGCTTATCCATAAATTAATGGTGAAACAAGCTAAGCCCCCAATACCCAGAATTAAAAATACAGCGGAAAACCAGCTATATTTTTTAGATTGAACAAATAATAAAAACAATATCCCAACCAACCATAATGCGGAAGTTAGATAAGCGTAAAGTGGAAAGCTTAACCAAGTCATAACAGAAATTTTAGTTTTTTGCCTTACCCATCCAAAGCAGGTAGAGTGATCCTAATAAGATCATAAATATTCCAATATACACCACAGGTAACCAGGGGTCACGAATTAATTGAACGGAACTTATTTTCGACCATTTTCCTTTTTCCTCATCATACCCAACCTGGTACATTTTAAAACCGTAAACATTAATGGGTTCATTAACTGCAATTTCGGCATCATAATAATCTGAAACTTTTTTGAATATCCGTATTTTTGAACTAAATTTTTTAGGTTGGGGTATCGTCATTGCTACTGAATACTTCTCATCAAGTAATAATGTTTTAACAGGATATAGAAAATTACTCGAAGAAACCCAGCCTTTTATTTCTACTCCGGTCACAGTATTTGTTGCTTTTATCTCTGCAGCAGGAGTGGCTCCCATAGTAGTGGAAGTCTCATAAATGTTATTTTTAAATCTTGCCTCAGCTATATATTGGATTATATTGATTTGCCAATCACCATTAATATAGGTTTCTTTGCTATTCACTTCAAATAATTTATCTCCCTTTTTTATATTAAGTTTAAAATTATCGTTGCTGACAATTCCAAGAGAAGGGGGGTATTCATCAATATCAAAATCAAGAAGCTTTACCGCAAAAGGCATTTGTTGCATAACACCATTAGCATCTTCAGCGTGGTAAATTGCCCGATCCAGCATCAAATACAAATTATATGTTTTCATATCTGCCGATCCAAGAGATGCTGCAGCGAGCAGTATCCATAACCCAAGATGATTTAACAAAAAGGCAATATTTTTTAATTTAAAACTATTGAGTCGCTTCACAATTGTAAAACCCAATACCATTAATAAGTAAAATGTGCTAAACAAATATGGCCAGCTATTTTTAATGTGGGTTAAACCGAATAGCTGTAAAAATCCTTCTTGTCTTTGCTGTGGAATAAAGCCCATCATTAAAACCAATATTGCTACAACACTAATTGCTGAAACTGCCGCAGGTACATTTGATAACCAAGTTATGACTTTGCTTTTTAAAAATCTACCACTAACAAAAAGACAAATAATCAGTCCTAAAATGATGTATAAATTTATCGGCCATTTCGGTAGTGTAATTCTATATTCGTGTAATATAGTTTCAAGAATGAAACCTCCAATCAAAAGAATAGTGGCTACCAAAAAACTTCCTTTATAGTCCAAGGAGCATTTTAAATAGTTTTTTCTTCTCTTGAGGGTTGGTTTTATCAGTAGCAGCATTCACCTAATTATCTTAGAAACACTAATATGTTTTATATTAGAATTCTGGGCGAATATACGAGTTTTTAAAACTTTAATCATAGAAGTTGTCAAAGGTTGAATGTTGAAAAGAAAGAATGGCGTATAAAATTTGAGTCTCAATAAGTTGTACCATTCTTTCAAAGAAGATGCTACCCAAAAGTATAATAAAGAAGAGAGTTGCTCATATTTGAAATTTGAAAATTCATTGAACAACACAAAAGTTAACGTTTATCAAGTGGTAGAAGCGATACTTTATCGGCTAAAAACAGGCTGTTAATGGAGGCAGTTTCCCAAGAAACAATTTTTTAGTGTAAGATACCGTTGGCAAAGTGTTTATCATCACTTTCAGAAATGGTGTAAGGATGGGAGTTAAAAGGATTGGGAGATTGTGCAAAAAAGTACAAAGCCTTATTGAATTTAGTACTTTTATTAATCAAGTAATTTTGTCTTTCAATCAAAACTACTAAGATGAAACTGCCAAAATCTGTTTATAACTGGACTTCTGTTATCGGAGTCACCATCGCAATCATAGCTATTTTCATGATTGGTTTCTTATTCAGTATTTCCTTTTTCTTTAATCAAGGGAGCTCTTATTTAGGCTTATTTATGTATATGGTCATTCCCATATTTGTTATAGCCGGTTTGCTTTTAATTCCAATTGGAATGTGGATGAAGCGAAGAAGAGATTTAAAGGGAGGTGAAGTATCAAAGCTCAGATGGCCGAGAATAGATTTTAATAAAGCCCAAAATCGAAATGCTTTTCTAGTTTTTACTATCGGATCAACTATTTTCTTATTATTATCAGCAATCGGAAGTTATGAGGCATTTCATTACTCAGAATCCGTTGAATTTTGTGGAACACTTTGCCATGAAGTAATGGAACCTGAGTACGTTGCTTATCAAAACTCATCGCATGCAAGAGTTGGTTGTGTTGATTGCCATGTTGGAGAAGGTGCTGATTGGTATGTTCGTTCAAAAATGGCTGGAATGTATCAGGTTTATGCGGTAATAACAAATATTTTTCCACGCCCTATTCCAACCCCTATTGCAAATTTACGCCCAGCCAGAGAAACTTGTGAACGCTGTCATTGGCCTGAAAAGTTTTATGCACAACAAAACCGATTGGAGAGACACTATTTAACTGATGAAGAAAATACGGAATGGGATATTAACCTTCAAATTAAAACCGGATCCATTTATAGTGCCTTAGGATTGTCTGAAGGAATTCATTGGCACATAAACCCTGATATTACTATTGAGTATAAAGCAAACTCTTATGATCGTGAATTTATTCCCTGGGTAAAATACACCAACAATAAAACCGGTGAGGTTTTTATTTATGAGGATGAAGAAGAACCATTAAGCCCCGAAGATATTGAATCAATTGAAAACCGAACAATGGATTGCATGGATTGTCATAACAGACCGTCTCATAACTATTTATCTCCATCAAAATTTGTTGATAATGCGATGACAACACAATTAATTTCAACATCCATACCTGAAATAAAAATGGTTGCGATGGGATTGCTTCATGAAGACTATCCCACAAAAGATAGTGCATTAACCACCATAGAATTGGGTATAACTGAATATTACGAGTCCTATTATCCAGGTTTTATGGATACAAACAACGCACTTGTTGAAACTGCAATTGCTGTCATTCAACAGGAATTTCAAAAAAATATTTTCCCTCAAATGAAAGTTAAATGGAATGCCTATCCAAATCACATAAGTCATATTGAGAGTAATGGATGTTTTCGTTGTCATGATGATAAACACAAAACGGTGGAACAGCGAAATATTACCAATGATTGTAATCTTTGTCACATAATAAATGCGCAAGGAAATCCAGCAAATATGGAAACTGCTATGGCATTTCAATCACTTGAGTTTAAACATCCTGTTGATATTGAAGAAGAATGGAAGGTAACGAATTGTGCCGACTGTCATTCCGACTTATACTAACAATTTCTATATAAAGAAATTTAATTCAAATTTTTGCTTATAATAAACTTAAGAACAGACAATTTTGGAGTATTGTTGCTTGATTATTATACCTAGAAAACATATGGCGTCTGGAATATAAATGATTGTTGCATAACACTACATTATCTGGCTGTTCTTCATGTTCTATACACCATACGCTATGTTTTACGCATGTTAGTCTGTATTTCAATTTTATAGATAAGCCCTTATATTTAAAGAATATAGAATTAAATTAAGCTGATTTATTTGACGTATAATTGCTATAATTCATTAATTTTGACAGAAAATTAGAATCATCCCATGATTAAAATTTATCACAATCCCAGATGCAGGAAATCCAGAGAAGGACTGGCATATCTTCAAAGTAAAAATGTAGACTTTGAAGTCATTAATTATTTAAAAAATCCATTAACTGAAAAAGAGTTCGCGGATTTACTAATGAAACTCAACAAAAAACCTTTTGAAATAATAAGAACACAGGAAGCTGTTTTTAAATCCAATTATAAAGGAAAGAATTTCACAGATGATGAATGGATTCAAATTTTAGTTGAGCATCCGAAGCTTATTGAACGACCCATTGTTGTAAAAAAACATAAGGCAGTAATTGCCCTAACACTCGAAAATATTGATGCCCTTTTTTAATCTGTTATTTCAAAATTATAAACAATGAAAAACACACAAGCTTATACCAATTTAACCGCTTGGAAGGAAAGTCTGGAACTGGTTAAAAGCACTTACATTTTAACCAACGTCTCTTTCCTGGAAATGAAGAAAAAACGATTGTGAATCGTTTGAAATCACAAGTAATTTGAGGCCTCCATTGGCATCTCAAGAGGAATGCAAACAGAAGATTTGAAAAGTTTGTTATTTTATTGTGCAAGTGGTATCTTTTTATCGTTTAAAATTCATCATATCCCATATAATTAATAATCCTAATAAAAAAATATTATGCCTACTCCCAAGTTTAAATATCAGGAATCTTTTCCATTAGGAAAGGATGAAACTGAATATTATTTATTAACAAGAAATCATGTCTCTGTCACTGAGTTTGAAGGAAAACCAATCCTCAAAATTGATCCTGAAGGATTAACAAAATTAGCCAGTGCTGCTTTACGCGATACTTCATTTATGTTGCGTCCTGAGCATGTCAAAAAAGTAGCAGCCATACTCACAGATAATGAAGCTAGTGAAAATGACAAATACGTTGGACTAACCATGTTAAGAAATGCTGAAGTATCTGCAAAAGGCGAACTTCCATTTTGCCAGGATACCGGTACAGCTACCATCCTTGCTAAAAAAGGTCAACAAGTTTGGACCGGGAGTAATGATGAAGAAGCTTTATCAAAAGGAGTATATAAAACTTATACCGAGGAAAATTTGAGATACTCTCAAACCATTCCTTTGGACATGTATAATGAAATTAATTCGGGAACAAATTTGCCAGCACAAATTGATATTTTGGCCACCAGTGGCGACGAATATAAATTTCTTTTTGTAGCTAAAGGTGGAGGATCCGCAAATAAGACCACCCTTTATCAACAAACAAAAGCACTATTAAATCCTGAGAGTCTAGAATTATTTTTGACCGAAAAGTTAAAATCATTGGGAACCGCAGCTTGTCCTCCTTACCACGTTGCATTTGTAATTGGAGGTACTTCAGCCGAAACCAATTTAAAAACGGTAAAACTTGCCTCTGCAAAATATTACGATGATTTACCTAAACAAGGAAACGAAGGCGGCCAAGCATTTCGTGATGTTGTTTTAGAAGAAAAAATTTTAAACGCAGCCTATAATTTAGGCATAGGTGCACAATTTGGAGGAAAATATTTTGCCTTAGACATCAGAATTATTCGTCTACCTCGTCATGGTGCAAGTTGCCCGGTTGGGATGGGTGTTTCTTGTTCTGCCGACCGAAATATCAAAGCCAAAATTAATAAAGATGGTATTTGGATTGAAAAACTGGAAGATAACCCAGGACGATTTATTCCTGAAGAATTACGAAAACCTGACGAAAAAGGAGCAGTAAGCCTCGACCTAAATCAACCAATGGAAAGTATGTTAAATGAGTTAACAAAACATCC
>PIVJ01000343.1 GCA_003353955.1 Bacteroidota bacterium | reverse complement strand
TTTTATCCATTTGGCATGAGTTTTTCAGGCATTGCAAATGCACAAGCAGCTAACACCGAAAACTTCTACCGTTATAACGGTAAAGAGTTACAAGATAACTTTGGCTTAAATTGGTATGACTACGGGGCTAGGATGTATGATGCGCAATTGGGTAGATTTATGGTACAAGATAGGTTCGCTGAAAAATATTATCCACTTTCACCATATCAATATGCAGCAAATAATGCAATTAGCAATATTGATATTAATGGAGATAGTATATGGATGAGTGTCACAACTAATATTACTAATCCAGATGGCTCTCAAGGTATACAAACAAATAGATATTACTATGGACAAGATGCAGATGGCAATAATGGGTTTTTGGATGCTGGAGGCAATATATATTCAGGAACGGATGCTTTTGTTGGACAAGTGACGGCTTCTTTGCAGAAATTAAGCCAAGGAGGAACTGTAGGCGAAGGTCTTGTTAATGAATTAATGAGCTCAACAAAAAGCACGGAAATATATCAGCGTGGATCAAACAAAGCAGATGCCCAGAATGGCAATTATATATTATGGAATCCTGATGGGAATAATGGAGGTCCAGACCAGAACGGTGGGAGAAGTCGAGATCCTTTTATTGGGCTAGGTCATGAAATGGCACATATTCAAGATGTTTGGAATGGTACTATTAAGAATGATCCATGGGTAACTGTAACTTTGCCAGGTGGGCAATCACGAAATATTTCAAAAGCAGAGATTTACTCGACTCATATGGAAAACCAAATAAGGTCTGAAAATAATTTACCATTGAGGGTATCTTATGGAATAAATGCAGCAGGTGGTGCAGATCCTAATACCCGAATTGTTAAGCAAGGTACGTCACAGTCAGTTTTTTATGGAACCCAATATTACATGCAAGCAAGAATGAAAAGTTGGTTGAAACGTATGAGACTAAAATTGTAATAAATGAAACGAAGAGTAACTTCATCTTCTTAATAAATCAAATGTCTGACATGAAGATAATATTATTTAGTATTGTGCTAGCTATGAGCTTAAACACTGGATGTGGTGAAAACATCTTAAAAAAGGTATCTATAGCTATATCCAAAGAGCAATTAAAAGAAGGATTAAGAAAAGACGATAAAGACTATTACCACGGGATAAGAACGGAATTAATTAAAATGGACAGCTTAGATATCTTTCAAAATAGCGAAACTCTTTTCTTTCTTGAAACATATGAATATGAGTCTGGAACTTTTTACGGCAAAATATGGAATACAAGAGTTCAAATTAGCTACACCTATAATCAAGGAGTGTTTAATTTTGGTGAAAGAAGTGTGTTTTCTGATTTTACTTGCGAATTAATAGAAAGGTGGGATATTGAAGCAATACGCAAAGAAGAAAATGAAAATCCTTCTATGAATAATCCGTTTCTTATCTATGGGACGCGAGTAATTATGAATAATCAAGATCTAAAGGTTGATTGTATAGGATTTAACGAGATATTTTTATTAGAAAGAGATAACTGATCCAAACCTGCTCTCTCGGACTTGTAGCCCAGCTCGCACGGACTTGTAGTCCGGGCGTAGGAT
>PIVJ01000030.1 GCA_003353955.1 Bacteroidota bacterium | reverse complement strand
AACAGAATTCTCTAACCTGTACCAGTTAAAGTTAAACGAGAATAATAGATGGATTCAATTAGGTTCTGTTTTACCATGGGATAAACTAGTTTCGTTATTATCAACGAAGTATAATTTCAATAGTAAGATATAAACCATTGGATGATTTATATCTTTATCTTTGCAATCCCAATTAATAACAAAATGATCAAAACAATAGAGAAACAAAAGAAAACAAGAGTAGGAATTACACATGGAGACATAAACGGGATTGGTTACGAGATTATCATGAAAACATTTAGAGATCCTCGATTAACGGAGATGGTTACGCCAGTAGTTTATGGTTCTTCAAAAGTTGCATCATATCACAGAAAGGCTTTAAATATAAATGATTTTAGTTTTAATATTATCAGCAATGCGCATCAAATAAACCAGAAGCGCGCAAACCTAATTAACTGCTGTGAAAAAGAGGTGAAAGTTGAACTTGGAAAATCGAAAGATGTAGCGGGTAAGTTAGCGCGTAAATCGTTGGAAGAAGCTGTTAAAGGAATTAAGAATAACGACATCCAGATTCTGGTTACGGCTCCTATTAACAAAAAAAATATTCAGTCTGAGGATTTCAAATTCCCTGGACATACCGAATATTTCTCAAATCAATTTGAAGACAAACCCAGTTTAATGTTGATGATTTGTGAGAACCTGAGATTAGGAGTTGTCACCGGTCATATCCCGCTTAAGGATGTTTCTTCGCATCTTTCGGTAGATTTAGTTATGGAGAAATTAAAAATATTGAACAAAAGTTTAAGAATTGATTTTGGAATTCAGAAGCCTAAAATTGCGCTCTTAGGACTTAACCCTCATGCGAGTGATGAAGGATTATTAGGATCAGAAGAAACAGAAATCATTCAACCGGCAATCCGCAAAGTATTTGATGAAGGCATACTTGCATTCGGACCTTATCCTGCTGATGGGTTTATTGGATCCAGAGCCTATGCCGAATTTGATGGTGTTTTAGCAATGTATCATGATCAGGGATTAGTCCCATTTAAAACATTGGCGTTTGATAGTGGGGTAAATTTTACTGCAGGTCTATCATTGATACGAACCTCTCCGGCACATGGTACTGCTTATGATTTAGCCGGGAAAAATATTGCCTCACCCGAATCATTTAGAAATGCCGTTTATGTTGGAATTGACGTCTATAAAAACCGAATGATGCATGCTGAGCTTACAAAAAACCCTTTGGTCAGTGCAGCACCAATTGATAATAATAAGAACAATCCAAATTAAACCACTTCATGTTACATTCAGGGCATAGTATAACTGAAATTGCTGATTCTATTAAGGGAGAGTTGCATGTTGGATCTACAAAACAGCACATTATCAAAGACATTCTAATTGATAGTCGACAACTCATTTCACCCGATCATTGTGTATTTATTGCGCTAAAGAGCAAACGTAACAATGGCCATAACTATATAGCTGAATTGTACGCGAAAGGCATTCGATATTTTATAGTCAGTACAATTCCGGCAAACCTTAAACAGTTTGTAGAAGCGAGTTTTATTAGAGTAGATAATACGCTTGAATCATTACAGTTGTTGAGTATATTGCATCGTAATAGGTTTGATATCCCGATCATTGGCATTACCGGAAGCAATGGAAAAACGATTATAAAGGAATGGCTCTATCAATTATTAAGAGACGAAAAAAGCATCATTCGAAGCCCCAAAAGTTATAATTCACAAATTGGAGTTCCCCTTTCAGTTTGGCAAATTAATAATACACATAATCTAGGAATATTCGAAGCAGGGATATCCGAGCCGGATGAAATGGACAGACTCCAAGCCATTATTCAACCTACCATTGGTGTGTTTTCAAATATTGGAAATGCTCATGATGAAAACTTCATTAACCTACAGCAAAAAGCCGGAGAAAAATTAAAACTCTTTCGGAAAGTAAACACGCTGGTTTACTGCTCGGATTACCCTGAGATACAGGGAGTAATTATCCGCTCTGAAATTTTAAACAGAATAAAATCTTTTACCTGGAGTATAAAAGAGGATGCCGATTTACAAATTATTTCAAAGAATAAGGAAAAGAAACTTACCACAATTACTGCAAAATATTTGGGCGAAATAAATAAAATAACAATCCCTTTTACCGATGATGCTTCAATTGAAAATGCCATTCATTGTTGGGCAGTAATGCTTCATCTAGGCTTTAGCAATAATGCAATTGCTGAACGGATGCTACTACTCGTGTCTATTGCAATGCGATTAGAACTCAAGGAAGGCATTAATAATTGTTCGGTTATTAACGACAGTTATAATTCAGATATAAATTCATTAAGTATTGCGTTGGATTTCTTAACACAGCAGAAGCAACATTCTAAAAAAACAGTTATCCTCTCTGATATTTTACAAAGTGGGCAAAACGAATTGAATTTATACGGATATATAGCAGAATTATTAGAAAATAAAGGAGTGCAAAAGCTCATTGGAATTGGTCCTTCCATTAGCAATCATCAGGGTTGCTTTAAAATGGTGAAATGTTTTTTCCAATCAACCGGAGAGTTTTTAAATAATTTTCCTTTAACTTCCTTCAATAATGAATCTATTTTATTAAAGGGAGCACGAATTTTTGAGTTTGAGCAAATTAGCAAGGCCCTTCAGCAAAAAGCCCATGAAACGGTATTGGAAATCAACCTGACTTCACTCATCAACAATCTAAATTTTTATCGATCCAAATTGAAAAATCCTGAGACCAAAATTATTGGTATGGTAAAAGCTTTTTCATACGGAAGTGGAAGTTTTGAAATTGCCAATGCATTACAATTTCATCAAATAGATTATTTAGCAGTTGCCTACGCGGATGAAGGAGTTGAATTGCGTAAAGCCGGAATTCATTCACCCATAATGGTCATGAATCCTGATGAGCAAAGTTTTGATAGTATCATCAAGCATAACCTCGAACCCGAAATCTATAGTTTTAGGGTATTGGATTTACTTGAAAACTCTATCAGAGACAATATCATTCCTGAAAACAAACCAATAAAGATTCACATTAAATTGGATACCGGAATGCACAGGCTCGGATTTGAAAAATCAGATTTAAACCAATTAATCAAACGCATCCTCGAAAATAAATCGGTGTATGTACAGTCAATATTTTCTCACTTGGCAGCTAGTCAGGATAAAAAGCATGATTCATTCTCAAATCATCAAATTGAGCAGTTTAAAGAAATGAGTTCATACATCATTTCTCACACTGACGATCATCCGATATTACTTCATATGTTAAATTCTGAGGGAATTAATCGTTTCCCAGATGCACAATTTGATATGGTAAGACTTGGCATTGGAATGTATGGCGTTTCTTTTGATAAAAAACAGCAAGAAAAGCTTGAAAACGTGACAACGTTAAAATCCAGCATTTCTCAAATAAAAAAAGTAAAAGCATTAGAAACCATAGGATATAATCGTGAAGGCAAGGCAAAAAAGAGTATGAAGATTGCAATTGTTCCGGTGGGATATGCTGATGGCATGAGTTTGAGACTTGGCAATGGTGTGGGCAAACTATCGGTTAAAGGTAAATTTGCAAAGATTATTGGAAACATTTGTATGGATATGTGCATGATTGATATAACAGGAATGAATGTGAAGGAAGGTGATGAAGTAATTATTTTTGGGAAAGATTATCTAATTACCGAATTGGCATCCTCAATAAATACCATTCCTTATGAAATTTTAACAGCTATCTCAAGAAGAGTAAAACGTATTTATTTTCAGGAATAAATTTATCATTTGACCAACATTAATATTATTAGCGTTAAATTAATTCGTATCTTCATACACCAATAAATTTTTTCTGGTTCAGATATTGAGTATCTTTGCTGACCTAAATTAGATTGCAATGAAAGATTATTTATATATACTGTTAGGAGTTGCCTGGGTAGTCTATTCAATATATAGCCAAGGTCAGAAGCAAAAGAAAAAACAAGCACAGAAGCTTGCAAAGAAAGAAGAATATGAAGAATCTCAGACTGAGGATTCTTTCAGAGATTTTATTGAGAAAAAGTTAAATCTGGAAGGAGCGTTTAATTCTCAGGAAACTGAAAGTGAATATTTAGACAGCCCATATTCAGAAATTGATATCGTTGAAGAAAAAGATAAATCGGAATATTTTAAGGCTGAGAATGAAGGAATCTCTGCTTTTTCAAAGAAAGATGAACAATCAAAATCTGCTGAAGTTAGCCCTAGAGTAATCGGCTTTGAAGAAGTATCGGCCGGTGATTTAACCAAAGAAACTGATGAAACAGAAGTTGAGTTTGATCTAAAATCTGCAGTAATCTTTTCTGAGATTCTAAATGCTCCATACATTAAATAAGTTTTCTTCCGGAACATAAGAAAGCAGGTTCGGAATGTAATAGATGAATACTAACTTTTTTTGCAAAAATATTGATAGCAATTATGGCTTGAGTGACCAACGTGCATAAATCACAATAGGTGATTAATGTGAAAACTTTATTAGATAAGCGAATAAAAATCTAAGATTAGGTTCTTATTATCGTGTTATTAAAACTAGAAATTATGTCAGATATTAGGTATTATACAGAAGAAGGACTCCAGAGGCTAAAGGATGAAGTGGAAAATCTGATAAAAATAGAACGTCCTGCAATTTCAAAGCAAATTGCTGAGGCGAGGGATAAAGGTGATCTGTCGGAGAATGCCGAATACGATGCAGCCAAGAATGCCCAAGGATTACTTGAACTAAAAATATCACAATTGCAAGAGATGATTAGCAATGTTCGGGTTATCGACGAATCAAAATTGGATAATTCAAAGGTTCTCATTTTATCAAAAGTTAAATTGAAAAATTTAAATAATAGTGCAGAGATGTCCTATACGCTTGTTCCTGAAAAGGAAGCAGATTTAAAAAGTGGGAAACTGTCGGTAAATTCACCAATTGCCAAAGGATTGCTTGGTAAAAAAATTGGCGAACATGCAGAGATTGAAGTACCCGTCGGTAAAATCACTTTTGAGATCTTAGAGATATCCCGCGAAAACTAAGCTTCAAATATCTTTTACTATGGATTCGATATTTACAAAAATTATTAAGGGCGAAATTCCATCCTACAAAGTTGCAGAAGACGATCAGTTTTATGCATTTCTGGATATCAACCCTTTATCTAAAGGGCATACGTTGGTAGTACCCAAAGAGGAAGTTGATTATATTTTTGATCTCGATGATGCATCTTTAGGAACACTTCACATATTTGCAAAAAAAGTTTCGAAGGCAATAACTCAGGTAATTACATGCAAAAGAGTAGGGGTGGTAGTTTATGGCTTAGATGTGCCCCATGCCCACATTCACCTCATTCCTTTAATTGAAGGTGATGAAATTAATTTTAATCGGGAAAAATTAAATCTCAGTTCTGAAGAAATGGCTGAAATTGCCCAAAAGATCTTAGCTTCTTTTTCAGCAAAATAATTAAATTCATAATGAAGGAACATCGTCCTTCTTTTCTGAAGGGCGACATTCCAGAAAATATCTTCAACTTATTAATAAGCACGTTCGTTACGCCCTTCAATATAATTTATAAATGATTTATTTACCACCCTGTTTCCACCGGGAGTCGGATAATTTCCGGTAAAATACCAATCACCCAGATGATCTGGAATCGCCTCATGTAAATCTTCAATGGTTTGGTAGATTATCTGAACTTGTGCACACAATTCTTTATGAGTAAGCATTTCAGCAATTCTAGCAGATATTTGTTCCGCTGTAAATGGCTTATAAATTTCTTTTACATAGTTTATTATTTGCTCTTTGGGTAAGTTTTCTTGCGCCTTACATTTTTGGTAAACTTCATTAATGATGTTATCCTGCTGTGTGTCTTTAAGTAATTCGATAACAGCCCTATAGGCGATAAAATCATTGAGCTTAGCCATGTCAATTCCATAACAATCCGGATATCGGATTTGCGGTGCCGATGATGCCACAATAATTCTCTTAGGTTGCAATCGATCTAAAATCCTAAGGATGCTCTGCTTTAATGTAGTCCCTCGAACAATAGAATCATCCAGTACAACCAAATTGTCAATCTTGTCGGTTATGGTTCCATAAGTGATATCATATACGTGTGCAACCAAATCATCACGCTGATTATCCTGAGTGATAAAGGTTCTGAGTTTCAGGTCTTTGACGGCTATCTTCTCAATCCTGGGTTTTAGTTTAAAGATTACTTCCAGATTTTCTTTGGTAATATTTTTCCCCAATTGCAGGATTTTCTCAGTTTTGATCTTATCGCAAAACAAATCCATTTCTTCCATTAATCCTCTAAATGCAACTGAAGCTGTATTGGGAATGTATGAAAACACAGTATTATCCAAATTATAATCGATCGCTTTTAGAATGGACGGTGTCAATAAACTACCTAACTTCTTTCGTTCCTTATAAATATCATAGTCTGTTCCTCTTGAGAAATAAATTCGCTCAAACGAGCAAGACTTCTTTTCAAAAGGCACAGCAAATTGATACTCTCCAATCTGCCCATCTTTTTTAATGATCAGCGCATGACCGGGCTGCAGCTCCTTAATCTGGTCGTGAGCTAAGTTAAAGGCTGTTTGAATTACCGGTCGTTCAGAAGCAGCCACAACAACCTCGTTATCATGATAATAAAAAGCAGGTCTAATTCCGGATGGATCTCTCATAACAAAAGAATCTCCATGTCCCATCATCCCTGTAATTACGAAGCCACCATCCCAATGTTTGGAAGCTCGACTAAGAATTTTCTGAACATCTAATTCTTTAGCGATAAGTGAAGAAATATCTTTTTGTGACCTTCCTTCTTTCTTAAATTTTTGATATAGGCGTTCATTTTCTTCATCCAGAAAATGTCCTATTTTTTCTAAAATCGTGATGGTGTCAGAAGTCTCAACCGGGTATTGACCATACTCAATTAATTCTTCAAATAATTGATCCATATTCGTTAAGTTGAAATTACCAGCAACCGCAAGATTTCGTGTCATCCAATTATTTTTTCTAATAAAAGGGTGCAAGGCAGATGAAGTGTTTCCACCAAAGGTGCCATAACGTAAATGACCAATATATAATTCACCAATAAAATTAACATGCTGTTTTAACCAATCAACATCATTAATTCGAGCCGGATGGTTCTGTTTGATTTTTTCTAATTGGTTGTAAACTTTCCCGAAAACATCTTTTAAAGAAGTAGGTGAGTTCGATCGAAGTCGGTTGATGTATTTATTCCCAGGCTTCATATCAAGTTTGATGTTTGCAATTCCTGCTCCGTCCTGACCTCTGTTATGCTGTTTCTGCATCAACAAATAAAGCTTATTGAAACCATAAAAAGCAGTGCCATACTTGGCAATATAATATTCTAATGGTTTTAGCAAGCGGACTAGTGCAATTCCACACTCATGTTTAATGGCATCACTCATTATCGAAGAATAATTTAATTACAAACCGATTATAAATTTTCATACAAATATACATATACTACATGAGAAAAATTATAAAGAGCTTCCCTCTGATTGATAAAATATATTTATTTGCAGAGGAAAAGTAATAGAAATATTAAAAAGCTTTCCAACTTCAGTAATAAGTTTTATTTTTATCTTCTTTTTACATTTTATGATGATACAGATTAGAAAAACCACAGAACCTGATAATCCGTTTACTGTAGATTTTTAAATTTTAAAGGCGATTATTATGCAGCCGAATATGATTAGGTAGTGCTTGGCTCTGTATTAAATACTAATAAACGGATGAAACAAAAATAAATTTAAAATAATGATAATGAGAAAATCAATTCTTGGATTAGCGCTATCTGTTTTATTTATTAGCAATTCTTTATTAGCACAAGTTGATAAAAGCGATTGGAATGAAAATATCCCTGATGGCTGTACCTCAATAACAGCAGGTAAGAAAGCAACTTTCGATGGATCAGTTATTACTTCACATACCGACGACAGTCATCGAACCCGTTCGTGGATGGATGTAATTCCTGCAAAGAAACACAAAAGAGGAAGCACCACTCCTATGTTTAAGCGAGTGGCCAATGATGATTTTAAAATGCCAACTTATGAGCATAAAGAAATTGGTTCCATTCTTCAGGTTGAAAGCACCTATGCATTCATCAACACAGCATATCCCTGTATGAACGAATATCAATTGGCGATGGGTGAATCTACTTTTGGTGGCAGAGAGGAACTTCAATCGGATAATGGTTTAATTGATTGTCAACGATTATGTCAGCTAATGTTGGAGCGTTGCACTACCGCTCGTGATGCCATAAAACTTGCAGGTGAATTAACCAAAAAATATGGTTGGAATGATGCTGGTGAAGCTTTAACAATTGCCGATAAGAATGAAGTCTGGCATCTTGAAATTGTGGGTCCAGGTAAAGGGAAAACAGGATCAATTTGGGTTGCTCAACGTGTGCCTGACGATCATGTTTCGGTTAATGTGAATGCATCAACAATCAAAGAAATTGATTTAAGTAATCCGAATTATTTCATGGCTTCCGAGAATATTTTTGAAGTGGCTAAAGAAAACGGATGGTGGAATCCGAAAAAGGAAATATTCAAATTTTGTTATGCTTATGCGCCTGGTAGCAGAACTTCATTGGCAAGTAGGCGAAGAGAATGGCGAGTTTTTGATTTATTAGCTCCATCACTCAAACTTGATCCCAATGCTGAAAATTATCCATTCTCAGTAAAACCTGATGAGTTGGTTAGTATAGAAAGATTAGTTACCGTATTTCAGGATTACTATGAAGGAACCCCTTTTGATATGACTAAAGATTTAACTGTAATTGACGATAATGGAAATACCATTATTTCTCCATTGGCAAATCCAAATATGCCTTACGATGAAAACAAATTGTTAAAGATTAATGGTGGCTGGGGATGGCGTGGTGAGCGAACGATTGCTCGTTGGTACACAATGTATGCAACCATCATTCAATGCCGAGATTGGTTGCCTGATGCAATTGGAGGTGTAGTCTGGATGGCTCAGGATAATGTGGCTACTTCCATTTATATTCCAGTGTATTGCAGCGTAACCGATTTGCCGGAATCGTACAAAATACCGGGGCGACCAAATGGTTATACCACAAAAAGTGCCTGGTGGGCATTTAACCGATTGGGTACGCTGGCATCTCAACGTTGGGGAGATATGAGGCATGATGTGGATGCAGTTTGGAATCCGATGCAAGCAGAACTGTTTAATAATCAAAAATCTTTTGAAGCGGAGGCATTGATATTATTTAAAAAAAATCCTAAAAAACTTAATACATTCTTAACTGACTATACATTGAATCAGGGAACTAAAGTGGTGAATAAGGCTTGGGAATTGGGAGATCTACTTTGGACTTTGTATGATGAGAAATTTTGATATAACATACCGAAAAAGGCACATTGAGCATTAATATGAGATAGTCCTTTTTTAGCTCTTTCACGCCCTTATAACCCAGATTTTCGGCAGCTACTTTCAGGTAAGAATCCAATGCAAGTTTGTCTAGATCTTTCTTTACCAGTAACTTCTTAAGCTGTTCAACTTCTCTTTGTAACGCTTTTAACCGACTGGTTTCATCTTTTGTTTCTACCATAATTCGGGTATTCATTAAATCTTTACGATCGTACTTTTTTTATCCATTCATTGATGGCACTTGACTTGTATCCCATAAATACGTGCCAATTGCCTCTTTGAATATTTACCAGTACTAAGTTCGGCTAAAATCTTGAGTTTGAAACCCTCACTGTAACGTCTTGTTACTCCATCATTTTTATACATATCTACTTTTTTAGTGTAGACATATTTTAGGACGGGACAATAAGGGAGTCTAATTGTTGAGTATAATTACTGCAGCTTGTTTTTTACCATCCATTCGAATTTTAACGGGCTTTTCAAATCGAACATGTTTAAAATACTTGCTTTGTTCAATGACTGATTGTTTTCTTAAAACGTCCCAATTGATAAAACTATCGGAGAACTGCTGCTGAACAGAAAGGTATCCAACATTCATGGAAGTTACATTATGAAAAAAGTGGGAACCTGAAGATGCATCCAACGGATAATCGGTTAAGCTTGTTTCGATAATCACACATGCATTGGAAATTTGTGGCCACCTTACTGGTATCCCTATAAATCGATCCTGGCTACCCCATCTGCCCGGACCAATCAACACATATTTCCGTTCTTCTTGAATCATTTTCTGATTCAGGATCTCAATTTCATCTACCATAGCCTGGGTTTCTCGTTTATCAAATAATTCTTCATCAATAAAAATAACATCAGTAATACCTTTTATTACCCCATTCCCCATACATTTTTCCGAGTAAAGTAAGGTGAGATCCTTATCAAGGCTTTTTAAATCGATATCAAAAATTTTCGTGTTACCGATTAATGGTTTTATTTGAAGCAGATAGAATGATGATTTATAATTTTCATCTTTAGTTAAATCAACTGCAAATTCAATTTCAACTGGTGATCCCAATGCTTCCTTCACAACATCTAACACTGTTTCTATTGTTTGAGCCAGGGGGATATAATTATACTTTAAAATATTTGCAAAATTTACAATCCGGGGTCCTGGCATTCCTAATCCCGGAGAAATACTGTTGTTGTCGGCATTATAAACTGAAGCACAATGTGTAAGATTCTTTTGCCTCTCAGCAACATCGACATCCAGATAAATCAGGCCAGCCGTACCTCCTTCCAACAAGTTAATATTTTGTTTTTGCAAGTCAACCGCATAAAATTGTACCTGAGAGTTTCTAAATTGATCTTTGGGCGAATTTATTTCAGTTGAAGGATATTTGGGCGAAAATCGAAATGCTTTTTCACCTTCCACAACGTATTTACCTAGGCCAACGGCCGACATTGCAAAGCCCTCTTCCGGTTTCATATGTCCGAATGGGTAAAAATTATACGATTGTGCAACGCCTGAAAAATGTGGGTAATAATAATTATCATATTTATTGCCTACCAATTCCTGAAGTATGACTGCCATTTTCTCTTCCTCCAGTCTGTAATTAACAGCCTCAATATAACTTTTTGCAACAGGTGAGTAAATAGATGCATAAACCAATTTTATGGCATTTAATGCCTGCTCTAATCTCACATTGATATCAGGATGATTATTTGGTAAAATATATGTTTCAAAGATTCCTGCAAAGGGTTGCATTAAAGAATCTTCAAACAATCCTGAGGAGCGAACCGCAATTGGATTGGTAATTTTTTGCAGGATGATTCTTAATCGTTTGCTAAGTGTGTCGGTCAGTTTCCCTTTAATAAATAGCAATTTAAGGCTATCGAAATCAAGATCAGAGATGATGACATCTCTCAATTCGTTATGCTCCATGAAGTATTCAAATTCATCGGTACCAATTACTGAAGTTTTGGGAGTACGAATATTTATTCCGGGCAAGTGCCGGGAAAAATTATAATTATAAATTAACGAATTAATAAAAGCCAATCCACGTCCTTTACCACCTAATGAGCCTTCTGATAAACTCAGAATATTTGTTTCATCAAGTATGGCATTTTCGTCGAATGGAATGATTTTCCCTGTTTTTTGTTCATTTCTGAATTTTTGAATCACATCAATTAAAACGTCCCTGAGTTTTTGTGGACTTTCAAAATCTGTTACTTTATGGGGATTTAATATTTTTGCGGCCTGAATTTCACCACGTGCCATTAACCACAACGAAAAATGGTCACGTTTGGCATGATAAACCAATGATTCGTCAGGAATTGTTTTTAAATGATTTTCGAATTCTTTTAATGAACGCGCAGTTCCAATTTGGCTGCCTTTTTTATCGCGATAAATAAAATCACCGAAACCCAGATAATAGGTGATAAAACTCTGAAAGTCCTGCAGCAAAGTTTCTGAATTTTTATTGATAAAAGTTGATTTTAATTCATGTGCTTTTTTAGCATTATTTAAATCAGATGATTGAATAATGACTGGTAGGTTTTTAATTCTTTTTTGAACATATTTGGTAAGTTCAAATCCGGCTCGTCCATTTTCAACTCCATCTTTATGATAAGTTACGTCGGTGATTAAGCAAAGTAAATTATCCTGGTATTTTTTAATTACATCCAGGGCACCCTCGTAGGTTGAGGTTAGGATGATTTTTGGCCGGGCACGCATTCGCAGTACTTTATACAATTCATCGGTACTTACATCTTCAATGATACGCTTGGTTTGTTCCATTACAATTTGATAAAGTATTGGAAGATAACGCGAATAAAAAATGGGAGAATCTTCAACTAGAAGGATGACCCGAACTAATCCTACTTGAGTATCGTTTTTAACGTTTATTTTATCTTCCACTAATTTAATCATGGAGAAGAAAATACGTGAATCACCATTCCAAACGAATGTGC
Organism: Bacteroidota bacterium; assembly: GCA_003353955.1. Classification (GTDB taxonomy): domain Bacteria; phylum Bacteroidota; class Bacteroidia; order Bacteroidales. Next base: position 15,834 of record PIVJ01000030.1, on the reverse strand, counting down.
GATCAATATATGTAGATTTTTTTGTTTGAAGTTTGAAAAACGCAATATCACTATTATTATTCAACAGTAGAAATATAGGAATATATGCGAATGATTTTTTTATTTTTTCACTTAATAACTGAGGCGTATTTTTATCCACCCCAACCATGATAATTACTAAATCAAAATGCTTGGAATTTAATTGTTCAAATGCTTCTTCTGCAGATGAAACACCTATAATTCGGGGCACCGATGTGAGGTTAAGCTGATGATATTCGCCAAGTACATGTTCCGAAAATTTACCTTCTTTTTCAATGCTGTAGGCATCATAAAGATTGGCAATCAACAATATTTCTCTAACCTTAAAGGGCATTAAATCGTGATAGATATCACGATTTACATTGCTCTTATTTAAGAACTTTTGTAAAAGTTTTCGACTAGTGATTGGAAGATCACTAAGTTCAGAAGAATAAGGTTCAGGTTTTGGATCGCCCCATTCCAACATTTCTTTGGCCTTAGTGCTATTAATATAACCAATGATTAGATTAGAAATATTGATTAGTAAATGTCGCTCTTCTTCCAAGAATGGTCCTTCGTCAAGTTCCGGAAATTTTTTCAAGTAATAAACTTCAATAATCCCAATTTGCTTATCAACTGTTTCGAATTGTTGCGTATGAACCCATTTCGTTTTTTTAAAATTAGGAGAAGTGAATTCGACATTATTAAATCTGATTCGGGAAGTGGTATGAGCAGGATATTGGTAAGCCGAAGGTAGAATCAAACATATGTGTTGTAATGATTCATTAATAGATTTGCCGACTTTTAGTATGCCGGTAATTTCATTAATGGCCGCCAGCTCTTTTAATCGCTCCTCATTTTCCTTTCTCGATTTTTTATATCCTCTGTTTGTCAACGAATTGTCTTTCATGATTTGGGCTCTTTGCTACAAAATTAACTGATTTTGTTTGTAAATGGGGTGATCTGAATTAATTAATTAGGCATCTTTTAATAAGATTCTTAATTTTGCAAGCAGATAAAATATCCAGTAGAAATAGATTAAATGTCAAAAATCAGAATTTTTATTGTTGATGACCATCAGGTTGTTTGTGATGGCATCAAGGCCTTATTATCAGGTATTGAGGATATTGAGGTGTTAGGTTGTGCGACAAACACCGTCAGTTTAATTGAAAAAATCAGGGGTGCATACATTCACATCAGCCTGATTAATATTTACAATCCCACCGATATCGAAATTGAAAATATTCGTAAGCTCAAAAGCGAATATCCAAACATGAACCTCTTAATCCTGTCGATGAGTAAAAGTAAAAGCTTTATTTTAAAATCGTTAAAGGCCGGAGCCCGTGGGTATTTAACAAAAGACACGAATCGAAGCGAAATAACTGAAGCGATTTATACCATCCGAGGAGGCTATGATTATTATGCCAAATCCATTACCAATATTATTTTAAATAATTATCTCAAAGAAACCGATCCGGAACTGTTATTAATTGATCAAGAGGAGAAAAGGTTATCAACACGTGAAATCGAGGTATTGAAGCTATTCGGGCAAAGTTTAACAAACAAAGAAATTGCAGATCGCCTTTTTATCAGTGTTCGAACAGTAGAATCTCATAAGAACAATGTGATGAAAAAGCTAAATCTTCGAACAACAGTTGATTTAGTTAAATTCGCAATAACCAATAATATTATCGAGTTCTAATACTCCCCAAATTATACATTTAAGCGGAGTTCGATTTTGACCTGTTAACCGGATCCAACTTTAAAGCATTAATTAATACGCAGTCTGGCTATCAAGGCGTTAGACAGATATATGTTAGGCGTTAGAAGAATTCTTTTTTATCTAATTTCTAAGATCTTGAAGTTTTTGGTGGCCAATTGTCCGCTGGTAATTATATGTGGATCAACCTTAAATTCTATCGTGTCATTTATGGTTACTGTTTATTGTTGTCCGGTAAAATTTGTAGTTTTATTCATATCAAATTACTCTTTGTGAGTACTGAGCAAAGACAATCTGCTAAGGTGGTTATTTAATTTTTCAATTGAATTTTCGTAGCGAAAAAATGATAACTTTGTACTACTTATTTGGTGCTTATTTAGCATAATAGGGAATTTCGTGTAAATCGAGAGCTGTCCCCGCAGCTGTAAGTCCATCAAAGTTTTAAGTATCCAACGCCACTGTCTCATTGTTAACGAGACGGGAAGGCTACTTAAAATGGACGAGCCAGAAGACCTGCCAAATTGATGTTTCGTAGCTTTCGGGAGAAAGGCGAAGGAAGGATCAATTATAAATCCGATCATGACTTCACTAGAAAATCCGATGGTTTCGAATGATTTAATCAATTTATTAATTAAACATTTGTTACTATGCATGTAAAAAAAATGGGCCTGTTATGCTTGATTCTGATGAGTGGAATCGTATATGGGCAAACAACAATGATAAAGAAAATCCATGAATTGGATGAGGTTGTTGTAAAAAAATCACGGTTAAAAGAGTTTGCTATTGGCTCGAGTGTTCAGGTAATTGATAGCTTAAGCAAAGAGCTATTTTCAAATTTCTCGATGGCTGAATTGTTGGCAAATCTAAGTTTGGTAACAGTTAATCAAAACGGTCCTGGCGGGGTTTCAAATCCTGTAATTCGTGGAGGCTCGTCTGCTCAAACTGCAGTTATCTGGAATGGCGTCAACATTCAAAATCCTTCTAATGGAAGTGTGAATTTAGCCCAATTACCCACTGTGTTTTTTGATAATATCAGTATCCAGTATGGAGGTTCGGGAACCTTGTTTGGCAGTGGAGCAGCTTCTGGGGCAATTCATATTGACAGCCGCGAGTTACTTTCCGATAAGAATAATATCGGACTTCAGGCTAGTTTAGGAAGTTTCAATACTAAAAATGCATTTGTTGGTGCAAAACTAGGGAATGGAAAATGGGCCAACTCGTTTAAATATTACTTCGCAAAAGCGGATAATGATTTTGAATATAAATTAACCGATGGAGTAAAAGTTCGACAAACAAATGCAGGTCTCATTCAACATGCTGTTTTGACTGAAACAAAATTTAAAACAAGTGATAATTCATCACTAAAAGCAACTATTTGGTTTCAAAAATACGACAAAGATATACAAACAACTATTTCTGCAGCGGATGCGAGTGTTGCCTATCAGGAAGATGAACATTTGAATCTGGCCTTGAATTGGGAAAAAGCAACAAGCACTTTAAATGTAAAAGCTAAAAGTGTGTTCTTATCTAATGAGCTATATTATAATAATCCGGCCTTGATGCTTGAAAACACAAATAAGTCAAGAATATGGGTTAGTGAAGTTGATGCAAAGTTTTTAATCAACCATAATAACAGCATCATAGTTGGTATTAATTATACTTACGAGGAAGGGGAGTCTGAAAACTTTGCTTCTTTAAGCACCAGAAGAAGAGCAGCCGTTTTTGTTTCGCACAAAGTTACAGACCTCGCTGGTGTTTTTACCATTGTTAGTTCGTTACGACAAGAATTGGTGGACAGTAATTTTAATCCAATCGTCCCTTCTTTGGGCCTTAGCGCAAATATCAGTCAAGTTATTGCCTTTAATGGAAATGTTTCTCGCGTTTACAGGAATCCGACATTTGATGATTTGTTCTGGTATGACCCGATCTATAATATGATGGGAAACCCAGATTTAAATCCTGAAAATGGCTGGAGTTTAGATGCAGGTCTTAAGCAAACATTCAACAGTGATAAAGTAAGCTTGGTCTTTAAGCAAAACTTCTTTTTAAATCACATAAAAGATTGGATCGCTTGGATGCCTAGTGCTGATTATTTAGCATGGAGTGTGGAAAATAAGAACAAGGGAAAAACAATTGGTCTTGATTTAGTAGCTCAATCAGAAATAAGACATGGCGAAACCATTTTCTCTGCTGGAGCTTCCTATATCTGGACACAATCTAATTTTATTGATGTTGTCGGTGAGGTGGAAAATGGAAGCAAAATGTTATATGTCCCTCGACATCGTATACTGTTAAGCCTAAGCGTTCAACAAGAAAATTGGAATATTTTGTATTCTCACAATTATTTTGATAGTCGTTATGCCGGGTCATATTCAGGAAATTTGGGAGCTTATTTTGTGGGTAACTTGAGCGCGCAATACATGCTTCCCTTTGGAAAACAGCACCTTACAGCCGCACTTCATATTAATAATATTTGGAATGGAGATTATCAAGTTATTTATGATTATGCCATGCCGGGCAGAAGTGTAAAATTCAGCTTGTATTACAATCTAAATCTTTAAAAATTACATTCATGAGATCAGAAATCGTTTTTGTAACGGGTGGACAACGATCAGGGAAAAGCAGTTTTGCCCAGGAACTGGCATTAAAGAAAAGCCCTCAGCCTATGTATTTAGCAACTGCCAGAAAATGGGATGAGGATTTTAATAGTCGAATAAAACGGCATCAAGCCGATCGCGGTCCCGAATGGATTAATGAAGAAAAAGAAAAATATATTTCTGAAGTTGATATTCCTGAAAATACCGTGGTGGTGGTTGACTGTGTAACACTATGGTTAACTAATTTCTTTATTGATAATAATCATGATGTTGAGGTTAGTTTAGAACAAGCAAAAAAGGAATTTGAAAAATTCTTATTAAAAAACATTAAGGTAATCATTGTTTCAAATGAGGTTGGAATGAGCCTCCACGCTCAAACAGAAACTGGTAGAAAGTTTACTGATTTGCAAGGATGGATGAATCAATTTCTGGCTAAAAAGGCGGAAGAAGTTTATTTAATGATTTCCGGAATTCCTCAAAAAATAAAATAATATGAGCATAAAAGAACAATTAATTCAAAAAGTAAATAATAAAACCAAGCCATTAGGATCATTAGGGATATTGGAAGATATTGCGATTCAGATTGGTGAAATTCAACAAACCTTAAGCCCCGAATTAAAAGATCCAGTCATACTGGTTTTTGCAGGTGATCACGGATTGACTGAGGAAAATGTGAGTTTTTTTCCGAAAGAGGTGACTTTTCAGATGGTCATGAATTTTTTAAATGGAGGAGCAGCCATCAATGTGTTTTGCAAGCAAAATAATATTGACATAAAAGTGATAGATGCGGGAGTGGATTATGATTTTAAAAACATGCCCGGATTGATCCATTCAAAAGTTGGGTTTTGTACTAAAAACATGTTAAAAGAGCCGGCTATGAGTTATGAAGAATGCATCTTGGCAATGAAAAAAGGAGCAACGCTTGTTCAAAATGAATTTAATAATCAATCCAATGTGATTGGTTTTGGTGAGATGGGAATTGGAAATACTTCTGCAGCAGCTTTGTTAATGAGCAAATTTACCAAGCAAGAAATTGAAAATTGTGTAGGACCCGGAACGGGTTTGGATGCCAAAGGGGTCAATCATAAAACCCAGGTATTAAAAAAAGTGGCTAAGAAATACAAAAATTTAGAAACTCCATTGGATATATTATCAGCCATGGGAGGGTTCGAGATTGCCATGATGACCGGAGCCATGCTTGAGGCAGCTAAACTTAAAATGACTTTACTTATCGATGGATTTATTGCAACTTCTGCACTACTTTCAGCACAAGCCCTGAATCCTGAGATCGTAAAAAATTGTATCTTTTGTCATCAAAGTATGGAACCCGGGCATCAAGAAATGCTAAAACACTTCGGTGTAAAAGCTATTTTAAATAATGGCTTACGTTTGGGCGAGGGTACTGGAGCAGCGTTGGCTTATCCATTGATTTTGGCTGCTGTAAATTTTTTAAATGAGATGGCCAGCTTTGATGACGCCGGTGTTTCAAATGCTTAAAGATGAAGACTCAACTAAAACTATTCCTAACTGCATTGATGTTTTATACCCGGATTCCGGTTCCGAAAGGAATTGATCATTCGGGCGATACGCTAAATAAATCAACTCGCTATTTTCCACTCATTGGATGGATTGTGGGTGGTTTTGCAGCCTTAGTTTATTGGCTTTCGTATTTTGTTTTTCCTGATTCAATCTCAATAATTCTATCCATGATTGCTTCGGTAATTATCACCGGGGCATTTCATGAAGATGGTTTTGCCGATGTGTGTGATGGATTTGGGGGCGGTTATTCGACCAAGAAAAAATTAACCATCATGAAAGATAGTCGAGTAGGAACTTATGGCTTACTTGGCTTACTCTTTTTAATATCGTTAAAATACTTTTTATTGTTTGAACAGCAATTGAGCTTAATTCCACTTCTGATTTCTGTCCATGCTTTAAGTCGTCTTGCTCCTGTCATTTTAATTTATCGATTAGATTATGTAAGGGAAGATGCATTAAGTAAAATCAAACCAATTGGTAGAAAAATAAAAATAGCTGAACTTTTAACGGCCATTATTTTTGCCGTTTTACCCTTGCTTTTGTTAGGCTTTTGGGGATTTATTTTGATCGTTCCACTTCTAATTATTCAATGGCTAACCGGATGGTTTTTTAAACGTCATTTGGGTGGATATACTGGCGATTGTTTGGGAGCTGCTCAACAAATTTCTGAAATCATTTTATACGCTTGCATCCTAATTTTATGGACTTATTTTTTATAAGACATACCAGCGTTGATGTCCCCAAGGGATTATGTTATGGACACTCCAATGTTCCACTTTCCAAGTCATTTGAAGTGGAATCCCAACAAGTTTTATCACAATTAAAAGGGGTGAATACAGACCATATTTATTCAAGCCCTTTATCACGATGCACTGATCTTGCTGGAAAGATTAATGCTTCTTACAAAACTGACGATCGATTGAAAGAACTCAATTTTGGTGATTGGGAGGGCTTGAAATGGGATGACTTAAATAATGAATACGGGCTGAAATGGATGAATGATTATGTCAATTTATCCTGCCCTAACGGAGAGTCTTTCCAAAATTTAATGGATCGATTTGAGCAATTTATTAAGGAAGTTGAAAATAAGAATGAATACCTAATTCTTGTAACTCATAGCGGAATTATACGTGCGGCCTACCACTATTTTAATAATATTCCAATTAAAAAATTATTTGATGTAGCGGTTTTATTCGGGAGTGTTCACACTTTTAAATTATAATAATTTATTTTTTAGAGAGATACCATTTTTTCGTGAGTTTCCGGTCAATCTTATTATTTTTAGTGTATTTAAATGCAGTCATAAAATCAATCTGTTTGGGAATTTCATACTTCTCCAAATTGTTTTCCAACTGCGACCAAATTGTGTAAAGAAAATTTAGATTTGACTTTCCATTTTCGATGAGCAAAACAATTTTCTCACCTAATTTTTCATCATCCAACGATGTAATCAATATCTTCCCCTCAAAGAAAGCAGATATTTTCGTTTCTAATTCTTCCGGAATTATTTTAATACCACCCGTATTAATGATGTTGTCTTTTCTGCCAAGAATTTCAAATTCAGTGTTAGAAATTAGTTGAACAAGATCATTGGTTTCGATTTTTAAATCTGAAATATAAGGCGCATTAATTACCAAGCAATTTTCAGAAGTGTGACTAATCTCAATAGTTGGAAGGCATTGATAATGCTCCTCCGGACTTGTTGAATTCAGTAGTTTTAGTGCAATATGCGTTGCGGTTTCAGTCATCCCATAGGTTGCATAAACCTTGTTTGGGAAATTGAAAAGTTTTTTGTGAAGCCTGGGGTCAATTCTTCCTCCACCAATAATGAGGGTATTAATATTTCTTAATTTTTTAATTTCTGTTTTTAATGAGATCACCACCTGCAAAGGAATCATGGCAGCAAAATCGATTTTAGTGTTTAGGTTCCTAATTGGGTCGCCATCCGGCTCTATCACTATTAAATTAAAGTTGCTCACGAATGCCCTCACAATCATCATCTTTCCTGCAATATGTTCCGCCGATAGGCAAAGCAAGGCGTTCATATTAGGTTTGAGATCCAAAAAATTCACGGTTGCTTTGGCACTGTGGATTAATAAATCTTTTGATAATTTTATTGATTTTGGTGTTGAAGTTGATCCGGATGTTTTTACTAAAATATAATCAGTATCAGCCAACCATTCATTGATAAATTGATAGATTGACTTTTCCCATAAAGGCAGTACCGTATCGCCAATCTTATGCTTACATAATTGCACCAGCTCATCTCCGCTTAAAAGCTTCCCATTTATCTGAATAATATTATACTTTTTAAATTCCATTAAAAAATCCGGCTTAAATCCCAATTACGATTCGTATTATAAGATATGTATTCACCTTTCACCTCTAATGGAGAAGGAATATTATTGGTGAATAATCCTCCGGTGCCTAATCCCTGGGGTAGCGGGCTGTTTAATGTGTGCGTCCATTGTGCGATGGCGTTAAGCCCAATATTCGACTCAAGCGCCGAAGTAACCCACCAATTAATTTCTAACTCTTCGGCCGCATTAATCCATTCTTGTGCGCTTTTAAAACCCCCAATTAAACTGGGCTTTAAAATAATATATTTAGGCCTAATAGTTCTTAAAAGTATTCGTTTCTCTTCATCTTCATTCACGTTAATGAGCTCTTCATCCAGCGCAATGGGTATGGGACTTTTTTGGCAAAGTTCAGCCATTTCTTGATTTTGGCCTGCTTTAATCGGTTGTTCAATTGAATGGATGCTGAAAGAAGAAAGTATTTTTAGTTTTTCTAACGCTTCATCTGATTCAAATGCACCATTTGCGTCCAACCTCAATTCCAGCAATTCAGGTGAATATTTTTTTCTGATGGATTGAATAAATTCTACTTCATCCTTAAAATTTAACGCACCGATTTTAAGTTTTATACTGGTGTAACCATCGCTATTTTTTTCGACGATTTGCCTATTCATAAAATCCTTATTTCCCATCCAAATAAGTCCGTTGATTCTAACAGATAATTCCCCTGAAGTAAAAGAGCTTGGAAATAAAATTCTTTTTCCTGAATTCGTTAAATCTAAAAAAGCAGTTTCCAACCCAAATTGAATAGAGGGAAACTCATTCAACGCTGAAAGATCTGCCTCAAAATAATCATTTATATTGTTAGATACATTTTTGATCACCGATTCAAAATCCGGTCTGTCATCAGGGCTCAACCCTTTTATAATACTACATTCTCCGAGGCCAAAGATGGTAGGGTTTTTAACATCATAAACCTTAATAAACCAGGATCTTTTTTTCGTTAAAACACCTCGTGATGTTCCACCGGGAATTTTGAATTTTAGCTTATGTTTAAAAATACTCGATTGAAGCATGAGCTTATAAAATTAATCCTAAACCAAAGGTAAGTGAAAAAAGCAAGGTGTTAATCGCTTGTTTTTTAAGGAATGGGTCTAATTTAGCACAATTAGATGTGCGATAAATTCTCACTAAATCAATTAAGAACAACGGTAAGGTTGTAAGAAAAATGAATCGAAAATATGAATCGAAATGTAAATAGGTGAAATATGATGCTGACAAGAAGGCGACCACAACAATTAAAATGTGGTAAACTTTCGCTTTTGGGTATCCCATTTTAACCACAAGGGTATTTTTCCCTGATTGCGCATCATTCTGAATGTCCCTCATATTATTTAAATTCAGCATTGCCATACTTAATAAACCCACTGACAGTCCGGGCCAGAACAATCTGAAGTTAACAATATGTGTGTTTAAATAATAAGTCCCGATCACGCCAACAAATCCAAAAAATATCAACACAAATAAATCACCATAGCCTTTATAGCCATATGGATTATTTCCCATGGTGTAATTTACGGCTGCTGCAATGGCTATTATGCCTAAAGCAAAGAATGTCAACAGGTTTAAAGTAGACATACCAAGCGTTCCAAAATAGATGAGCAATGAGCCACTGATAAACGAAATAATCGTTAAAAAATAAATTGCATTTTTCATTCCCCGATAGCTAATATCACCAGTCTGCATCCCGCGTTTTGGCCCAAGACGATTTTCGTTATCAGCTCCTGATTTATAATCTCCAAAGTCATTTGCTAGATTGGATAATACTTGTAAGAAGATAGTAGTTAATACTGCCAGAACACTAACCAATAAGTTGAATTTATTTACTTCAGCACTTAAAAAACCGCCTAGAATAATACTCGACAATGCCAGTGGTAGTGTTCGTAATCTGGCAGCTTTAATCCAATGAATTGGTTTCGCCATGATGTTAAATTAGTAGATTATGGATACTTCGGATATTTGTCGAAATCAGGATGTCTTTTCTCCAGAAAAGCTTTTTTACCTTCCTGTGCTTCTTCTGTAAGATAATACAACAGGGTTGCATTACCTGCAAACTCCTGAATTCCTGCCTGGCCATCTAATTCAGCATTCAGCCCCAATTTAATCATCCGTAATGCCATTGGACTATGTTTTTGCATTACCTGAGCCCAATTTACGGTTTCATCTTCCAAGTGATCTAAAGGCACAACTTTGTTTACTAAACCCATTTGTTCAGCTTCCTTAGCGTCATACTGTTTACATAAGAACCAAATTTCACGAGCCTTCTTTTGCCCGACAATTCTAGCCAAATATGAAGAACCAAATCCAGCATCAAAACTTCCAACTTTTGGTCCGGTTTGCCCAAAACGAGCATTATCAGAAGCAACCGTTAAATCGCACATAATATGCAAAACATGCCCGCCACCAATAGCATAACCATTCACCATGGCAATTACAGGTTTTGGTAACGAACGAATTTGCTTTTGAACGTCTAATACGTTTAATCTGGGAACTCCATCTTTGCCAATATATCCACCTTTGCCTTTAACATTTTGATCGCCTCCACTGCAAAATGCCTTGTCGCCTGCACCTGTTAAAATAACAACGTTTATCTGCTGATCTTCACGACAAATTCGAAATGCATCACTCATTTCAGTTGTTGTGGTTGGTGTGAATGCATTGTGATACCTGGGCCGGTTAATGATTATTTTTGCAATTCCTTCGAAATACTCAAACAATATTTCTTCGTAAGTTTTAATTGTTTTCCATTCTCGTTTATTAGCCATAATCGTTGGATTTTAAATTGCATTATGAATAGCCTAAACAAAGTTAGAATTAATTTTGGTTAGGAGAAGTTTCGTGTATTAGACTTTAAAGTAATTGCTTAAAATAATCTTTCAGCACTTCTGCATTCTTCTCCCTGGGCGTGAAAATTTCCAGTATGCATGTTTTGTTGTTATTGGGATGATACAATTCTGTTAATCTTTCAGAAAGCTCTTTTAAACTCATGGCCTTCTGGTATGAAACATTAAATGATTTTGCTATGCCTTCTGCATTTAGTTGATGCGTTGCTTCAAAGAACTCTTCAAATGCTTCAGTGTTTGAGGGCCCGTCTAGGAATCTAAAAATTCCTCCACCCCGGTTGTTGATGATAATAACTTTAAGTCCTTGATTTAAATAATTATTCCATAATCCATTTGAATCATAAAAAAAGGATAAATCTCCAAGGATGATTGTTGTAGGAATCTTGTTTCCGATGGAAGCACCCACAGCTGTCGATAACGAGCCATCGATACCGGAAGTGCCACGATTGCAGTTATAGGTTAAATCTTTTCGATTGTCGAACAATTGGGCGTAACGAACAGGGGTGCTATTTCCCATTTGTAAATTCGAGTTTAAAGGGATTGCTTTCAATAGCTCATCGATTACCTTTAAATCGGTATATTCACAATTCTCAAGAATAGCATGATGTTTTTGTTTAACCCATTCATTTCTTTGCTGCCATGTGTTCGCAAAATTACTTTCTTTAAAAAGAATGTGAGGTTTTAAACCTTCGAAAAACTGTAGCGGATTTAGCGGAATGTTTTGTGTTAAACTTTGAAAAGTATCTAAGAACAAGTCTGATGAATCAACATGCCAATGTTCCTCAGGGCGATATTCTCTAAAGAAGACCTTGATCTTTTTAGAAATTATCTGGTTTCCAATACTGATTAGTAATTTCGGTTTAAATTTCCCAATCTCATCTTCTGTAATTGAAGAAAGTGTACGGTCGATGCAAGAATTAAAATTTGAATGATAAAGATTTGAAGTATTCTCTGTTAATACGATTACTGATGAATCATCCGAAATAAAAGTTAAAAGTTTATTTAACGCATCATTGGGTGCTAACATTCCGCAAATGATTAATTTTTTAGTATGTGAATTCCATGCTTTAGCCAGCTTTTTGAGTTGATCGTCTTTTAACGATAACTGGATTTCCGAAGTTGATATAATTTTTGGTTTCGGAATTTGATCATCAAATCCTTCATACAAGGGTTCACTGGCTGGTAAGTTAATGTGTACAGGGCCTGACACGGGTTGTTGACAGCGGTCAATAGCTTCACAAATCAATCTGTCGGCAAACCAAACATCATCATTAGTGGATAAATGCTGAGGTAGTTCGAAGGACTTTCTAATATAATTCTCAAATATGTTTTTTTGACGAATTGTTTGGCTGTCTGCCTGATCAACCCACTCGACCGGCCGGTCGGCTGTAAGTACGAGCAACGAAATACGTTGATAAAATGCTTCGGCAATTGCCGGGGCATAGTTTAAGGTTGCCGATCCGGAAGTGCAAACCAAGGCAACAGTTTTATTCGTTTGTTGTGCCAGCCCCAATGCGAAAAATCCGGCACTTCTTTCATCAACAATACTGTAGCACTTGATATGAGGCGATTTTGTAAATGCAATAATTAAAGGTGCATTTCTTGATCCGGGTGAAATGACAATAGATTCTATCCCTTTTTGATGACAGATTTCCACCAAATGCCGAACACCTAATTTATTGTTTTGCTTCATTAAATTACTTTAGTTTATTAATTAGTCTTGTTAAAGTTCTCGCCTTTAAGTTCGTCTCGTTCCATTCATTTGCTGAAATGGAATCGGTTGTAATACCGCCGCCTACAAATAAAGACAAGGTCTTTTCAAGCCATTTTAAACATCTTAAATTTACAAATAAATTCGTACGATTATCCAAATTTAAAGTGCCCAGAAATCCGGTATAATATTCTCGTTGATGTGATTCTATTTCTCTGATTATTTGCAGTGCTTCTGCTTTTGGCAAACCACAAACCGCTGGTGTTGGGTGAAGCTTTTCAAGAAATGAACCTAACTGTTTCTTGATTGTATCAGCATTAAATTTAAAAGTGGTTTTTAAATGAATAGAGTCAGCAGCCTGGATGTTTTCAGTGCTTTTCTCAATGGCATTATTTCCGATGAAATCACAGATTGTTTTTTCAACAAAATTCAATACAAATTTTTGTTCATGAATCTCTTTTGTGTCCCATTTATATTGATCTAAGGGAATATTTCTATTTACCTGAGTTCCGGCCAGGGCAACGGTTGTTGCACTTTGATTATCGGTTCTGAGTAATTGTTCAGGCGTTGCTCCCATCCAGATGCCTGAAAAGGGAGTATAAATTAAATAATTAAAGGACGGTGGATATTCCAAATTCAATAATTTGAAAAGAGCAGAACAGGAAATGTCTTTACTCGCACTTTCGTTTATCATCCTGGAAAGGACAATCTTCTCAATATGACCAGCTGCAATATTTTTTTTTAGTTCCTTAAATTGATGAGCATATTCAGACTTTGTTGCAGAATAGGGGATTGATTTATCAGGGATTAAATCATAACGGGTATTACTCACAAATTCATAAGATGATTGATTTTGCTCATTTTCACTTAAAATAAAATCAGGCTGAATAATAAAACTTTCTGTGATTGATTGATGATCGAACGGAAACATCACAAATCCTTTTTGATTATTCAATGCGGAAAAAGAAGTTAATTCTTGGGGAGATTTATCTTTTTGTAGCACTACCTTAAAAGATTGTTCATTTGGCAATGAATAAGCAGCAAAACACAAATTGTGTTGCACGCATTTATCAAGAAATGAATAATCGATAGAATAGTTCATAATTAATTTTCGATTAAATATGGGACGATGCCCTCTGCAGTTATTTTTTGATTATCATATTCGTTAATCGGCTAATGGATATTTTTCGTCCATCCTCTGAAGATATTGTAATATTCCACACATGGGTATTTTGACCTTTGTGAATGATTTCAGCAACGCCGTAAACAAATCCTTTTGAGATACTTCCTACATGATTTGCATTGAGACTAATTCCTTTCACATTGAACTTATTCAAATCAACCAAAAGTGCCGAGCCCATACCGCCAATTGTTTCGGCAAATGCAAGACTTGCACCGCCATGAAGTATGCCCATGGGTTGCCTGGTACGGTTATCCACAGGCATTTTTGCTTTTACATAACCTTCCTTCGCCTCAAGATATTCAATACCCAATTGAGCCATTAAAGTATCAGTATTAAAATTATTTAGGTGTTCTATACTTGAATTTAAATCAATCATTATTATTAGTTTCTTACAAAGATAGAAGGTAAATTGATTTCAAGAAATTATCAAAGGTAGATTACATCGATTTGTTCATGGAAGCATACCATTTGTATGCAAGTGGCTTTAAGTAGGGCTTCCTCAGGCACCATTTAACATATTGAAGAACAATAAAATAAATCACAATAACACGTTGTTTCCTAGTATTTAGAGAACCGCCGTATACGAGACCCGTACGTACGGTTCTGAGAGAGGTTTAGGGGTGAGATTCCCCTTTACCTACTCGACTTCTATTTGTTCTCTCAGTATTTCATCTAAAAATATTTGCTCGTTGAAAAGTCTTGATTTGTAATCAACTCTTAGTTTATCTAATAGTCGTGCTATATTAAATCCTGTAGCATAATAGTAATTAGTAGCACTGGTCAAATAGAGCCATTTATCTTTTGTTATCGTATAATTTTTAAAATATTCGTAAGAATGGAATAAAGAGTCCGATTTTACTAGTTTGATATCTGGTTTCAGGCTGGCAAATTTGCTATATAAGCTGTACTCAACATATCTAGCTGTACCTTCCATTGTTTCATTGTTTTGCTCAACTGTTTTTATATCTGATTTCAGCAATTCTTTAGTTTGATAGAGGCGTTGGTCTCTTAAGCTGAAAAATTGTTGAATAGATTGTTGAATCTCTGATTGTGAGTCAGAATTAAGCGCCTTCAGTAATATGGCGTTTTCCTCGTCAACAAATTTTTTAAACCAATCATTTTCCCTGTACAATACGTTTAATGTGTCGGGCGATACATTAAATATTTCCTCATAAATATCGGGGAATTGATGCTTAAACTGAAAGCCATGAAAATATTCATGTATAGCCATGCTTGCCCAAAGTTCTGTGGAATGAACGTCAGGAATGTATTTACCAGTCAATTCGGGGCTACTACAATTTATAAAAGGCAGTTTGTAATTATAATCAGAAGAGCTATCGCCAAAAGTCATAAATACTTCCATATGAAATGGAATGCTATCAACAAGCTTTGTTTTATAAATCGTAAGCGTTTGATTTTTCCTTACAAGCTCTGGCGTGAATAATTTAATAAATTTCTCTGTTGGATTTGTTGCATAACACACCGAATCAGAATAGTAAATTAATGGTATATCGAATTTATGATTTGAAAATTCTGGCCAAATATCCTTATCAATGTGTGATTTAAGATTATAGATATATTCAATTCGGTCAAGAATTATTGTATCTGTTTTGATAATCTGCTTGCATGAAAACAAAATGATTATTGGAACTAAAATGCTTATTTTTCTTATCAAATGTTTCATTGTGTCGCCTTTTTTGTTAATGGTAGTTAACAATTGTATAAACACATTGTAGTTATATCGTATATAGCTACAAGTTAATATTTCTTATTAAACTATCAAGCGGACTTGCAATTGTTTTGGTATAAACTTCTGTTGTATTATTGCTTGTTTTGACATTTTATTGTTTTTTACAAATTTTACAAAAAAAATATCAAACAAAAAAA
>PIVJ01000342.1 GCA_003353955.1 Bacteroidota bacterium | reverse complement strand
CAAAGCCAATTAACCTATGATTGCCATCACTCATCCAGAATTTATAACAATCAATTTAAGGGTACTGAACACAACATGGGGGTTAGTTCATTTAGCCTTTAATATCTTGCCAACTGTTTAAGATATACATATTAAACTATACATTTTCTGAAAGGGGATAGATATAGCTTTCTTATGGAATTATTCAATGCTTTTTATGTTTTATCAGATTTGGTCTGTAGCAGTTTATGCCCAAATATGGAATTTTCCACGGAAACTGCACTCACCCGCTAATCCCTTGAGTTAGAAAAAAAGTAAAAATTGCGATTGAAAGGTACTATCGAGGTCTACAAAAGTTTACTACAGAATTTTGAAATTTTGCCCGGTTCAAAAGTTATAGGCCCATTTGTGAAAATGGCCTCTCCCATATATGGGCATGTGAACGTTTTCCTCCATATCTACACAACGGTGATGAATATAAAAAAATTGAGGCAAACTTTTGGAGAGGCCATCGCTATCTCTGTAAAACTGTGATCAGATTTTAATTTGACTGGGGCATAACTTCAGGAAAGCGATCCTCCATTTTATGTCCAAATATGGAAATTCCCAACTTTGGAGCTATTTGGTCATTCACACAAAAACACTTCAGGAAATTGAATTTTACCACAGTATACCTTGATGCATCCTGAATACATAAATATATAGTTTTCTTGGGTTACCATTCATATTTAGCAGATTAATGGCATGATTACTACTGATGTAAGATTTCCCATTATGTTGTGTTCAGTACCCTTAAAGAGTTCTGTAAGGTGAATTTCAGGGTATATTTCAATAGGCTATTCATTGT
This sequence comes from Bacteroidota bacterium, assembly GCA_003353955.1. GTDB lineage: Bacteria > Bacteroidota > Bacteroidia > Bacteroidales. Next base: position 756 of record PIVJ01000342.1, on the reverse strand, counting down.
CATTTCATTCCTTTGTAATGGCACACACCACAGACAGAATATGACTGTCCACCATGATCCACCATGGGATCTACTCATTATTTATAGGTGTGAGTGCCACCCCATGTCACTTGAAAACGCTGTATGTAGCTGCCCCCTACTGGGGGACTTGGAGTTACTGCTCTTTTACTTACATGTACATATGTTTCACAAAGCTCAGATTGTCGTGGCTAATTGTTACCTTTACACCCCATTGTCAATAATGAGAGAAACTGTGTTGTCTGAAGCCCCTACCCAGACCCCCCTGGCCCTTCCAACCCCATAGCAAATCATTAGACCATGAATCGTCACTAATTGGAAATGTTACATTCCATGAATGGGACTTACAGTTCACTTTAAAGAGAACTTGCAAGGAACAACTAGAATATATATGGCTAGGTTTTATTTTTAAAATGGTTATATAAAACTGGTCACTCAAATCACCCACACCATAATGTTAGTACAGGAAATGCCCTGGTATACCAACCTGTTGGTGTCGTCGCCATATTTTGCCATAAAGTTCAATTACTGAGGTTCGAGGGTTCCTTGGGATGATTCTTTAAAACTGGCTGTGCTTTAGTGAATTTAGCCTTTCAGTTGCTTAGAATTATCACGTCCTCTTTGGCAGACCGGCCTAGGCGGGGGAAGTTAAGATACCCGTAAAGGCACTGAGGGAGTACGGTTACCCCAATGGGACATGCATGAGTTAATGTGGGGAACTTGGAAACCTAAGACTCT
>PIVJ01000029.1 GCA_003353955.1 Bacteroidota bacterium | reverse complement strand
GAAGTAAAAAAAGAAGCGGTAGTTGAAGAGAAGAAAGAAGAAACTAAGGTTGAAGAAACTCCTGACAAGAAAGAAGTAAAAAAAGAAGCTGTAGTTGAAGAGAAGAAAGAAGAAACTAAGGTTGAAGAAACTCCAAAAGGAGAGATTAAAGAAGAAGTTAAGAAAGAGGAAGTTCCAGCTGAAGAAGCTAAAACTGAAGAACCAAAAGAAAAGTCTGAAGATAAGAAAGCAGAATAACTTATTGTTCAACAATTTAAAGAAAGACTGCCCAAATGGGGGTGGTCTTTTTTTATGCTCTCGCTTAACCATGAGGCGTAATCAATACAAATATTTAATTGTAATATTGTATGGCTCTTTTCTTTACTTTTGACAATAGAAATGGATTTAAGCGAATATTTTAATTTAGGTTACATAAGAAAATCAGTTGGCAATAAGGGTCAATTTATAATTCAATTGGATACAGACAATCCGTCATTTTATGAAAAGCTCACTGAAGTTTTCATAGATATAAAAGGGAACTTGGTTTTATACCGGATTGATCAAATTTTAATTAAGGGCATTAAAGCAACCGTTGGTTTTAAAAATATTGACAACCCAGACTTAGCAACGCTTTTAATTGGATGCACCCTTTATTTACCCCTTAAAAGTTTACCGAAACTTTCAGGTACACAGTTTTATTTTCATGAAGTGATTGGATATGAAGTTATCGATAAAACGCATGGTAACATTGGTCAGATAGAGTCAATAATTGACCACACCAGTCAGGCGATTCTTCAAATAGTCTTCGAAGGAAAGGAAGTATTGATCCCTGTCACCGACGAAACTATAAAAAGACTGGACCACAAAAAAAAGCAAATTCTTGTTGAAGCCCCCGTTGGACTGATTGAGATTTACCTCTGAGAATGCAAATCAATTTTTAAAGACCTTTATTAAAGATACACGTGGATTTCTGAAGGAATTTATTCACAGCCATACTAACACGTTAACACATCAAATTCATATGACCTTTAAATTTAAACAATTTCTCGTGGAAGATGAACAATGTGCCATGAAGGTCGGAACCGATGGCGTTTTATTAGGTGCATGGTCAAAAATACATGATGAAGAAAACATATTAGATATTGGAACAGGCTCCGGCGTAATTGCCTTGATGATAGCTCAAAAATGCAAAGCGAATATTGATGCCATTGATATTGATTTAAAATCTATTGAACAGGCAGTGCTAAATTTCAGTAAGGCTAAATGGAGTAAACGCTTAAAGGCCATCCACTCAACGCTGCAAGATTATGTTAAAAAAACAAGCAAGAAATATGACTTGATTATCAGCAACCCACCTTTTTTCCATCAATCATTAAACTCACCCATTCAAGAGAAAAATTTATCCAAACATACAAATACTCTGAGTTTTGATTCGCTGGCATATGGAATCTCTCAACTTATGAAAGATGATGGTAGAGTTCATCTGATTTTACCGACTGCAGAAGCTAAATTGTTTTTAAATATATCTTTGATTAATGGGCTGTATTGCACCCGTTTAACCATGGCAAGACCCTTGCCTTCAAAGCCTGTAAACCGATGGTTGATCGAGCTGAAGAAATTACAAGAAAATCGGATTGAAGATGAAATAATTCTTCGTGATGCAAATCATAATCTTACTGATACTTACATCGCTTTAACAAAAGATTATTATCTCAAGTTAAATAACTGACTGGAATGAATCTTGTAATCCGTTATCTTCCCTCTACAAATAAAAATATCTTGTTGATCAGAAGGAATCGAATAATATTTTATTTTATGCGATTTGCGTATATTTACATAAAAAAAATCGATTTGAATAAGATACATCCTTATGAAAAAAATTCATGTAGTCCTTTTTGTGTTTCTCATCAGTTTGGCGGCAGTTTCTGTTTGTGTATTTTCATTGCTCGAGAAAGATGACGAAACACTTATAATCGCTATCTCCAAAGCAACCCCTGCTGACGCTTATTCAACTTACACTGACTGGATTCATTCCGAAGACCCCACCGTTGAAACATTGGACATGTACCAATTTTCGATCGATTCTGCCCTTCACTTACTTAAAGAATGCTCTGGTTTACTTTTAACAGGAGGTCCGGATATTTATCCCGGAAATTATGGGATGGCCTCGGAAGCTGATCGCTGTGGTGAATTTGACATAAAACGCGACAGCCTTGAATTCGCCCTCATAGCGCGGGCATTGGAATTAGATCTTCCAATTCTTGGAATTTGCCGTGGTCAGGAAATTCTAAATGTAGCATTGGGTGGCACCCTTCTTATCGATATTCCATCTGATTATGATACAATGGTTCAACATCGAATACCAAACACTTACGAATGTTTTCACAATGTGATGCTTGAGGACGGAACTAAACTCGCATGGTCAGCCAACACCCTTTTCGGTACAGTTAAAAGCCGTCATCATCAAGCCATAAATATATTGGCGGATAAATTGCAAGTAACTGCCCGTGCTTCTGACGGTATCATCGAAGCAGTTGAGTGGAAAGAAATTGGCGAGCGGTCATTGTTGATGGGTGTACAATGGCATCCTGAACAAATGGACTGGAGCAACCCCTTATCAAAGTCAGTGCTGGAATATTTTATGTTTGAGGTAAAAAGCGTGATGGAGGATATTGACTAATCGAATAAACCTGGCATTTTAAATCTCATTAATCAATCATCGACAATTGAATTCGCTTTCGGGCAATATCAATTTCCATAATTGTTACCTCCACCTTCTGGTTGAGTTTTACAATTTGGTTAGGATCCTTCACAAATCGATCAGCCAGTTTACTAATATGAACCAACCCATCCTGGTGCACACCAATGTCAACGAAGGCTCCAAACGCAGTAATATTGGTGATAATTCCCGGTAGTTTCATGCCTTGCTGCAAATTTTCAATTGAGTGCACCCCTTGTGCAAATTCAAAGAAATCAAATCTTTGGCGTGGATCGCGTCCGGGTTTTGCCAATTCATTGGTAATATCTTTAAGCGTTGGCATCCCAACTTCGTCCGTTACAAAGTCCTGTAGATTTAATTGATTCCGCTTCTCTTCATCCTTAATTAATTCTTCAATAGTACAATCCAGTTTTTTAGTCATAGATTTAACTACTTTGTAAGATTCCGGATGTACTGCACTTCGATCAAGTGGATTTTCAGCATCTCGGATTCTCAGAAATCCAGCGGCTTGTTCAAATGCTTTTTGACCGAAGCGGATAACTTTTAGCAGTTCCTTACGAGATTTAAAAGAGCCCTTCTCATTTCGGTATTCAACTACATTTTTTGCAAGGATTGGACCTAAACCCGAAACATAAGAGAGTAATTGTTTGCTGGCTGTGTTTAGCTCCACACCTACCGAATTCACACAACTCTCCACTACTTCTTGGAGGGAGTTGTTCAAAGCCGACTGATTAACATCATGCTGGTATTGACCCACACCAATCGATTTTGGTTCGATTTTTACCAACTCAGCCAACGGATCGGTTAAGCGCCGGCCAATAGAAACTGCCCCTCTGACGGTCACATCATAATCAGGGAATTCTTCTCGTGCGATGGCTGATGCAGAATAAACTGAAGCCCCATTCTCGTTTACCATCAAAGCCAAGAGCTTTTTATCAAATCTAATTCTACGAATCAAATCCTCTGTTTCACGACCTGCGGTACCGTTCCCAATTGCGATGGCTTCAATATTGTAAGCATTAACTAAATTCAAAATTTTATGCATGGCTTGCTTGCTTTCCTTTTGCGGAGGATGCGGATAAATAGTTTCGTTATATAATAAATTTCCAAGTTTATCGAGGCAAACCACTTTGCAGCCGGTTCTAAAACCCGGATCGATGGCCAACACATTCTTCTGACCCAATGGTGGCGCCAACAGTAATTGTCTCAAGTTCTCAGCAAAAACTTTAATGGCCTTTTTATCTGCATTTTCTTTGGCCATATTCCTGAATTCGGTGTCCATGGAGGGCAACAGCAGGCGTTTTAAACTGTCTGATATTGCCAATTTTATCTGTTCGGCAGATTCACTCTCATTCTTAACAAATATTTGATCCAATAGTTGCAGCGCTCTTTTTTCATCAATTGCTATTTTAAGTTTCAGCGCATTTTCATTTTCACCTCTGAACATCGCCAATATTCGATGAGAAGGTGCTTGCATCAAATTTTCTTCCCATTCAAAATAGTTTTTATACTTGGCACCCTCTTCTTCTTTGGATGTAACCACCTTTGACTTAATAATTGCCTCACGCTGATATATGGCCCTAATTTTCTTTCTGGCATGCTGATGTTCATTAATCCACTCAGCGATAATATCTCTTGCGCCTTGCAGCGCATCCTCAACAGTTAAAATCTCTTTCTCTTCATCAACATAAGTTTCAGCCTTACTCAACAAATCAAAATAATCCTGATTCATAATTTGCCTGGCGAGTAATTCCAGGCCTCTTTCTTTTGCAACAGAAGCCTTTGTTTTTCGCTTCGGCTTATAGGGCAAATAAAGATCTTCCAATTCAGCCATGGTAGTGGCCTCATCAATTTTCTTTTTTAGTTCAGGCTGCATCTTGTCCTGCTCCCCGATTGATGCGATGATGGCTTTTCGGCGTTTATCCAATTCGTTAAGTTGCAAATTTCTATCCCGAATATTGGCAATCTTTACTTCATCAAGCGAACCTGTGCGTTCCTTTCTGTACCTGGCGATAAATGGAATAGTTGCACCCTCGGAAAGCATCGAGAGTGTGCTTGCTACCTGTTTTTCACTAAGTGATAATTCACTAGCAATCTGCTTCGTATAATTTGGCTCCAATGTCATAAAAAGTTATAATTGAGAGGTTAAAAATAGAATATTCTTTTCAACCTTCATCTATATAATTTAACATAAAATTGTATAATTTTAAGTTGGTTTATTCGTTTAAGTTTATTTGAGTGCATAATTTAGCCAATCACTTTCTAAGACTCTATTTTGAACTGGATTAAGACAATCATATTTATCATTGCTTTTTCAAACTCCTTTGCGCAAAATAATAATTTTGATGACATAAAAGGAGTTGTTAAAGACATGCCTGACCGGGAACAGAGAAGCATAATCTCCATAGCCAATTATCTTAAGTCGGAATTTAACAAGCCTGAAGATCAACTTAAAGCAGCATTTTACTGGACCGCTACCAGAATTAATTATGCAACTGAGCAATTGAGGAAAAAGCAGGATTATGTGAGCATGGAACACCTCATTACTGTTACGATGGAAACCAAGCGTGGCTTGTGCCAGTCGTTTGCAGAGGTATTTAACAAGATTTGCCATGAATTAGGTTTTAATTCTTATGTAGTTTCCGGGTATGCCCGCAAAAGTACAGGCGTTTTAAGCAATACAGGCCATGCCTGGAATGTAGTTAAACTTCAGAACCGCTGGTATTTATTTGATCCAACCTGGGCAGCAGGATATTTTGAGATTCCTGAATCCCTAACAGCTAAAAATAGTGCTCAATACAAAAAAGTTTTTAGCTCCAAATATTACAAAGTGAACCCTGAGGGATTCATCAAAGACCATATGCCGTTTGATCCAATTTGGCAGCTCTCAAACACCATTATTAATTATTCCGACTTTGATTATGAAAGGCAAAAGAGAGTCACAAGTACAAGTTTTCAATACAAGAAAATAATAAATCAATTAGCTTATATAACAGAATTTGATCAAATCCAACAATCAATAAAAAGGATAGAATCGTTGAACCCCAGACACAAATTAGTAAAAGATAATTTGTCAGTTCTTCGTCGGAATTTAGATATTATCAAGTATAATCTAAATTCTGAAAAATACAATAAGGCATTGGCGATTCAGTTGAGAGGGCTAGAATCTTTTAACGAATTTATCACACAATATAATAATAGATCACCGGACCGCAAAGATTTTAATAGATTTAATCAATTGCTTGACCAAGCTTATAACTCGGTTTCAGAAGCACAGAATTCATACAAGGAAATTTTTACAAGCAATGAAACGCTTCAATTAAATTTAAGAATCAGATATGGTGAGATAGCAGATTTGGTAGATCGAATCATTCAGGAGAAAAAACTTCTCGCTCGGAATTTCTGAACATCGACTAACAGAAGACTTAATAATTCTTCACCGGAAAAGCTGTTGGTTTTTTTGTAATTTTCAGCTCTTAAGAAATCAAGATATGAGAAAAACATTTTTACTTATTTTACTATTGTTGCCTGCATTTCTAATTGGGCAGGAATATCAGATAAACGGCACAATCAATAATTACCATGCTGCAGAAATATATTTGGCAAGTTTATACGGCGACAGATTTGATATTCAGGATTCAACCAAAACAGATTTCTCAGGGAAGTTTACTTTTTCAATTCCTAATGAATCGCCCTCAGGATTATACCGTTTATATTTCGCAAACAATAAAACCATCGATCTTATTCTTAACGAAGAAAATATTGATTTTACCACCGAATTAAACGAGCCCGTTAATCAAATAAAAATTACAGAATCTGTAGAGAATCAAATTTATTACCGTTATATCCTTAAACGAAATTATGATCAATATCGATTGGAATTATTACAACCTGTGTTATTTTATTATCCGAATACAGATCCATTTTATCAGAATGTTTCATCACAATTCAATAGAATACAGCAAGGCTTAAATACTTTTACTCAGAATTTATTGGAGCTTAATGCTCAGACTTACGCCGGAAAATTAATTGCGACCGATCGAAAACCATTAATCAATATCGATTTAAATCCGCAACAACAGCAAGTGTATTTACGGGAACATTATTTTGATTTAATCAAATTTGATGATCCGTTGCTCTTGCGAAGCAATGCCATTACCAACTCATTGCTTACTTATCTCTCCCTATATCAGGATCAATCTTTAACAAAGGATCAACTTGAGGATGAGTTTATCAGAGCTATAGATATAATGCTTGAGGTGACTTCCGAGAATATTGAAATTCACAATTTTGTAATTGAATATTTAATTAATGGATTTGAGAATTATGGCTTTGACAAGGCAAATTCACATATTGCAAATCTATTAATGACGGATGAAGATTGCGAAAACTTGGAAGATGAAACCGAATTAGCCAAACGATTAGCAACGATAAAAATGCTTTCGACGGGCAAACAGGCTCCACCAATAATTGTGCGAGACTTAAATCAAGAATTGGTAGAATTAAAAAGCATAGATTCGAAATACACTTTGGTTATTTTTTGGGTAAGTTGGTGCCCACACTGCACCAATCTCCTCCCCGAATTACATGAATTTTATCTGGATAAAGAAGGTCAATTGGAAATGATAAGCATTTCTTTAGATACGTCCCAGAAAGTGCTGAATGATTTTATGGGAACTCATAATTTTCAATGGACAACTATTTGTCAGTTTGGCGGTTGGGATAGTCCGCTGGCCAAAGAATATGGAATTCATTCAACCCCTACCCTTTTATTGTTGGATGCAAACAAAATCATTATTGGCAGGCCAGGAACAATTGGTGAGATCAGGAAGTTGATAAAATAATTCTTTACCAACCTGAGGCCAGTACATCAATCAAATGAATAATTTTAATAGGTAGTTTTTTCTTTTTAGCATAACTTGCCTGATGCATCAGGCAAGATAAATCTGTGGATACAATATATTCAGCACCGGTATCGATTGCATTTAATACTTTTTGCTCCGCCATCGCTGAAGAAATAGATGTATGTTTGACGGAAAAAGTTCCACCGAAACCACAACAAACTTCATTGTCTTTCATTTCGATGAGTTCTAATCCTTTAACATTGCTCAGCAATTGACGAGGTTCATCTTTAATTCTGATTTCCCGCAACGCAGCACATGAGTCATGATAAGTAACCTTGGCATTAAACTCAGCACCTAAATCGGTTACTTTTAATACCTTGACGAGAAATTCGGTGAATTCAAAAATATTTTTCTGTACTTGGCGACATTCATTATGTAATGCGGTATTATGGAATAACTCAGGATAATAATTACGTACCATTCCTGCACATGATGCCGTTGGAGTTACGATGGGTCGATTATTTGGAAAATCGTTAATGAATTTTTCTCCCATTGCTTTGGCTTCATCCCAAAAACCTCCATTGAATGCAATTTGCCCACAACATGTTTGCTCTTGATTATAGTGAACTTCGATGTCCAGTTTTTTAAGAATTTTAATCATATTTAAGCCCGTTTCGGGGTAAATCTGATCGATGAAACATGGGATGAAAATATCGACAATCATAATTTAAAAAGAGAATTTGCACAAAAATATGAAAAATAATGGCTAGATGTTTTCTATTTTAAAACCAACAGTTTTTAAATCCTCCCAAAATCCGGGATAGGATTTGATAACTACATCCGGATCTTCAAGAATCAAAGTGTTCGTTTTGAGTGCTAAAGGTGCTAAGGCCATTGCCATTCGATGGTCATCATAGGTTTTAAAAGTATGCTTGTTTAATTCAGTCATTGCAGAACCCGTTCTTTTTAATATCCAATTATTTTTTTCTGATTCTGAGAATGAAAATCCAAAAACACTTAGCTCATCATTCAGTTTTGCAACCCTGTCGGTTTCCTTAATAAGGAGACTCTGTAAGCCTCTAAAACTTCCCTCTATATCTAAACCAACACAGGTGGAGATAACCGCTTGTGCTAAATCAGGACAATCAATAAAATCATATTCTAAATAATTTGTCTCAAGCTTGACTTTCTTCAAAATTGCCCCTGTTGAAGTAAACTCAGTACTTACGCCTAATAAATTAAAAATCTCCGGCAATACGCGATCTCCTTGCAAACTTTCTTTCTTCAGTCCGGAAATAAATATTTCGGCTTTATCGCTAAGTGCTATTATCTCATACCAATAAGAAGCTGCAGACCAATCCGAGTCCACATCAAAGTCATCATGTGTAAACGATTGCTGACCCACCTTAAATTGCCTTTCAGTATGATCCACAATAATTCCAAAATGCTTCATAATAGAGATCGTCATTGCCACATATGGTCTTGAAATAATTGTGCCCTTCAAGTTAATTTCCAGACCGTCAGGCATAAGCGGTGAAATTAAAAGTAAGGCAGTAATAAATTGACTACTCACGCTGGCATCCAAATTTACGATACCTCCTTTCATATTTCTACCCGAAATAAGTAGTGGAGGATATCCTTGTTTTCCAGTATACTTTATTTCCACACCCAATGTTTTTAAGCTTTCTACTAATTGATTAATTGGACGTTGCTGCATCCGCTCACTACCGGTCAACAGCCATTTACCGGGAATAATTGCCAGATAAGCGGTTAAAAAACGAAATACAGTTCCTGCATTTTTTGCATCAATAATCACAGGAATTCCTGAAGCGCTACAAGGTTCAATATACCTCAGACAACGATTTAAGAGTTGTGTATCTTCAGCTTGAGATAAATTGTGGATTGTAATATTCTCATCGCAAAGGGCTTTGATCATCAGTGCACGATTACTTTCACTTTTAGAGGAAGGTAATTTTATTTCACCAACTAAATTTCGATTATTTTTCTTTATAATAATTCTTTCCATTTGGCACTATAATCTGTTTAGTTGAGTGTAAAATCTCAAGCTTCTTTCAATTAATTCAAGGTCGCAATATTGATCTATCACACCTAAACCGATTGATGAAATTAATGTCAAATTAATTTTTCCGTATTCATTCTTTTTATCCTGCATCATTAGTTCAATAATCACCTCAACTGATTCAGCTTTTATTTGGTAAAAGTGATAATGTTCGGTTATAAAGCTTATAATTTGATCAAGTTGAGATGCAGGAAGTTTTAATAGTTTTGTTGACAGATAAGCTTCACAAATAATACCAATGGCAACAGCTTCACCATGCAATAATGGAACATCATCTTTTTTTAACGAATAAGTTTCAATCGCATGGCCGATGGTATGACCGAAGTTTAACAATTTTCGAATACCTTTTTCAATAGGGTCTTCGCTTACAATGGTATTTTTAATCTTCAAAGAATTTGTAATAAAAGGCTCCCAATTTGCAATCTCCAGTCCTTGCTCCTTCACTAATCTATCCCAAAGAGAAGCGTCGCTAATGAGTGCACTCTTTATTATTTCAGCAAGTCCTGCATTTAATTGTCGAACGGCTAATGTTTTAATAAAAGCTGGATTAATAATTACCGCTTCAGGATATGAAAAAACGCCAATTTGATTTTTAAACATCTTAAAATCGATACCCGTTTTACCTCCTATTGCGGCATCTACCATTCCCAATACAGTAGTTGGAATGTTTACGAATTTTATTCCTCTTTTATATGTTGAGGCAACAAATCCACCAATATCAGTAATTATTCCACCACCCAGATTTAACAGTATCGAATTTCTATCGGCTTTTTTCTCCAGCAAGAAATTCCAAATGAATTCACAAGTGCGAAGTGTTTTATTCCCCTCACCGGATTGGATTTCAATGATGATCGTATCGTATGTTTTTAGTGTTGGACGAATTAAAGGAAGGCAGAATCTTTTCGAGTTTTCGTCTACCAATACAAATATTTTCTGTCCCTTAAATTTAATAAGCAGCTTAGCCAAGCATTCAAATTGCTCATTCTCGTTATAAATTGGATGCATGGTAGATGAAATCACTTTTGAAAATTCTTTATAAGATATTAAACCAACTTATTAGGCAAAGATAATGATTAAGATTAACCAAATGCAGCCATCAGTAAGTCTATATCCTGATATGGCAAATTAAATTGTTGACCGACTTGCTTATTCGTTACGATCCCATTTAGCAAATAGATTCCCTGACAGAATCCATAATCTGTTCTTAGAAAACCTTCCAATCCGCCTCCAATACCTATTTTAAGAATGGTTGGTGCGAAAAAATTACTAAATGCAAGAGATGCAGTATGTGGGATTCTGGAGGCCATATTGGGAACACAATAATGGGTAACATCATATTTTTTAAATACCGGGTTTTTATGATCGGTAAGTTGTGAGGTTTCGACACATCCCCCTTGATCAATACTAACATCAACAATTACAGATCCAGATCTCATATTTTGTACCATGCTTTCATTTACAATGCATGGCGCTAATCCATCACCGGAATGAATAGCTCCAATTAAAACATCTGAGGTTTTTAGTACTTCGCCAATTAGTTTAGGTTGAATGATGGATGTATAAATTCGTTGGTTTAAATTGCGTTGAAGTCGTTCTAATTTATAAATAGAGTTATCGAAAACTTTCACTGACGCACCCATTCCCAAGGCTGTTCGTGAAGCGTTTTCAGCCACCGTCCCTGCCCCCAGAATTACTACTTCAGTTGGAGGAATACCGGAAAATCCGCCAAGTATCATCCCTTTACCAAATTGGGTATTACTTAAATACTCGGATGCGATAAGAATGGCTGTATTTCCAACTAATTTACTCATTGATCGAATTACCGGGAATGCGCCCGTTTTATCTTTAATCTTCTCAAATGAAATAGCCGTAACTTTTTTTTCTATTAATGATTTGAAATATTGCACTGATTGGCCTGTTAGATTTAACATTGAAAATACTATTTGCCGCTTCTTGATCATTTTTATTTCTTCCGGCATAAGTGGGGCAACTTTGATGAGAATATCTGCGTTGAATACTTCATCAGCACGTTTAACAATTTCTCCGCCGGCTTCGCTGTACTCATTATCAGAAAAGTGGGCTGAATCGCCTGCACCGGTTTCAATTAATACCCTATGCCCATTTTGAACAATTAACTGAACTGCATCAGGGATAAGGCTGATACGGTTTTCAGTTTCAAGAACTTCTTTAGGGATACCAATTGTTAATTGGGTATTTCTATTTCGTATTTCAAGTTTTTCTTCTTGTGGCATTAAATCTTCGATGTGTGAAAATTTAAAGAATCCACTTTTCTCTGAACTCATTTTTTAGCGCTTCATAAAATAAATAATTCTACTATTATTATCTTGCTTCTCAATAATGGTAATGTATACGATATCTTGAGGTAAAAGTTCTTCTATTTTCTCTGGCCACTCAATTAGGCAATAATTATCGCTGTACAAATATTCTTCATACCCAATATCCATTACTTCCTCAACCTTATTTATCCGATAAAAATCGAAATGGAAAATGGACCCAAGCGATTCAGTAAGATATTCATTAATAATCGCGAAAGTCGGACTGACAACCTCATCTTTCACACCCAATTTTTTGCATAAAATTTTAATAAAAGTTGTTTTCCCGGCTCCCAGATTTCCTTTAAAAGCGAATATCCGGTCGGTTGGGAAACTGTTCAATAATTTTTCAACTATATTTGGTAGTTCATCCAGCGATTTACAAGTAATCTTTTGTTCCATTTTATTTCGGACTTAGGGTGATGAATGGAATCAGAAGCTCTTCTATCGAAATTCCTCCGTGCTGGAATGTATTTTTATATAAATTGACATAATGATTATAATTATTCGGATAAGTAAAGAAATTATTTTTTTTACAAAATACAAAGCTCGTACTCACATTTTCTCTCGACAGAAATCCATCTTCAGGTCTTGATAAAGTAAATATATCCTTTGAATCATAATTCAAATTACGGCCATGTTTGTACCGCAAGTTACTATTGGTTTCGCGATCGCCGACAATTTTAACGGGATGCTGAACTCTTACTGAACCATGATCGGTGGTGATAATTAGTTTAAGCTTTTGTTTTGATAAATACTTAATTACGTCAAAAAGTGATGAGTGCTCAAACCAAGAAAGCATTAAAGATCGATAAGCAGGCTCATCATCTGCTAACTCCTGGATTATTTGCATATCTGTACGTGCATGTGACAACATATCTACAAAATTATAAACGATTACGTTGAGCCTGTTGCTCATCAAGTTAGGCAGATTTTCCAGTAACTTCCGACCTGCATTCAGGTTTAATATTTTATGGTATGAGTATTTGATATCTTTGCCATAGCGCTTCAGCAATTCGCCTAAGAGTTCACTTTCGAATTGGTTCTTAGAACCTTTCTCAGATTCACGAGTCCAGTATTTCGGGTATTTAAGTTCAATATCTAAAGGCATTAAACCTGAAAACAATGCATTACGCGCATATTGCGTTGTAGAAGGGAGTATACTATAAAAAATCTCATCATTCTCAACGCGATAGAATTCTTCAATCAGGGGCTGAATTGCCTTCCATTGGTCATACCTTAAATTATCAATAAGTAAGAAAAACAATGGTTCAGGATTATCTAATAATGGTAATAGCTTTTCTTTGAGGAGTGTGTGCGACATAATAGGTCTGTCGTCTGTTTTTGCTGCAAGCCAATCCAGGTAATTTTTCTCGACAAATTTGATAAACACTTGATTTGCTTCATCCTTTTGCATTTTTAACACTTCAAGTATTCCCTGATCTTTTGACCTTTCAAGCTCTAATTCCCATCTCGTTAGCTTTCGATAAATCTCAGCCCATTCCTGATAATTCAAATTATTATTTAACTCCATTCCAATGGATCTGAATTCCATTTGGTATGAATGCATCGATTTTTCACTGATCAATTTCTTATCATCCAGTGTCTTTTTTAAAGACAAAAGAATTTGATTGGGGTTTACTGGTTTAATAAGATAGTCCGATATTTTAGAACCAATCGCATCATCCATAATTGACTCTTCTTCGCTTTTGGTAATCATTACTACCGGCAAATTTGGTTGCCGTTGTTTAATTACATCCAAGGTTTCCAACCCTGACAACCCGGGCATATTCTCATCTAAGAAAACGATATCAAAACTGCTAATGCTAATCAAATCTAAAGCTTCATCACCGTTATTTGAAGTAACAACATCATAGCCCTTTTGCTCAAGAAACAAAATTTGTGACCTCAACAAATCAATCTCATCATCCACCCAAAGAATTTTCACTTTACCCATAAATAATATATTAATCGTTAATTAGCACTAATTTCGAAATATTTTTAAATTTGAAGGTTCCAAAAAAAATTGTAATATTGAATTGATATTACAATAACTTGTTCCGATCATCAAAAATTAATCCAAATTTACAATAAAAGTGAATCTTTTTGTAGCAAACAAAAGAAAAATATTCAATGATCCGGTTTACGGTTTTATCACCATACCTGATGAATTAATTTTTAATCTAATTGAACATCCATATTTTCAAAGATTGAGACGCATCAGGCAATTAGGACTTACACACCTGGTTTATCCCGGTGCGTTGCATACTAGGTTTCATCACTCCATAGGTGCTATGCATTTAATTGGGTTGGCTATCGCTGTTTTAAAAGATAAAGGGCAAAAAATCACTGAGGAAGAAACATGTGGAGCGGCCATCGCAATTTTATTGCACGACATTGGACATGGTCCCTATTCACATACCCTGGAACACTCTTTGGTTAAAGGACCATCACATGAGGATATCTCAGAAATATACATGAATTATTTAAACAAAGAATTTAATGGCAAACTGGAAATTGGGCTTCAAATATTTAAGAATGAGTATCCGAAGAAATTTCTGCACCAGTTGGTTTCCAGCCAGCTGGATGCTGACCGCCTGGATTATTTAAAAAGAGATAGTTTTTTTACCGGCGTATCTGAAGGAATTATTAATGCTGATCGGATTATAAAAATGCTTCAAGTTGTAAATGATAAATTGGTTGTAGAAGCCAAAGGCATCTATTCTATTGAAAAATTTCTGATCGCAAGGCGCTTGATGTACTGGCAAGTTTATCTTCACAAAACGGTATTGGCTGCCGAATATGCTTTAATGAGGGTACTGAAACGCGCAAAACTATTAGCCAGTAATGGCAAAAAAATATTTGCGACAACAGCCTTATCTTCATTCTTGCACGAAAATTACAGCATTCAGGATTTTAAAAACAATCCTCAGGTATTGAGTAATTATTCACAACTCGACGATTTTGATATCCTTTCGGCTCTCAAAGAATGGATTCATCACCCCGATAAAGTGTTATCGTATTTAAGCAACTCCATCGTAAATCGAAGATTATTTAAAATTGAAATGCAAGACACTGATTTCAACCCTCAATATATTGAGACAATAAAATCGAAAGTCAAAAAGAAATTTGATATTACTGATGGAGAATGCGATTACTTTGTATTTAAAGATATTACCTCGAATTATGCTTATAATCCGAAGGTAGGACAGATTAACATTTTGTACAAAAACGGAACTATTAAAGATATTTCCGAAGCATCAGATCAATTAAACATTTCTGTATTATCGCGAGCAGTAACTAAATATTTCCTGTGTTACCCAAAAGATTTAGCGTAAATGATAATTTTGCAGTATTCAAAATAAAAAATAAATCAGATGGAACTTACGGCGCAACAAATTGCTGATATACTAAAAGGAACCATTGAAGGGGATCCAACAATAAGCGTTACGACTTTATCAAAAATTGAGGAAGCAGAAAAGGGATCGCTTACTTTTTTGGCGAACCCAAAATACACCCAATACATTTATGCAACCAATGCATCTATTGTTATTGTAAATAATTCATTCAGTCCTGATAAACCAGTTACATCAACATTAATTCGGGTTGAGGATTCTTACTCTGCATTTGCCACTTTATTAGATGCGTATAATCAGATTAAACAAAATAAAAAAGGATTATCAAAATTAGCTTCAATATCAGCATCAGCAAGTTTAGGAGAAGATTGTTATGTGGGTGAATTTGTTTCTATTGGAAATCAGGTTCAAATTGGCAACAATGTAAAAATATACCCTCAATGCTATATTGGGGATAATGTGATCATTGGTAATAACACCATCATTTACCCCGGCGTTAAAATCTATTCGGATAATGAAATTGGAAACGACTGCACCTTCCATGCGGGAGTTGTAATAGGAAGTGATGGATTTGGATTTGCTCCTCAATCAGATAGCAATTACAAAAAAATTACACAAATAGGAAATGTAAAAATAGAAGATAATGTTGAAATTGGTGCAAACACAATCGTTGATAGAGCTACACTTGGTAGTACCATCATCAGAAGGGGTGTAAAACTGGACAATTTGATTCAGGTTGCCCATAATGTGGAGATCGGTGAAAATACAATAATAGCTGCACAAACAGGAATTTCCGGTACAACAAAAATTGGAAAAAATTGTTTGATTGGCGGCCAAGTTGGAATTGTTGGTCATTTAGTTATTGCCGATGGTGTAAAAATTGCAGCCCAATCAGGAGTTGGCAGTAGTATTAAAGAGGAAGGCACGATGGTACAAGGTTCTCCATCATTCGATATATCTACTTACCGAAGGTCTTACATCCATTTCAAAAACTTACAAAAGATCGTTACAAGGCTGAATAAGTTGGAAAAGAATCAAAAGAAACCATAACTAGCTCGTTAAAAAACCAATTCAGTAATTGAAGATTTATAAAATTTGTTACTTTTGCGATAAATTTTAATTTCTTACTCAACATCTTTCTATGCCGGAAAATCAAAGAACTATAAAAAAGGCGATGACTGTATCCGGAACTGGGTTACATACAGGGCTGGACGTTAATCTCACTTTCAAACCTGCCCCAGAAAATTTTGGATACAAATTTCAACGGACCGATCTCGCTGAAGCGCCTATAATTAATGTTGATGTTGACAATGTTATTGACACTTCAAGGGGAACCACGCTAGAAGAAAATAATGCCCGAATATATACCACTGAACATGTGTTGGCAGCAATAACTGGTTTAGGTATCGATAATATCCTTATTGAATTAGATAAGGATGAAACGCCCATAATGGACGGAAGTTCCCGTTTCTTTATCGATGCCTTAATTGAAGCAGGTATTGAAGAACAAAACGCAGAACGTGAGTACATCACTATAACTGAAGAAATTGTTTATACCGATGAAGCTAACAAAATTGTAATGATTGCCCAACCTGACGATCAATATAATATTGATGTGGAAATTGATTACGAAACAAATGTACTTGGAAAACAAACTGCTAATTTGAAAAGTATTAGTGAATTTAAAACCGAATTCTCAAGATGCAGGACATTCGTTTTTCTCCATGAACTTGAATACTTATTAAATAACAATTTAATAAAAGGGGGTGACTTAAGTAGTGCCATTGTGTTTGTTAACCGTCAAATCTCACAAGAAGAATTAGATCACCTGGCTGAATTATTTCATCAACCTAAAGTTAAAGTGAAGAAAGAAGGCATATTAAATAACCTGGATCTTCATTTTCATAATGAACCCGCCAAACACAAACTATTAGACATTGTTGGTGATTTAACCTTGCTTGGCAAACCAATTAAAGGGAAAGTTATTGCCAAACGTCCTGGGCATTTCTCCAATGTTCAGTTTGCGAAACTCATTAAAAAACAGTCAAATAATCATAAAGTAATGAACACAAAACCTCCGTTCAATTTAACAAAAAAGCCGTTTTACGATGTAAAACAAATTCAAAAAATTCTACCGCATCGACCCCCATTTTTATTTGTTGATAAGGTGATTGACATGAATACTTCCCAAATTACTGGGGTGAAAAATGTTACGATGAATGAATCATTTTTCGTAGGTCATTTTCCCGGAGAGCCGGTATTACCAGGTGTTATTCAAGTTGAAGCAATGGCTCAAACGGGTGGTATTTTAGCACTAAGCCAAGTTGATAACCCGGAAAATTACACCACTTATTTTATGAAAATTGACAAGGTTAAATACAGAAAAAAAGTAGTTCCCGGAGATACTATTGTTTTTTCATTGGAACTTATTTCTCCAATACGAAGAGGTATTTGTCATATGAAAGGTTATGCCTATGTAGGTGAAGATGCAGTCATGGAAGCAGAAATGATGGCATTACTTTCTAAAAACAGTAATCCAGCAAAATCATAACAGATGAACCAACCCCTAGCATATGTTCACCCACAGGCAAACATTGCCAAAAACGTGGTAATTGAACCTTTTGTCAATATAGAGAAAAATGTTGAAATTGATGAAGGAACCTGGATTGGTTCTAATGTTACTATTATGGAAGGCGCTAGAATTGGTAAAAACTGTAAAGTTTTCCCAGGTGCTGTTATATCTGCAATTCCTCAAGATTTAAAATATCAGGGTGAAGAAACGGTGGTAAAAATTGGAGACAATTGCATCATCCGTGAATTTGTAACGATTAATCGTGGAACTAAAGCCAATCTTGAAACCATAGTTGGAAATAACTGTTTGCTCATGGCTTATGTACATGTCGCCCATGATTGTATCATCGGGAATCATGTAATTTTAGCGAATGCGGCAACCTTAGCAGGTCATATTACAATTGACGACTGGGCGATTATAGGCGGACTCTCTGCTGTACATCAATTCGTTCAGATTGGAGCACATTCGATGATTTCCGGAGGCGGAATGGCACGTAAAGATGTACCCCCATTTACGAAAGGGGCACGTGAACCATTATCCTATGTTGGTGTAAACTCCATTGGATTAAGGAGAAGAGGATTCACAAATGATCAGATAAATGCCATACAAGAAATTTATAGAATAATCTATCTTAGAGGATTAAATGTAACACAAGCAGTTTCAATTATTGAAGCTGATGTTCCCGTAACTCCAGAGAGAGATGAAATATTAGCCTTTATAGCTCGCTCAACTCGGGGAATTATGAAAGGGTATACCAGGCAACAAAGAAACGATCAATAATCAACATATAATGGCGTCTACTTCAGATTTTAAAAATGGATTATGTATCGAATTTAATGGTGATTTATTTGTCATTGTTGAGTTCCAACATGTGAAGCCCGGGAAAGGGCCTGCTTTTGTCAGGACGAAGCTTAAAAATCTTAAAACAGGAAAAGTAATTCCAAATACGTTTACAGCAGGTGTGAAAATTAACACACAACGAATAGAACGTCGGCAATATCAATATTTATATAGCGAAGGAGACACTTATCATTTCATGAATGCTGAAACTTTCGAACAAACTTTCTTCGATAAAAAATTAATCAGTGCTCCAGCCTTTTTAAAGGAAGGTGATAATGTAGATGTTTTATATCACGCTGAAACGGAAATGCCCATAAATTGTGATATGCCAGCTTATGTAGAACTAAAAGTTACTTATACAGAACCCGGCGAAAGAGGAAATACTGCAACCAATACGTTTAAGGATGCTACACTTGAAACAGGTGCCGTTGTAAAAGTTCCATTGTTTATTAACACGGGTGAACGCATTAAAGTAGATACCAGATCAGGTGAATATTCTGAACGAGTAAAATAAATACGGCGAATTGAGATGAAATTTGACAGTCCCTATTCTTTAAAAGAAATAGCTGAAATTATTAAGGCAGAATTTATTGGCGAAGCCGACTTCCAAATTGCCGGCATTAATGAAATCCATATGGTAGAGGCTGGTGATCTTACATTTGTTGATCACCCCAAATATTATGAGAAAGCACTCAATTCAGCTGCCACAACCATCTTAATTAACAAAAAACTACCCTGCCCTGATGGAAAAGCACTCATCATTTCAGATGATCCATTTGCAGATTATGTTTATTTAGTAAAAAAAATCAGTCCTTTTAAGCCGGCAGAAGTTGCGATTAATAAAGATGCCAGGATTGGAAAAGACACAATTATTCAGCCTAATGTATTTATTGGCGATAATGTAGTAATCGGGAAGAATTGCATTATACACGCAAACGTAAGTATTTATGATCATGTGATCATTGGAGACAATGTTATCATTCATGCAAATTCTGTGCTTGGTGCTGATGCCTATTACTTCCAAAGAAGACCTGAAGCTTATCGCAAGCTTGAATCTTGTGGAAGGGTCGTTATTAAAGATAATGTTGAAATTGGTGCATTATGCAGTATTGATAAAGGCGTTTCAGGCGACACCATAATTTCTCAAGGGACAAAGATGGACAATCATTGCCAGGTGGGCCATGATACCTATATTGGCAAAAATTGCTTAATTGGCTCTTTTGCGGCAATAGCTGGAGTTACTAAAATAGAAGATGATGTAATTATCTGGGGTAGGGTTGCCATCAATAAAGATTTGGTTATTGGTAAAGGTGCTGTCATCCTCGCCACTTCCGCCGTAGCAAAATCATTGGAAGGAGGAAAAACCTATTTTGGTGCACCAGCCGGTGAGGCACGTGGAAAATGGAAAGAAATGGCTGCACTGCGAAGATTACCTGAAGTTCTTGAGAACCTATAAGCATTATGATTTTACATCTCTTTTTTCTTTAGAAGATTCGTTATGATAAACATCCATCGCAACGATCATGGCGATGAATCCCCAAACAGGTATTGAAGCCTTATCGGTATCCAAAAAACTATTCAATAAGCCATGAATGAAATATGATGACAAAGCCAGCACACTCACCAGACTAATCATTTTAATCTCATGATTCGTTGTGTGTTGATATATTTTAATTCCAGTTTTTAGGGCAAGAATGACCAGCATCACCATAATAATGAATCCCGGAATCCCCATCTCAGCCAAGGGACCCAAATATTCACTATGCGCACTTCCCTCATCTCCGATATTGGAACTGATTATTGTTTTCTCATTTAATCGCTGATAAGGAGCATAAACAAACTGATAAGATCCGGGACCCCATCCTACAATTGGGCGTTCTTTAAACATTCGAATGGCCGACTGCCACCGGTTAATCCGTTCCAGGTTTGAAGCATCCGAAGAAATATTGTAAATAGATTTAATATGCGCTACATAATTTTCAGATGATTCTGTTGTATTCTTTTTTAATTGCTGAATAATCTCTTTTTGGAAAACAAAGAAAAATATAATTAACGCCGACGAGCTTATGGCAATCCACTTAAATTTTATTTTCCATCGAATACAGAGAAAAATAAAAAAAACAATGGCTAAACTTAGCCAAGCAGCCCTACTAAAAGATAGAACTAGTGCCAGAATTAAGATTATACTTACCAAAAAAGAAACCCTTCGAACGGTTTTTGAATATTCAATAGTGCGGTTAAATCCAATAAAAACCGGAATGAAAAATGCAAGCATGGCTCCATAAGATGTATGGTCATTAAAGAAAGGGCTCATTACCCAATGCCCGGTTTCCTCCGAGAATCCAAATTGTGCATGCCGAAATATGGAATATATAATTACAATAATTAAAGGAATTACATAAAGCCAACTAAAAAATTTCAACAACTCTTTTCTCTTAAAAAGCATCACTGCCATAAAATAAAACGGGATCACAAACCACATTCTTGATATCAAATATTTGAATGATACAACTGGCGTTTCACTTGTAATTGAACATATCAACATCCACAGTAAACTTAGGCCAACCAAGATGCTTATTGGATGCATTAATATTCGCTTATCGTAGGAATTATCATAAACAAATTTCAAGATAAATAATACTGTAATCCCAATAAGCAATATTTCTGTTGGCAACGACAATAATAAGCCTGTATCAGCAATTTCGGAACTAATGGATAATGGCGTCAAAGCTGTAATCAACAAAAGTATAGCATCTGATGACAAGAAATACAAGCTTACAATAATGATAAATATCGGTATGAGTAATAAACCATAGAAATCATTAATTATCAGGTATAAGTTCAGTGCAAGATAAAATACACTCAATACTAAAATAATATGATTTTTATATCGGCCGGTAACAATTTTCATCTGTCTATAATTAATTCTTAATGGTCAGATGGAACATCCATACGTTGGTTATTTCCTTGTGTAAGAATGAACTCTCATGGATGTTTCATTATACTTTTCTCAACTTTATCTTTGATAGATTTTCAAGAAAAAGAATGACGAGTATGGTAAAAAACAGAACGGCTATGGTTGTTAATAGAACAATTATAACTCGCAATGGATATGATTTTCTTTCGGCCGCAAATGCCTTACTCACAACAAAAGACTGAGGTAAAGAATTCATTGCATCAACTCTGGCTTCGCTATATTTGGATTTCATCTCACTCTCCTGCTCTTTTTCATAGGACAATGCATCTCTCAATGAAACATATGGGCCTCCATACTCTGCCAAAATAGTTAGTTGGGTTTCCAGTCTCCTTACAGCTGAAGTATTTCCGGTGGCAATCTCAATGGCTAATTGCTGATTAATCATTTCAGCTTGCGATTCGTAATCATGTATTCCCTTTCCTCGTAATTTAGTTAATGAGTCTTCCATAACTTTAACATCTGCTTTTAATTGCAAGTATTCATTCTCAACAATTTTTAATCCATCCATTGCTCTTTTGTGCTGCATATTGATTTTCACCGTATCAAGTAATCTTACAATTTCATTTGCCATATTGGCCGCCATTTGTGAGTCATGATCCAAGACTAAAATTTCAATAGCCATAAATTCGGTTCTTGAAAATTTAAATTTACTATCAAATTCCTTAAACAAATGAGTCATAATTAAAGGAGAGTTGACATCCATATCATAATGATCAATGAGATTAAATTTATCAATAATTCGACTTCTAACCAATGTAGAATTTAGTAATTGTAATAATTGCTCTGACTCTTCTTCATCCCCAAATCGTAATAAATCAGAATTTTGATCTTTAACAATTAATGTATTTGATATCGAACTACTGGTAGTTGGATAGATGATGGTGGTGGATTTAAATAATGGGGTTATAAAAATTGGAGAAGAAAATACAATGGCACTAATAATTGCGATTATAGCAATAATAATAATCAGTAATTTCTTTTGATATAAAACGAATAATAATTCGGATGAGTCAAAATAAGTGTTTTTTGAATTGGCATTGATCATGGTGCTTAATTTTTGTATACGGAATTTACCAAATTTAGATAAAATTAATTAAAATTAAGGATATTGCAACGACATTCATTGAATCAGGAACTAGCTTTGATCATCCCAATAATTGATCTAAGATTGAATAATCCCAATATATTTGCCAATAATAATGATAAACCAATTGTCAATAACAGATTATTCATCCAAGGCCATTCAATTTGTTTGACGAAATACCCGATTAAAAAAACCAAAATAGCGAATGAAATTATTTTACTAAGGAATAGATAATTCAACTTAAGTCGAAAATGTTTTTTTGCCAGCATAACCAGGAAAATGGCAGTAACCGACTGGGCTCCCAAACTTGCATATGCAGAACCCAAAGCCTCGATGACGGGAATAAGTGTTAAATTAAGAATCACGTTAATAGCAAATCCAAGCGCAGCAATTTTCACCAATTGAATAATATTTCCATTCGCTGTGAGAAGTGTACCAAAGATATAAGTTGAACAGACCGCGATAAAACTAAACATAAGTATGCCCAAAATTTGTGCAGATTCCATCATTCGAATATTATAGGCAGACAAGGATTCCGATTCCTGTTGATAATACATCAACTTCATCAATTCTAAGTCATAAAAATAAGAACTTAACGCCGCAATAATAGCAAAGGTAAAAATGAGTGTGAATGAAAGTTTAACCATTCTCTTCACCGATTCATTGAGCTTAATCATTTTCGAGAAAATGGGTAATAAAAGAACACCGAACAATAAAGCGAAGTTATTTCCTGCATCAAATAGTCGAAAGGCCTGGGCATAAATACCGGCTTGAATATCTCCGGTTGAGCCGGGGAGCATCCGTTCAATCATAACTGAATCGAGCCGATTATAGAGGCTCATAAAGAAGACCAACAAAGCATAAGGAAAACTTTGTTTGAGTATCATAATGAAAAGTGCCCGATTCCAATTCAATCTTTTAATCTGAGATTTGTTGAGCACAATAAGCAACGCAATTCCTGCAGTAATTAAATAGGCTACTGTTTGTGCATAAACAAACCATTCTATTTTAAAAGGAGCATTAAACAAATGCCCCCAAATCAAAACACTACAAATAACAACCATTAAAAATCTGTCCAATACAGATAAAATACTATCTGTTTTAAGTAATAATAAGCCGGAAATATTCGATCTTAAATAAAGTATAAATGAAAGAAGAATTTGATTAATCCCAATCCAGCAAAGCATATAGAATTGAGATGAATTATATCCAATCGTAAATCCAACAATGAGAATTACAAATCCGTAAACTGCAATCAGCATCATTTTCAAAATAATGATACTGGGAAAATGCGTTGTAAAGAGTTGTTGGTTCTGTGCAATGTTTCTGTTATTAAAATTGGTAATACCAACATCTAATAAAATACTGAACAGATAAGAAAAATTAAAAATTGCAAAATAAAACCCATAACTTTCTGATCCAACAAGGTTTTGGACGCTTCGATCAATACCCAATATCCAAAAAGGTTTTATAAGGAGATTTAGGAGCAGTAAAAAAAGAAGATTGGTTATAAATTTTCGTTGCATACTTTTATTTATTCCATCATAAATTATTATCCAACCTTTAATACTTCACTGATTTGAAAAAATAATACTTTTGTATAAAGTATTTAAATATAATAAAATATTTGATTGCCATGCATGCCTTGGCTTTTTTAAATCAAAAGAAAATAATAATTTGAGAATAGCAGTTAATACAAGACTATTAATTAAAAATAAGCTCGAAGGTGTTGGGTGGTTTATTCATGAAACCCTAAGACTTATTACTGTTCAGCATCCCGAACATGAGTTTTATTTTTTATTCGATCGCGATTATGACAATGACTTTATCTTTTCTGATAACATAACTCCAATTATTATTGAACCGCAGTCACGGCATCCTTTTCTATATTATCTCTGGTTTGAGAAATCTATTCCGGCAGTATTAAAAAAATTAAAAATAAATTTATTTCTATCTCCTGACGGATATTTATCGCTTCGTTCAAAAATACCTTCAATAAATGTGATTCATGATTTAAACTTCGAACATCACCCAAATGACTACCCGTTCGCTGAGCGAAAATACTATCGATTTTTTTTTCCACGTTATGCACAAAAAGCCTCAAGAATTGCGACTGTTTCGGAATTTTCAAAATCAGACATCATTAAAAAATACAATATTGATCAAAATAAAATCTCAGTAGTTTATAGTGCAGCTAAGAAAATTTTTAAGCCATTGAATGAGGCAGATCAAAATCAAACCAGAAATAAATATTCAAATGGCCATTCGTATTTTATTTATGTAGGTTCAATTCAGGCACGAAAAAACCTATCAACTTTAATCAAAGCTTTTGATCGGTTTAAAACAGATTCATTATCTGATACGAAATTGTTACTGGCAGGATCAGTTAAATGGATGCCCAGGGCATTAAAGTCTGCACTCCAAAAATCAGCTTTTAAAAGTGATATTATTTTTACAGGGCGGCTTAATGATATTGAATTACATAAATTAGTTGCCTCGGCAAAAGCACTAATGCTCATATCGAACTTTGAAGGTTTTGGTGTTCCTATTTTAGAAGCTTATTTTTGTGATGTTCCTGTAATTACTTCAAATCGAACATCAATGCCGGAAGTTGCAGGCAAAGGGAGTTTATTAATTGACCCTGATAGCATTCAATCAGTAACAGAAGCAATGCTTCAATTATATCAAAATGAAGAATTAAGAAATAAATTGGTAATCTATGCACGACTGCATCGAGAAAAATTTAGTTGGCAACTTACTGCTGACAAACTTTGGGATTGTATCGAACTTGAATTAAAAAAACAATAAATGAACGTACTAATACTTGGATCAGGCGGCCGGGAACATGCTTTAGCCTGGAAAATTAAACAAAGCCCTAAATTGTCGAAGCTTTACATTGCACCCGGAAATGCAGGAACTGCATCCGTGGGTGAGAACATCGACATGGGTATTAGTGATTTTGAAAAAATAAAAGATTTCGTACTCGCGAATAATGTGGACATGTTAATTGTTGGGCCTGAGGTTCCGCTTGTTGAAGGGATTCATGATTATTTTCTGGCCGATATTCAGCTTAAAAGCATTGCAGTAATCGGGCCTGTTAAAAATGCAGCTTTGCTAGAAGGCAGTAAAGACTTTGCTAAAGATTTTATGACCAAATATGACATTCCCACTGCAGCATACAAAACCTTTCGTAAAGAAACTATGAACGAAGGATTGGCTTTTCTGGACACCCTCAAACCTCCTTATGTTCTGAAAGCAGATGGGCTGGCTGCAGGAAAGGGAGTTATTATTTCTGAATCTTTATCGGAAGCTAAAGTTGAATTAAAAGCCATGTTATCAGATAATAAATTTGGCGCAGCCTCAGATAAGGTAGTGATTGAAGAATTTTTAGATGGAATTGAACTTTCAGTATTCGTGCTTACAGATGGAAAATCATATAAAATTTTACCCAATGCCAAAGATTATAAACGAATTGGAGAAGGTGATACCGGTCTCAATACCGGAGGCATGGGTTCCATATCTCCGGTTCCCTTTGCGACTGATGAGTTTATGACCAAGGTTGAAAACCAAATCATTAAACCAACAATAAATGGATTGTCATCGGAAGGAATTGAGTATAAAGGATTTATCTTCTTCGGATTAATAAAAGTGGATGGAAACCCGGTAGTGATTGAATACAATGTTCGCATGGGTGATCCGGAAGCTGAATCAGTTATTCCGAGAATAAAAAGTGATATACTGGATTTATTTATGGGAGTAACGAATGGAAAGTTGGAGAACTCATCAATTGTAATTGATGAACGACACTCAGCAGCCATAATGCTTGTAGCAGGAGGTTATCCTGAAAGGTATAAAAAAGGAGATCCTATTTCCGGACTTGATTTAATTGAAGACAGCATTGTTTTTCATGCAGGAACCAAACAAGAATTGGATCAAATAATTACAAATGGTGGAAGGGTAATTGCGGTTACATCCCTAGGAAAATCGATGGAAGAAGCATTGGATATATCATATAAAAATGCGAATAAAATTAGCTTTAACAGGAAATATTATCGAGAAGATTTAGGTGACGACCTAAAGATTTTGCAAAATTAATCAACACTGATTAAAAGAACACCTATGTTAATTAGATTTTTTAAGCAAAAAAATTTCATTCAATTTGTTGGACTTCTGATACTGGGATTCGTATTATGGATAAGTGTACTTATTTCTCCACCGGCAGTCACTCAAGAATCTGTAGCAACGCCTCTTTATAATTTTATTCTCATCTTTTTAAATAATCATTTAATTATCATCTTACTAACTTTTCTATTTCTCATTTCTCAGGCAATCTACTTAAACCAACTATTAATTAAGCATGATCTAATTCCTCGAAGCTCCTGTATGGGAGCATTCGTTTACTTGGTATTAATGAGCTATTCAAGTCAATTACTTCATCTCCATCCTTCTGTAATTAGCAGTTGTTTTGCAATGGCAATTTTAGATATAATATTGCGGATTAAAGATAATGAACAAGACCTCAGGCTAACATACAAGGCAGGTTTATTAGTAGGGTTGGCGTCCTTATTTTATTTCCCTTCCATCATATTATTAATATTTATTTGGGCCGTTTTATTGGCTTATAGAATGCCTTACTGGAGGCAGTGGATTCTCCCGATTGTTGGTATTTTAACTCCTTATTTATTCCTTTTCACAATATATTTTTGGTATGATACCAGCATTGAAAATCTAAATTATTACGCATCCTATGTTGGTGAAATTAGATTCCTTATTTCCAATCCCGATGATATTGTAAAAATCATCTTGGCTCTTCTAATTCTTCTTATTATCATATCAATTTTAAGGGTTATGGGAAGACTTCAAAACAGAAAAGGTTCAATCAGGAAAAAAATTTCCATCATTCTTTATCTTTTTCTTTGTTCAATTTTAATCATGTTTCTTAATTATGATTTAGCATTGAACACTACGATGATTTACATCCCTTCAGCCATCTTTTTATCAATTTATTTTTCTGATTTGAAGAAGCATCGTTGGACTGATCTCGTGTTTACGCTACTTGTAATACTAATTATCTACAATAATTATTCTCTCTAAGATGCTTAAGAGTAGTTATACAAACTCAAAAACTGAAGCAGGATGCGATGAGGCCGGAAGAGGTTGTTTGGCCGGTCCTGTTTTCGCTGCATCGGTTATTCTACCCTTAAATTTTAAATATGATTTGTTAAACGACTCAAAGAAATTAAATAAATCTGACCGGTATTTCTTAAGAGAGATTATTTTGAAAGATGCAATTGCGTGGGCAGTTGCAAGTGCCGATCATCAAGAGATTGATGAAATTAACATTCTAAATGCGTCATTTTTGGCAATGCACAGAGCGATCGATAAATTAACTCAAAAGCCGGAACTATTGCTTATTGATGGCAATCGATTTAAACCCTATAAAAACATTGATCATATTTGTATTATTAAAGGAGATGGGAAATATGCTTCGATGGCAGCTGCTTCAATTTTAGCCAAAACCTACCGCGATGATTTCATGATTAAAATGGCGAAGGAATATCCTCAATATCGATGGGAAAAAAATAAAGCCTATCCAACAAAAGAACATCGAAATGCTATCTTA
>PIVJ01000110.1 GCA_003353955.1 Bacteroidota bacterium | reverse complement strand
TGAACTTTTGCTTCGACAAGCTCAGCAAACGTCACAATATCTTATTTTATGTTAAATACTCCGTATTACGGAATATGCTCATTGTTGTCCTATAATGGATTGCGTTATGTTACTTTGCTTTGCTTAAAGTTGCGTTCCCTCCGAAGCGAAGCGGAGTGGGGGTATAGCCACTTTAAAACAAGGTGAGGTAATGCCCAATTCATTTTTTTTAGCGAGGCCATCGGGAGGCCGAGCTTTTAGGGGAGAAAAAATTATTTTTTCATTAGAAGCTTTAAGTAATGAACCAATCGAAAACAATTTGTAAATAATTATTTAAATAAGAATTACTATCCTCTGAAGATAGACCAAAAGCAGTCAGTTTTCTATATGGGCTTCCTGGTGAAGGCAAAGCAAGGCATTCAATTTGACCTCCCGATTCAACTTCAATTAGTTTATAAAATGGATTTTTGATTTGGTTTGAATCACCTTTGAGTTTCTTAATAATTCTATTTTGAAAATCTTTTGAATGTACAACATTGATCTTTAGTAGTGGGTGTAATTTAAAAAAATGATTGTTTAATAGCATTTCATTCATTACTCCTTTTGAAGTACAAAGTATTTTTAATGATTCACCTTTGCTTGGATACACAAAGAATTGATGATTATAGATTTTGTTTGTTAAGTGTTTATCTGATGCTGATTTATCTTTCCTTGAACAACTGAAAATAACATCTGTTATTCCTATAGAATTATTCTCTAAACTTTTTGTAATACAGGTGATGTTCGTTTCAGTTATTTGATCATCCACAAACTCTTGATACCACTTCCAAAACCTATTGATGTTACTCCCAAAAAAAAAAATTAATGTCATTGTTCTTAATCCTTTCTAACTCCTTTTGTGCTAGAGTTTCATTCTTTTTAGGATCAGGAGCAGTTAAACACCATGTAGGAAAACTCCCAAGAATAATTCTTGATTCTTTAATGATTCTAGTTGATTTACTAATCCGAGGGTGAAATTCCATGATAAATGTTCAAATTTAATAAGTTACTTCAAATAATTAAGATAAATTCAGTACTTTTAAATTAGTAAATAATTAACAGTTAAAGGGGGAATGAAAGACATTTACAAGGTACATAATATTGATGCCAGAGAGATTGGAAGAATAGTGAAGGAACCTATTGTAGATGTAACAATTACCTCACCTCCATATTTTGATTTAAAAGATTATGGTTCAGATAATCAGATAGGTTACGGGCAAAAATATGATGATTATCTTTCAGATTTAAAATTGGTTTTTGAACAAGTTTATAATGTTACTAAAGATACTGGAACTTTATGGGTTATAATTGATGCTTTTAGAAAAGATGGTGAGGTTGTTCCTTTGCCATTCGATTTCTCAAATAAAATCAGTGAAGTTGGATGGAAGCTTCAAGAAGTTATAATTTGGGGGAAAGATCGAACAGTTCCATGGGCTCATAAAGGGCAAATGAGAAGTATGTTTGAATATATCTTGATGTTTTCAAAAACAAAAGATTACCAATTCCATATTGATGATGTTAGAGACTTCCAATCCTTAAAAAAGTGGTGGGTTAAATATCCAGAAAGATATAATCCAAAAGGAAAAACGCCAGATGCAATTTGGAATTTTGATATCCCAACTCAGGGTTCGTGGGGGAGTGGTTATATTAAACATTTTTGTCCACTTCCTGAGGACATGATTGCACAGATGTTAAAATTGACAACCAGAGAGAATGATATAGTTTTAGATTGCTTTTCCGGATCTGGGGCAGTATTATCCAAAGCTGACAATATGAAAAGAAAATATATCGGCTTTGAATTAAACATGGATTACATTAAAATGTTTGATAATTATTTAGAGAAAACCGGCAAACAAAAGCGAAAAGAATTCGAGGTGGAAGAGAAAGGGAAAATGAAACAAAATAAATTTCAAAAACTCATTTTAGACCTTAGATCATTGAAATATTCAAGATTATTTTACAAGAAACTTAAAGATCAAAAAATTGATGAAATTCTTAAAATATATGTAGTTCGATCTACTGCTAAGCCTTTAAGAGCAAAAAGTTTAATGGTTGTTAAATATCATATTCTATTAAGATCTTTGAATGGAAAAGCTTTAGTAAAAAGTAAATTAGAAAATGTTATTAAAAAAGCTCCTTTATCTAAGTTTGGCATTGACCCTGAATTTTATTACTATTCTAACATCAATGAGTTTACAAATTTAATATCCAATAAGAAAAACTTATTCATTTATACTTCTCAAACAACCCATAAGTTTAAGGAAAAATTCCAATTACAAAAATTATCCAAATCATCAAAATCAGATATTATAATTAGTAATGTCAAAGTAAATTTAGATGAAAAAGATTATGAATAAATATGGCTACAGCAAAACCTAAATTAAAAAGAAAAAAGAGGAAAAAGCTCACACCTCATGAAATTGAAAAAAGAGCTTATCGTAAAGAAGTTAGAAGTATTTTTGGAAATTCTGGATTTACAAGAGTTGGTTATATAAGCGATAAAGAATTTACCTATAATGGTGCTACTAGTGATTTTGATGACGTATATACCTATGAGAATATTATTGTTCTAATAGAATATACAGTTAGCAAGGCAGATAAAGTAGGTGCTCATCTTAAACCTAAGAAGTTACTTTATGATGAAATTGTAGCTGATACTTCTGCCTTTTTGAATTTTTATGAGGGGAAATTTCCAAGCTTAAAAGAAACTCGAAGCGATTTATATGATTCTGACCAATGCAAGGTAATCGTCCTTTATTGTGCAAAACATAACGTAAAGAAGAAACATCAAGAGTTAATTTCCAGAATTAAATATTTTAACTATCCAATACTAAGATATTTCAAGAGTGTAACCGAGGCAGTAAAACTCTCTTCTCGATTCGAACTATTTCACTTTTTGGGACTTTCTATAAACAACATTGGAGAAAATAGCATATCCACTTCAGAAAGTAATGATGTTTATGAAGGTTCTATTCTGCCTCATTCCCATAGTAATTTTCCTATAGGATACAAAGTAGTTTCGTTTTATGTAGATCCCGGATCGTTGTTGGAAAGGAGTTATGTGCTTAGGAGCCAAGGCTGGAGAGATGAAATTGGTCTTTACCAAAGAATGATTAGTAAAGCTAAAATTAATGCGATTCGGAAGTATTTGAATGTCGAAGGAAGAGTGTTTATCAACAATATAATAGTTACTTTGCCAAGTACGACAAAACTATTGGATTCAGAACGAAATACTGTTGATCCAGTTAAACTTAAAAAAACGGCTCCAGGTACCATTGAAATTCCAAAAGGGTATAATTATATTGGGCTAATTGATGGTCAACATAGGGTTTTTGCGTATCATGAAGGAGGAGTTTCTGATGATAATATAGCAAAAATGAGGAAGCGACAAAATCTATTGGTTACAGGAATTATTTACCCACCAGATGTAAAACATTTAGACAAAACGAAATTTGAAGCAAATCTTTTCCTTGAAATCAATTCAACTCAGACTAATGCTAAATCTGATTTAAAACAAGCAATAGGTCTTATGTTACGGCCGTTTTCTTCAGAATCCATTGCTAAAGCCGTTATAAATCGTTTAAATAACAAGGGTGCTCTCGAAGATATGTTTGAAAAGCATTTCTTTGATCGAGATAAGATTAAAACAATATCAATAGTTAGTTATGGATTAAAACCAATTGTTAAGTTGAGTGGTACGGATAGTTTCTTCTATTTATGGGATAATGAAAATAAAAATGACTTATTGGATAATAAAAATGACGATTTGTTATCTGACTACATCGGTTTTTGCGCAGAGAATGTTGATAATATAATTAGTGCGATCAAACAAAAAGTTGATAATTCTAAATGGACTACTGATAAAAAGGTTAAAAATAAAGTATTAAATACTGCGGCGATTAACGGAATAATCATTTGCCAAAGATTAGGATTAGAAGATGGTATAATTGGTGATTTAGATTTTTATAACAAGAAGTTTGAATCAATTGATACTTTTGATTTTTCAGCATATAAATCAAGTCAGTATGGCCAAATGGGGCGAGATTTATACGATGAATTCTTTACCTAAACACTTTATATTACAATGGGCTAATATGAAATAAATACGGACATAAAATTGATAAACAAAAACTAAAAAACAAATGCCAGAGGATCAAAATATTGAATGGAAACTAAGTTGGCGTGATGAATATTTAAAGTGGGTTTGTGGTTTTGCAAACGCAAAAGGAGGTAAAATTTTCATTGGCAAAAATGATGACGGAAATGTATTAGGAGTTGAAAATTCTCAAAGATTATTAGAAGATATTCCCAATAAAATTCAAAATCATCTTGGCATAATCGCCGATGTCAATTTACATGAAGAAGAAGGGAAACATTATATAGAAATTGATGTCATACCTTACGATGTTCCGATATCGTATCATGGAAAATATTATTACAGAAGTGGAAGTACAAAAAAAGAACTAACTGGTACATCTTTAAATGATTTTCTTTTAAGAAAGGCTGGTAAGACATGGGATGATGTTATTGAACCACAAGCTAAATTTGATGGATTAAGTGATGATGCTATTAAGGCTTTTAAAATTGGGGCTACTAAAAGTAAAAGGTTACCAAACATTGAAGATGAAGGAATAGAAGACTTATTTGAAAACCTGAGGTTGACTGAAAACAAACAACTTAAAAGGGCTGCAATCCTTTCTTTCTACAAAGATCCAAAAATATTTTTTCCAAATGCTTACATTAAAATTGGAAAGTTTGGAAAAACTGATGATGATTTAAAGTTTCAAGAATTAATTGAGGGAAACGCATTTCAATTGACTGATCAAGTAATAGATATCTTAAACAAAAAATTTCTCACTTCACCAATAACATACGAGGGGTTACACAGGGGTGAAGATTCTGAATACCCATATGATGCTGTTCAGGAGGCTTTATTAAATGCAATTGTTCATAGAAATTATTCAGGCGCTCCAATCCAAATTAGCGTATATAATAATAAACTTGTTGTTTGGAATGAAGGATTATTGCCAAATGGGTTAACTGAGGATGACTTAAAAGTGAAACATCCTTCACGGCCAAAAAACCCTTTATTGGCTGATATATTCTTCAAAGGTGGCCTTATTGAAGCATGGGGAAGGGGAACAATCAAAATTATTAATGAGTGTAAGAAGTATGGACTACCTGAACCGGAAATAAAGATTATTGGAGGAGGAATTAGTGTAACCATGTATAATGGCATTTATAATATTAGTGAATTAAAAAATCTTGGACTTAATCAGAGACAACTTGAAGTACTAGAATATTTAGTTATAAATAAAATAATAACTAATAAAGAATATACTGATAAATTTAAAGTATCTAGAAATACAGCCTCAAGAGATTTAATTGATCTTTCTAATCGAAAATTTTTAAAAAGTTCAGGTTTAAAAGGAGCAGGAGCTTCATATGAATTAATAATTAAAGTTCTGTAGATGTTGTACTATGCCTACAAGTTGTAGTGTGAAAATATATATAAATATCTGCACCACCAGTTATGTAGTTAATTGCACCATCAAGTAAAAGTTTAAATGTATTAACAGATACTATATCAACTTTACTATCAGTTTTAAGCTTATGTTTACTAACAGATAAACAGCTAATTACATCATCAAGTGCATAATTCATTACACCACCATTTGTACTGTTATTTGCACCACCAATTGCACCACCAATTGCACCACCAATTACAAGCTTATTTGAATTAATAATTGTATCAGTAATTACACCAGCATATATATTAATAGAATAGTTTTCTTTTCTTGGTTGTGTGTTAGTCAGACAGAACGGCGGGCAAGGAGTGAGGGTGAATTGCTTTTTTGGATTAGGATGCCCATCAAAAAAGCAAGAGCGCATAGAAGCATCGTTCTGTCTTGATTTTTTGGTTCGTTTTGTATCAAGACAAAATGAACATAAAACTTCATAAAAGCACAAAACCCTATATTTTTAAAAAATCACCAAAACTTTTCTTAATATTTTTTTTGTGCGTAGGCAAAAAAAAGAATGGCATTAAGCGATGGCTTAGGGCTGGTTAGCGTAAGCAATTTTGAGGGTTAGCCGCAGCGGCAATTTAATATAACGACTAATTATAGGACATGGTAATAGATTTTATTAAAATGATTTTTAGGGTTTGCTTGTGTGAAAAATTTACTTGAGTGAAAAAACGAGGGCAAGGAATCCCGATTCATCGGGATGACGCAGACATAATATTTATTATAGCCTCTGCCGCAGGCAGGTTGACACGATACTAAAACTAATTTAAATGTATTCGCATATTCCTTAACATAAAATCATGACGATATTGAACTTTTGCTTCGACAAGCTCAGCAAACGTCACAATATCTTATTTTATGTTAAATACTCCGTATTACGGAATATGCTCATTGT
>PIVJ01000341.1 GCA_003353955.1 Bacteroidota bacterium | reverse complement strand
CTAATGCGTTATAGCCAGCTTGAAAACCCAGAAATACATTGTTTGATCCTGGTGCGTTATGGCCAGCTTGAAACCCTACAACTGTATTTTTGATTCCTTCCGTATTGGAATATAAGGCATTATGTCCAATTGCTGTGTTTTTGCCTTTTGTATTAGAATATAAGGCACCGCGTCCAATTGCTGTATTATTAATTCCTAGCACATTGGAATGTAAGGCATTGCGTCCAATTGCTGTGTTGCCAGATCCTTCCGTATTGGAATATAAGGCATTCTCTCCAATTGCTGTGTTGGTAGATCCGGATGTATTGGAATAGAATGCAGAATCGCCAATAGCCACATTTCTTCCATCATATAATAAACTATCATTAAAACCTGCCCCTTCTCCAATAAATACGCTGCCTCCTGTGTTTACAAATTCAAGCCTTCCGCTGTCAATGGTGATAGTGCCATCAACATGAAGTCTGGTTTCAGGCGCAGTAGTTCCGATACCTACATTTGTGCTGGAAGTGGCACCATTGACTCCATCTATCATACCAAGTACAAGGCTATTGCTCTGACTAACCGCTGCATTTGCCCCTATTGCAGTGGCGTTTGTTAGTGCGCCTGTTGATACACCGGCATTGTATCCGATGGCAGTATTATCATCCCCTGTCTCGTTGTACTCAAGCGCCCTGCGACCGATGGCGGTATTATAGCTTCCAGATAAGGTTCCATATGCTGCCCTAGAACCAAGAGCAACGTTATAACTTCCAGTAGTATCGCGATATAGCGCAAAATTACCAACAGCGACATTATACCCTCCTGTAACGGTACCACCTACTGAGCCCATGAGCGCCTTAAAACCTATGGCAACATTATAAGTGCCTGTAGTGTTGTTAAGGAGTGCGTCTATGCCATAAGCTGTATTTGCATCCCCATCGGTGTTTTTGTTGAGTGCTTGAAAACCTGTGGCGGTATTATAACTACCTTTAGTATTTTGGTTGAGGGTCTGATAACCTATGGCAGTATTACCAGTCCCCGTAGTATTGTTACCTAATGCACCTAAGCCTATTCCAACGCCGTTATTATCTGTAAAGTCATCATTCTTTCCTGCGTTAAGGCCTATAAATACGCTTCCTCCTGTGTTTAGCACCTCTAACCGTCCGCTATCCATACGGAAAAACTCTTCACCTGCCATATCAAAATGGATAATATCATCACCTGGTCCTACTTCCACGCTGGTATTCCCATCTACATCGGCAATAATTCGGGCTGTATCAGCATATATAGCGTGGTTTGCGGAATCTGCGAATAGCGAATATTGAGCGGTATCAGCATGGACTGCGTGATTTACGGAATCTGCGAATAGCGCATATTGAGCGGTATCAGCATGAATGGCATGATCTGCTAAAACTGCGGAATCTGCGAATAGCGCATATTGAGCGGTATCAGCATGGACTGCGTGATCTGCTAAAACTGCGGAATCTGCGAATAGTGCATATTGTGCCGTATCAGCATGGACTGCGTGATCTGCTAAAACTGCGGAATCTGCCAGTATAGCGTATTGTGTTGTATTAGAATGGACTGCGGAATCTGCCAATAGCGCATATTGTGC
>PIVJ01000340.1 GCA_003353955.1 Bacteroidota bacterium | reverse complement strand
AAAAGTGCGATTCTAAAACCTCATAAATATGAGTACTTAGGATATGGTTTTGTTTCTACTTACAAAAAAGGCGATAAAGGTAAATACCAACTTGTGGTATCCCATAACAGCCTTAAAGAGTTAAAAAGGAAAATCAAAATCACTAGTCGAAAGACCACACCTTCCAGTTTTGATGAACGTATCTCCCGATTAAACAAGCTCATGTATGGATGGTTGAATTACTTTAAACACGCTTTACATTTACAACAAATTGAAGTATTTGGATTGCTAGATACGTAATCGTTTACGTTATTGCATTTGGCATCACTGGAAGAAACCAAATCGAAAGATGAAGAATCTTATCCGGTTAGTAATTCCGAAAGGTCAGGCTTACTCATGGTCTCGAAGCAGAAAGGGAGGGTGGCGTATAGCATATAGCCCGATTTTAGGAACAAGCATAACCATTTCTCGTTTAAAACAACGAGGCTATATTCCTTTCTTAGAATGCGATCTTAAAATTCGTTGATGATTAATGAACCGCCAAGTACGAGACCCGTATGCTTGGTGGTGTGAGAGGTGTACTCCGCTGCTATTTAGTGGCGGAGCCGCCTACTCGATTGGCAATAGTTTTAACTGTGTAATCTCTCATTTTTTAATTTGTGTTAATTGACTTGAAGTTACCCCATTTTTTCAAAATAATATGCTTTTCCACTTGGCGAAACCCTGAATGCCATTGCTCAAAAGGGATTGGGAGATTTAATCACTAAATTTTGGGGTAACTTCAAAATTAATTGACGTATTGTTTTAGTTTAAATTTTGTTGTAAATTTGCTGCTTAAGTGTCGTGTAAAATTAAACAAACAGAACCCAAAGCCAGGTATAATGGATTTCGACTTCATAATTAATTATGCAAATACCAGTCAATCAGAGATGTAAAAAACTTTCGGAGAGGTTTAGTGGTTCGATCGCGGCGTTCGCAAGAGAGATAGATATTACCAAACTAGCACTCTGGTTAATCATTAAAGAGGATAGTAAGCCCTGCTTGAATACATTTATAGCAACCTGTAAGCGATATCCAGAGATTAACACTGAATGGTTACTGCTTGGTGCTTGGTAAAGGGAATATGATAAAAGGAAGTGAAAAGGTGGATCAGGTTGATCGAGAACCGAAGGTTGAAAATGAAAGTTCAGTGGTTTCTTCGCTTAAAAATCAACTTGAAGTTAAGGACAATCAATTGACTGAAATAGGCAAGCAAAATACAAAATTATTAGAACTTCTGAACAACAAGTTGAGTAAATAGAACGATGATAGGGGTTTTGGAAGGATTAAACGATACGAATATGACACAAAAGGAGTTCTTTCTAATCATAATATAAATTTTAAACACCTGATACACAATGTTGAAGAATTATATTTGGGTCGATTTTCGGATCCCTCTCTCTCCGCAAGAAAGGAGAAAAGTTCTTTAAAAAACACGGGGTATAGCGTAGTCCGGTTAGCGCGCCTGCTTTGGGAGCAGGAGGTCGCAGGTTCGAATCCTGCTACCCCGACACTGAAAACCAATCAATTAAAACCATTCTGAAAAGGGTGGTTTTTTTATTTGCACTCAATTTGCAC
>PIVJ01000339.1 GCA_003353955.1 Bacteroidota bacterium | reverse complement strand
AATTTGTTATTTTTTTTATAGTAAATAATTGTTCCATTGGACGCCTTATAGGGTGTTTTACAACAAAAAGGTACCAGGGGCATATAATTAGGTCAAGTAGTTTTTAGTAGGAACAAACAGAAATATCATAAGCGACTCTTAAGTGTTGGCAATATTAACGGCATAATTCACTTCTAGGCCCGGTGTATGGGCAGCTGTAGAAATGGAACTCTGAGAGTTCTATTTCTGTTTCTTGTGTTTCTATAAAGTTGAATAAGACTTTATAATTAAATACTCTACCATTTTTGTATATGAGAAAATCTCAAGCGCCAAACGAAGGGTATTGGTGTCATTTTTAGGATATCAGACAACCTTCAAACGCCATCTTATACCATTTTTCTGAATTAATGTTCCAAATATTTAGCGGAACAAATATTTTTGATAGTATGTGGCTGCAAGTCAATCATAAACTGCGATACAGCGTCGCATAGTTGTTCCAAGGACTTGTAAACTTTGTTTTTAATGAGTTTACTTTTAAGATAATTCCATAATCTTTCAACGGGGTTTAGTTCAGGAGAGTATGGGGGCAAGAGAAGAACTTCAATATTGCTTGGCACGAACAAATCCTTAGATTTATGCCAGGCAGCTCTATCCATCACAATAATAGCCTTCTTTGCTTTGAGTTGTTGAGAAAATTGTTTTAAGAATATATTCATACAAGCAGTATTAACCTTTGGTAAAATGAAGCTAAATTCATCTCCATCGGCAGCATGTACAGCGCTATAGATATAGAAGTTTTCAAATCCCATTTTTATTTTCACAGGAGTTCTTTCGCCTTTATTAAACCACCCATGTCCAATATTGGAATGGGTTCCAAACCTAGATTCGTCAAAAAAATAAACTGCAGTATCTGGTTGAGATTTATGTAGAGCAGATAGATTTTTTTTTAAACTCATCTCGATCTTTTTTATTTTGCTTATAATGTATCGGACGAGGCGTTATGTACGCAAGCCCTAATTTCTTCAATATCCTGTGAACCGCTGAAATGCTTGTGGTTATCTCAAAAACTTCCTTTACCCTAATCACGATCTCTTTAAGAGTCATTGATGGATCTTCTTTAACCCACTCTTTTATCGTAGCACCTTGTGATTTATTTAGCTTGCTTTTAATTCCTCTTCCAGGTTTATACCGCAAACCTTTTATGCCGTCTGAGGAAAATCTCTTTGCCCATTCTCGTATAGTTTTCGGAGATATCTCCAAGATCTTTGACGCCAGAGTTATTCCGTGTGTTTTTGCTGAAATTATTGCTCTCAATCGTGTGCTCTCTCTGCTGTTAGTATTTCGCAACTCTTTTAATGCTGCACGTGCTTGATTGCGCAATTCTTCAGTTATTATTTTTTGATGAATTCCCATTGTTATCTCTTTATTAATTGAACATACAACACTTCTAACTACTACTTGCTGATTATACAATACTTTTTAATTCGCTATTTGTGCTAAATGGTATAACAATAATTTTTATAATATCCATGATAATGACGCTTCTCTTGGTTGCCATAAAGTTTATTGTCCGTTGGATCAAAGTCTAAAACAAGTTCTTCAGGAATCCCTTTGTAGTTTCTAAT
>PIVJ01000338.1 GCA_003353955.1 Bacteroidota bacterium | reverse complement strand
CCTGTAAGGTACTATTGCTTATACATTTTGCTATGTGCTATTTTTCCATTTTCACTATATATTTTAATGATAATTAATCCAGTAGGAAGTTTCGAGATATCAATTGTCTCACTCTTGTCAGTCGTCAAAAGGAGCTTTCCATCTATTGAGTAAAACAGAATTTTCGTAATTGCTAGGTTGGATTTTACCGTAACAAAGTTATTTGCAGGATTTGGAATTACATTAAAGAGTGAAGCATTTATTTGTAATTCGTCAACCCCCACACTGCTACTGTTTTTACCTTCAAATGTCATAACTCCTGTGTTTAATGGGTCTAACCAAGGAGACAATTTTCTGTCATTTTCAGTTCCATTTTTATCCCAGTGATAATAAAACCTACCACCAGCTCCCAGATCAACATTATCAGGATCTACACTAGTTACACAGCCGATACTACCATAACTAATGGTTCCCACCACCAATTTCATATTATCAAATATAGGTGAACCTGAAGAATTCGGTTCAACATTTCCACCTTCCCCACTTGGTGTTGTCATTGTCATAGCGTACAGATCAGAATAGGTTGCTGCCTCTGAGAACTCACTAACAAACGAAATTTTCTTTATATCGGATAACGGATGTTGGATAATTGAACCAGGACCCGATAAATTGCCTAGATCGTTTCTGTTCCATCCGGCATAATAAACATTATAAGATGCAGGTATCGGGTTTATTTCAAGCAGTTGAAAGTCAGAACCCTCTGGGGGTAGTTCGCTACTATTGCCACTTACTGCAATACGAGTGCATCCAATAACTGTTTCTTCTAACAAACCATCATCGCTTTGTGGGTTATCACAGGTTGGAGACTCATAATTGAAATAAAATATAACTTGACCTAATTCATCAGCAGAAGCTCCCATTGCACAATGTTGAGCAGTTAGAAAGAAGTTTCTGTCATCCTGGGCAGTATTGTTAACAAGTGCTCCGGTACAATTTCCAATGTAATCGTCTTTAGTATATGTATACCGCACCACAGATCTTTTTTGATCAGTCCAAGGTTCCCCATCAGAACAATTTACGTTTACATAACAGGATTCCGTTTCGCCAAAACCAAAAGATTCATCTTTCTCATCATTACCCGACATTACAACACAGCCGATTTCAGATATGTCCATTTCAAAATCAGTGTATTTTGATATAGGAACTTTTGCTTCAACAATGATAGCGTTATTATTAATCAATGGTAAAGCAAAAGCGTTCGTCATTGTATTGTTGTTCTCATGAAACGGGCCAACTTTTTGTTTTTCGTTATCGCTATAAGCCATTATCGAAGAACCGGGTGGTAATACCAGCTTGTTGAAATATACAACGATACCTAATCCCACATCGGTTGTAATGCGGGTCTGACATACATAATAGTTTCCTTCTTTTAATAAAAGGGGAGTGCTTTTTGTAATGGCACTTTCTATTTTTATTTTTTTACCAATAATATTATCATTATATGTTTGCTTCCTGATGTCATGAAATTCCTTTTGAAAGCGATTTGTAGACACAATGATTTCAGGTATTTCTTGCCCGAAGATTAAGCTTGATAAACAAGCAGCAATAAGTAATGTAGTTAGCTTTTTCATTGTTT
>PIVJ01000337.1 GCA_003353955.1 Bacteroidota bacterium | reverse complement strand
CTGAAGATCATTTGGCAAAACTTGTATTATCAATCGTCTCAGGGCTGAATATAGATACCATTATTTCTAAGTATAGCAATGTCGGCCAAAGAGCATTTTCACCCAAGATCCTACTTTTAATACTTTTTTATGGGTATTCCGTTGGAATAAGAAGCTCTCGCAAGTTATCAAAGGCATGTGAAGAGAGGTTGGATTTTATGTATTTGACCGGCAAACTTCGTCCCAGCCATAAAACAATCAGTGAATTTAGAAAAGAAAATTTATCAGAAATAGCAAAATTGTTTCAAGAAATTATTTTAGTTGGAATAAAGCTTGGCCTTGTAAAGGTCGGAAATATAAAGATTTCAATAGATGGTTCAAAAATCAGAGCAAATGCATCCGGCAAATTGAGCAAGGATGAAAACGGATTGGAAAAATTATTGTCAGATGTAAAAGAGAAAGTTACCATTATATTAAAAGAAGCTGAAAATGTTGATACGAAAGAAGATTTGGAGCATGATACCAAACGCGGTGACGAGCTTCCCAAAAAACTCCAGCAATTAGAAACCAGAAAAAAAACGATTAAAAGTGCTATACAAGAACTAAAAAAAGAAAAAGATGCGTTAAAAAAGGCACTTATAGCAAAAAAAATTGAAAATGGTAAAAAAGGCACTCTTACTAAAACCGAAGAAAAGAAAATTGAAAATAAAAAAATCAATATAACTGATCATGACGCCAACTATATGAAGGAAAGTAAAGGGTGCATTAGGACTAATTTTAATGCTCAGACCAGTGTTGATGAAGAGAATCAATTTATTGTAGCTTGCGATGTTACAACGGAGTGCAATGATAAAAAACAGTTGATTCCGTTGGTTAAGCAATCTGAAGAAAATATGAAAAACAAAATTGATATCTGTAAAGCTGATAGTGGTTACCACAGCGGGAACAATCTTGCAAAAATATCAGAAATGCCAATGGAAGCATTAATTGATGACCCCAACAAACAAAGGGTTGATAATGAAAATTTCGAATATGATAAAGTGAATTTTACGTATAATTCAGAAACAGACTCCTACATCTGTCCTGAAGGAAATGAGCTACACTTGATTTCAAGTACGGAAGAAAAAAACGTTTATAAGTGCCAAGAATGCATGGAATGTCCTGCAAAATCAGAATGCGCAAAAAAAGCCAATTACAAACAGTTATCCAGAGGGAAGCATGAAGATTTGATTGAAAAAAACAGGGATAACCTTATAAGTGAGGAAGGGCGTAAAGAATATCAAAAGCGAATGCACACGGTCGAACCTGTTTTTGGGAATATAAAATTCAATTTGGGCTTTAGGCAATTCTTAGTGCGCAGTATCGCAAAAGTAAAAGGTGAATTTAATCTGATGTGTATTGCCCATAATATAAAAAAGATAGCATCTTACTGCAACAAACATGCAGTAAACATAAATGATTGCCTGGCATGAGAAATTCAGGCAAGTTATTATGGACTCGTGAAAAATCATATTTCAGAATTTTTTTAGCCTAAACCACTGAAATTATAAATACAAAACCTTCCGATTTCGACTTTTTACGAGGCCATCAGTTTTGGAATAACAGGTTTGATTTCCAAATAGCATCCAGCTTACAATAAGCAAGTCA
>PIVJ01000336.1 GCA_003353955.1 Bacteroidota bacterium | reverse complement strand
GGATTCATGTGTAATCTCAATTGGTTCTGAAAGAGTAGAATGATTGACTGGTGCAAATTCGATCATTTCTGAAAAAATGAATTCCTGGGCATCCTTTTTCTCCTGTTCTTTCAAAAAGTCCATTCCTGACAAACCAGGACGTAATATTGATGCTGCACCAACATACACGGGCAAGCCCTGGAATCGTTTACAAAAGTTATT
The DNA here is from genome assembly GCA_003353955.1 of Bacteroidota bacterium. Classification (GTDB taxonomy): domain Bacteria; phylum Bacteroidota; class Bacteroidia; order Bacteroidales. Next base: position 1,429 of record PIVJ01000336.1, on the reverse strand, counting down.
CAAAAGATAATTTTGCACTTTTTTCATAAAACCCAATTTTCATCCATATCGATTCCTTCGGCATACTTCTGTTCAACTTCATCAAAAATATTCATCATTCCAACATTTTTCTTGATTAATCTCAATACAGGAAACAATAGTGCCAAGGTACAGTATTTTTCACCGCTCAGGAGAGTTGTTGCAACTTTAAAAGGCTTCAATAAAGTTAGCAAAGCTTCCAAAATATACCAATCTTCCGTCTTTGGTGTCTTCTTTTTAAAGTCTTGAAATTCTATTTTTCCACCTGGTGATTTGCAATATGCCAAGAATGATTGTATTGCAGGTTGAAGAAGTAATAGACGCTCCAGCATATAACAGCTGCTATTCCAACGTACTACCACATCCAAAATGCACCCCACTGGTTTCCCTGACTGGAGTAACTTGAATTTCTCTGCTCCTTTCATACTCTTGCAAAAGTATTTTGCAAGATCTCGCAACACTTCAACCTTTTCAGCTACCGTCTCAAGTAGGACATCTTCATCACATGAAAAAGAAGCTTCAAAATCATCTTCCATTGCCTAAGCACTCACAATATCATCATCACAACGTTCTATTGCTGCCCTGAGTTTCCTCTTTGGAAAAACAAGGGGGACCAGAACCAAGTGCAATGAATTAGCAATACATCCGAAGCTGTCAACGTCCAGTAATCTGGTCGCAAATGCTCCATTGGACGCATTGTCACGCACCATCAAGACCATGTTTGCTTTATTGGGGTCCCAATCGCTAATAATCTTTTGCAGGACCTCACAAATTCTATATCCCGAATGCTTGCCTTCAAATTTCTGCACTTCCAAATTCCAAGACACTAATTCAAAATTATTTCGTCAAATAATGTATTGTAAAGCCAATAAACGCAGAGGGAGCCCGCAAACTCCAAATATCTGTCGTTGTACAATAGAATAACGCTTCCGATTTAATTCGTTGCTTCAGTCCAATTCTACCTTTTCTGCTTTCTAGCATATATGTTCTGTTACATTCGTTCGATGAGGTAGTTCAACAGCATTCTTCAAATGATTGACGAATTCAACGAACTCAATAAAACCTCTGTCTTTCACAATCTGTGTGGGTCGATAATGTTTTGCAATCCAGTTGGCACATCCATTTTCTCATATTCGGAAGAACCAGCTGTTTTCATATTCTTGTATGAATGCATCGCAAAGTGACCCATCATCCGTTTCTCTGCAGACATTTTACTCTTTATCTCTGCATCATATTTAAGTAAATCTTCCTATGTGAACTCTGTTCATATGTCGTCGAATGACCTTGTGATGAGTTGGCGGTGTCGTAGTAGGGAGAGAGGGATAACAGAAGAAGTGTTTACTTTAGATTAAGCGGGATGTATCGGTTACATCCACGATTCTAGGGGAACATATTGGTTCCGTTACACGTT
>PIVJ01000335.1 GCA_003353955.1 Bacteroidota bacterium | reverse complement strand
TTGTAAAATTTGTAAAAAGTAATAAAATGCCACAGCAAGCAATAATACAACAGAAGTTTATACCAAAACAATTGAAATAAATAATAAAAAAATTGCAAGTCCGCTTGATAGTTTAATAAGAAATATTAACTTGTAGCTATATACGATATAACTGCAATACTTTTTAGTGGCATCACTGGTAAAGAGTATGGGAAACTGATGAATGAGGTAAAAGAGGAATGGAAAACCAATAACTATAATCCAGAAGGCGCATATATAGCTCCTTCTGAATTAGCAAATTCTAAAAACTATATGAAGAAGGTTTTAGCAGTTAAATACGATTCTAAAAATGCTAAAACTTCCACAGAAGAAAAACTGGAAAATAGCGATAAAGGATTTAACATATATCCTAATCCAATGACCGAACGTTCCTGGGTGAAACTAAATTTAATGGAAACATCCAAAATTACTTTGGAAGTATATAAAGAAGGAATATTGGTTCGGACAGTTGTAAATAATAAACAACTAGGAAAAGGCGAACACCTTTTTACAATTAACAGAAATTCAATGACGTCTGGAATGTATATCTGTAAATTAACCTTAAATGATGAAATTTTATCAAGGAAAATACTTGTATTGTAATTTTGAATAAAAAGGGGTTGTAGACGCAACCCCTTTTTATGAATACTCATCTATATTACAAAAACGCAATTTAATGAAAACAATGTTTTTTTTATTAGTTACACTAGTCTTTAGTATTTCCCTTACTTCTTGTCAGGAGGATATTTACCTAGATGAATTCTCAGAATATGATTCGATGGTAAAAAAATACTCCAAAGAATTTAACACAGAAAGCATTGATTCGATTCGGGGAATGGTATCAGAGTTTAATTCATGGAGTAAAATCTTAAGTTGTGTTTATTGCGTTGAAGAGGGGCTTCTTGATGGAGAAATATTAGATTACTGTAGAAATAACCACAAGGCACTGCTTTTTATTGCGGATAGCTATTTTAAAGGGGAGGACGGTTCATTAAAGTTTACTTTTCAAACAATGTTTAAAGAATTCTACCCTGAAGAATATGACTTATTATTGAAAGAATCAGGTATTCAAAAAGCGGTTGAATGGCGCGATATGGATAAAGAATATAGCCTGCCAATGAAAAATTTGTTTGAAAAATACATTGAGATTGAGTTTGAAAACAATTAACATTTGTATTTCTTCCAGAATATTAAAAACGAAAGGCAACATAATAGTTGTCTTTCGTTTTTAGTCATAATGCAGTTATTAATAGTTTGTTTGAGCAATATCTATACACCAGAATTCGACAATCTTTAGCTGAAGGATTTTTTTTTAAATTTATCGGATTTCTAAAATGTAGATAAGAAACTAAATAAGAACGTTTGGTAACACGTGTTAAATTTAATTGCCGGAGCATTAGCAAATTCAACGTTTGTAGCTCGCATAAAATTCGTAGCAGCTTGAAAATGAAATTGCCCGTAATCGGCAACTAAACTTAGCACCACCGTTAGGTTTAATCCTCCTACTGGTCGTAAAACAGTTGAGTTTTTCTGCTAACGAAGTATCTTTGTTGCGAGCTCCTAGTAAAGGCCGGTTTTAGCAATGGTGTTTAATAAACCCGAGCGCAATCAAG
>PIVJ01000334.1 GCA_003353955.1 Bacteroidota bacterium | reverse complement strand
CGGCAGGAGAGGGTAGTGGTGCGTGAATCTGCTGCCCGCACCCCAACGAAACCGCTATGAAATTTACACTGTGTTATGGGCTTTTATTTCTTAGAATAGATGCTTATTGGATATATATAATACTTTTTTACTTATACCTCTTTCATCTTTTACGTCAAAAACAGTATAAATCTTTTTATAATCAACCTTCATTTTATGAGAAAAATGTGGTATTTTATAATCAACTAATTTCCACTTATTGTCAAATAATTTATATAAATATTGACTTTCTTTGAAATGTTGTTTTTCCCTTCCCTTCCTTTTCGCCACTACTCTTTGGCTAGTTAATAAATATAGCTCATTAGTACCATTGTCAGGCAGAAGCTCATATGAAACATAACTATTTGATGTATCTTTATATTGGACATTATTACAAAGATTAGTTTTAAAGAAATCTTCTTCATTCTCGAAATTGTATAAAACATTTTCAAATATATCGAAAACGTAGAGATGGTTATTCATCTCCGCAAATGGGAAATAAGTCTGAAAAGAACTTCTTAAGTTTGGTATTTTCCTTTTGACTATATAATTTCCATTTACTGCAAAACCAGTATTGTTAATTTCTCCAAATTCATCATCTTCTTTTCTTTTTTTCTTTTTTCTTTTTTCTTTTTCAAGCAATGTTACCTTAAAATTATTCGTTGCTTGAAAAAGTTCTTTTCTTATATAAGAATCCTCAATTGGAAAACATGCCTTAAACTTTAAACTATCATTATTGATATAAAATGAAGCAATCCCTGGTTTATAATCTAAATTACAAAGGTTCGATTTATAAAAAAAGATGGATTGATAAAAAAATGTATTTTTATTATACCAAAACTTTATGTTTGCAGGAGCTGATTTAAAGAATAATGTATTAATCACTAGATTATTCTTGTTCAATAAAACAAATAATGCACCGTCACTTTTTGTTAAAAGCAGAACCTTATATTTATTAACAATAGCAAAATCATAGATGTCAAAATTTGCATTTCCATAAACAAGTGTAAATTTTTCTAATTCAAAAGGATTAGAAACAGAATCAATGCTAACTTGACTGTTTATTTTTTGATGTACAAAAAGCAAACAGCAAAAAACAGTATATTTAAATAATAATTTCATATATGTAAATTTTATTGTCTTCGTGATGTAATGTATATAAATAATTGTCTACTATCTTTATTTGAGTAGCCTTGCGTGGTAGTAGAAAACTATTAATTAGCTTCATTTCTTCATTAAAAACATGAATTCTTTTTCTTAATGTTGAAAGAATTAGTTTTTCATCAGGTGAATTAGTGGCTAATGTTTCAAAATCTACTTCTCTTAAAACAAATATTAAACTATCATTGTAAGTATCAGCACTATATGCTTGGTACAATGTTGGTGTTATATTACTATTATTTACAAGTTTCTTGTCATTTCCTAAAAATGGGAGAAATCCAGAATTATTAATTTGTTCATTTGTTTTATCAATTGAATAATATTCACCAAACCAATCAAAGATGAACACTAAATTGCCTTTTGTTTGTAGTAAGTGCCCTGTAAGTAAATAGTCCTCAACGTCACCGTGAGGTTCAATTTCAGTAATAGTTGTTGGGTTAATATATTGACAATAATC
>PIVJ01000109.1 GCA_003353955.1 Bacteroidota bacterium | reverse complement strand
AAATTGTCAAACCCCATCGAGTTTGTGGTGAAGATGAAGACTTTCTCATATTATCTATCGACTTCTCCAAATACAATATCTTGTGTTCCAATAATGGTAACAACATCAGCTACTATATGCCCACGACATATAGCATTTAGGGCTTGCAAATGACCAAATCCTGGAGCTTTAATTTTACATCTATAAGGAAGGGTACCGCCATTAGAAACTAGATAAACCCCAAATTCTCCTTTAGGTGCTTCTGTTGCTGTATAAGTTTCACCTGCAGGAACAAAAGGTCCTTCGGTGTAATATTTGAAGTGATGAATTAGTGCTTCTATAGAAGTTTTTAGTTCTTTTCGGCTAGGAGAACTAATTTTTTGATCCTCTGTTTTTACAAGACCGCTAGGTATTTTATTGAGACATTGTAGAACAATATTTAGAGATTGTCGTATCTCTTCTATACGAATAAGATAACGATCATAACAATCACCATTACTTCCTGTAGGAATATCAAAATTCAATGATTTATAAATATCATAAGGTTGACTTTGTCGGAGATCCCATGGAATACCAGAACCTCGCAGTATCACACCACTAAACCCCCAATTTAGAGCCTCAGATGCGCTAACTCTACCAATATTTACCAATCGTTGTTTCCAAATTCTATTTCCAGTAAGTATTTCCTCTATCTCATCCAATCGAGTACCAAATTGGTTACAAAAAATATAAATATCATCAAGCAAGCCTATGGGAACATCTTGAGAAACACCCCCAGGTCGAATATAAGCTGCATGTATTCTTGCACCAGATACACGCTCATAAAACTCTATCAATTTTTCTCTTTCTTCGAATCCCCAAAGAAAAGGTGTTATAGCCCCAACATCTATTGCATGACATCCAACTGACAACAAATGGTTCAACAGTCGAGTAAGCTCTGCAAATATAACTCGAATATAAAGAGCCCTTTTAGGCAGTTTACACCCCAAAAGACGCTCTACAGCCAAGGAATAGGTATGCTCTTGACATATTATAGAAACATAATCCAACCTATCAAAATAAGGAAGTGCTTGCAAGTATGTTTTATATTCAATAAGCTTTTCAGTACCTCGATGAAGAAGCCCAATATGAGGATCTGCACGCTCCACAATTTCTCCATTAAGAGATAGGACCAAACGCAATACACCATGCGCCGCAGGGTGTTGAGGTCCAAAATTAATAGTAAAATTCCGCACACGGCGGCTTAGATCAGATTTTTTCAATCTCATTAGGTTCAGACAGATTGGTTAACTTAATCATAGATTTAAATCTTAAAGTTAGTGGTTCGAATCCGCTACTGGACATATGAATCTTGCAAATAATCTAGCACGAGTTCAAAATGCCCTTACAGCTCAACATCCAAGTGTAATATTGCCTGCGACCAAACTTAATAACTCTTTGGTTAAAATCCTATGGGAAGAGGGGTATATTACTCGTTATAAATATAAATCCTCTAAGGAACTTAAAGTTGATTTTAAATATTTCCAAGGTAAAAATGCAATTCAAGAAATTCGAATTATATCTAAACCTAGTCGTCGTTTTTATCTTAAAATTAAAGAAATAAAACAACTTCAATCTCAAAATATAGCTACTATTGTAGTGTCAACTTCTCAAGGGTTGCGAACAAGCTATCAAGCCTGTAAACTAGGTATTGGTGGAGAGATTCTTTGTATTATTTTCTAAAATGTTGCAACTAGAAAAAAATATTATCTATTTGCCTCCTGAAGTTAAAGTTTATCAAAAGGGAGTTTTTATAAAATTTAATGGACCTAAAGGTAAAGAAAAATTGAAGCTACCCTTTTGTTGTAAAGTAAAAGTTAATTATAATAAACTTTATTTGAAGATGATAGGGAATGATAATCTTGAGAGAACTATAAAAAGTATTATTCATAATATTATCCAAGGTGTCTCAAGAGGTTTTGGTATTGAAATTATATTGATTGGTACAGGATATCGGTGTGAATTGCAGAATAATACACTTTATTTTAAACTAGGTTTTAATCATAGTGTAGTTATGAAGATCCCTGAAGGTATTAATATTAATATGTTGAAGCCTTCTCATTTTCTTGTAGAAGGTTCTAATCCTGAAAAACTTGGACAATTTGTTTCTACCATTCAAGGTTTTCGACCTCCAGAGCCCTATAAAGGGAAGGGTATTGTACGAGTTGGGGAAAAAATTAGAAGAAAACAAGTTACTAAATCATAATTTATAATGCGAACTAGAAAAATTTTTCATCGTACACTTTTGGAAGATTTGATACGTATTCAAGCACATATTGGTGAACTTAAAACAAAAAAGCATATTTATTCTCATGCTTTTATTTGGGGTTTCCGTAATAAATTCTCTCTCTATAATATGGAAAAAAGTGTTCTCTGGTTGAAACGTAGTATAAGAATTCTTTGGAACCCTATTATTCTCGTAGGTTGCCCTATTGGGATATCTAAAAAATGCCATCAACTTTTTTCAAGCTATAATATTATATTTTTGGAATCTTGGACTCCAGGTTTGTTGTCAAGAGCTAAAAAAAGTATAATTTTCTCACCTCGCTTTAATAAAGGTGTCCTTTTTATTTATAATCCTCATGAGCACCCTATAGCACTCCATGAAGCTTTGATTACAAAAACCCCCACTCTGTGCTTTGGGTCTTCTAATTTGGATTCAATTGATTATCCTATTCCTCTTTCTTTTAATGGATTGGGGGGAGGACATTGGTATATTAAATTTTGGGAAGCTATTTTGAGGAGTAGAAAAAAATTTGTATTTAAACAATACATATATAAACAACACCTAAAAATAAGTACTATAAAGAATAAAAAAAAAAGGTTTAAAAATGTTGCCAACAAAAATTGAACCTAGATATAAACGCTGTTTGCGTATACGTACAGATCCTTGGGAGATTATTCGTGATAATCATAAGAAATTTTCTAAAAAAAAATGGAAAAGTAGTATAATTATTCGAAAACTTCGACGAAAACCTATTATACCTTTTTTTAGAGATTTGAATCTTATACTACTAAGAAAACATTCGGTCCTCTATTTGAGATATCATTTTCAACTTCATCGAAATTTGCGACAAAGTTGGAAATGCTTTTACGGGAATCTTCAAGACTTTAAGATTAAAAAAATAGCTCGGCAATCTTCAAGTTGGCAAGAATTTGTGAAAAAACATGAGCTCCGTTTGGATGTTCTTCTTTACCGATGCAATCTTTTTGATACTGTTAGTCAAGGTCGTCAGTGGATTAATCACGGACATGTGACTGTAAATGGTAAAAAAGTATGTAATTCCAAAAGATTGCAACAAGGGGATATTGTAGAACTGGATGAAAGATTGCAGTCACACCTTCGTCATAAAATAAAACCTCTATGGCGAAGATTGAAAAAGAGAAGTGAATGGTCTAGTTATTTCAGAAAAACTAAATTCATTCCAGAATGGATTGATTTGGATACTCAAAGCCTACGTATTGTAGTAGTAAATAAACCTATGTCAGATAGAGTTGTTTATCCTTTTCAAGCAGATCCTAATCATCTTGTAAATTATTACCGAATTTAGCCTGAAAAAAAGTTTAAGTCAAACTATCTGTTTTATACTCACACTTTTATAGAATTTTGAGATTTCCTTTAAAAATAGTAAGAACTAAAATTATTTAATTATAAAAAAATCTAAGTTCTACAATTATTTTTTAATAGAATCCAAATCACTAAATAGAAAAAAAAAGTCTATATTTTTACTTTATGTCTAATCGTTGGAATACTCATTCACTTCTTAGTGTACTAGACTCTCATATCATCAATTATCCAACACCAGCTAGTCTAAACTATGCTTGGAGTTTTGGATCAACTGCAGGGATATGTCTAACTATTCAACTTATTTCGGGTATCTTTCTAGCTATACATTATACACCTCATATTGCCTATGCATTTTCTAGCATCGAATATATTATACGTGACGTACAATATGGATGGTTGGTTCGGTATATTCATGCTAATGGAGCTTCATTCTTTTTTATTGTTGTATACAGTCATATTTTTCGCGGACTTTACTATGGTTCGTATCTACCTCCACGTGAATCTCTTTGGATCTCTGGAGTTATTATTTTTATTCTAATAATAGGTACGGCTTTTCTAGGTTATGTTCTACCTTGGGGTCAAATAAGTTTTTGGGGGGCTACTGTTATTACGAATCTAGCTTCAGCAGTGCCTTTGGTAGGTAGAAGTATTGTTGATTGGTTGTGGGGTGGTTTTTCTGTGGATAATGCTACTTTGAATAGATTTTTTAGTTTGCATTATTTGCTACCATTTGCTATTGTGGCTCTTGTTTTTGTTCATTTGGCACTTCTTCATGAAAATGGATCAGGAAACCCTCTAGGAACAGATAAAGCTAGCAACATTTCTTTCTATCCATATTTTTATGTGAAAGATCTACTATCTTTCCTAATTCTTCTAGCTGCTCTTTCTATTTTTGTGTTTTTTTGGCCTAATACTATAGGTCACCCAGATAATTATATTCCAGCAGACCCTATAGTAACTCCCGCACATATTGTTCCTGAATGGTACTTCTTGCCTTTTTACGCTATTCTACGTTCTATCCCTGATAAACTAGGTGGAGTTGTTGCTATAGGTGGAGCACTGCTCATTTTTATAGTAATCCCTTTTACAAATCTATCTTATACTAGAAGTGCAAACTTTAGACCTATTTATAAAATAGGATTTTGGATTTGGTTGACTAATTTCCTCTTTTTGGGCTGGGCTGGCCAAATACCTGTTGATATTCCTTATATTATAATAGGTCAAGTAAGTACTTTTATCTATTTTTTCTTGTTGGCTTTTGGTATTCCTTTGTCAGGCTATCTTGAAAAAAGTTTGTTTAAACGAGTACTTACTCAATAAAATTAAAAAAGATCTTTTTCTTTAATTGTACTATGTCCGAAAGTCTACAAAATAAATCATCAATATACAAATGGTGTTCCCGTTGGTTGTTTTCTACCAACCATAAGGATATCGGAACACTCTATTTGATTCTTGGAGGATTCTCCTCTGTTCTTGGTACAGCTATATCGGTAATTGTTAGACTAGAATTGGCTAACCCAGGTAATCAAATTTTGGCTGGAAATCATCAACTATTTAATGTACTTATTACGGGTCATGCTTTTATCATAGTCTTTTTTGTAGTAATACCTATTCTTATTGGTGGGTTTGGTAATTGGTTTGTACCTCTGCTAATTGGGGCTCCAGATATAGCTTTCCCTCGAATAAATAATATTAGTTTTTGGCTTCTTCCTCCATCTCTTCTTTTGCTGTTGGTTTCCGCTTTGGTAGAAGGAGGAGCAGGAACTGGTTGGACTGTTTATCCTCCTCTTAGTTCTATTCAATATCATTCAGGTCCATCCATTGATCTAGCTATTTTTAGCTTGCACCTTGCAGGAGTATCTTCTCTTCTAGGAGCAATTAATTTTCTAACAACTATTATTAATATGCGCGCACCAGGGCTACATTTCCATCGACTTCCTCTATATGTGTGGGCAATTTTTGTTACAGCTTCTATTCTTCTTCTTGTTTTGCCTGTTTTGGCTGGTGGTATTACAATATTGTTGACAGATCGAAACTTTAATACAACTTTTTTTGATCCTGCTGGAGGAGGTGATCCTGTACTATTTCAACATTTGTTTTGGTTTTTTGGTCACCCTGAAGTTTATATTATTATTTTGCCTGGATTTGGTATTGTAAGTATAGTTTTTTCTCATCATGCTAGAAAACCAGTTTTTGGCTATTTGGGGATAGTATATGCTATAGTTGCTATTGGTTTTTTGGGGTCTATTGTCTGGGCTCACCATATATATACAGTAGGTATAGATGTTGATACTAGAGCTTATTTTTCAGCTGCTACTATAATAATTGCTGTACCGACGGGTATCAAAGTCTTTAGTTGGCTTGCTACTCTATGGGGAGGAAGTCTAAAAATGGAAAATCCTATGGTTTTTGCACTAGGTTTCCTATTTCTTTTTACATGTGGTGGATTGACCGGAGTTCTAATAGCAAATTCAGGTATAGATGTTGCTATTCATGATACTTATTATATTGTAGGACATTTCCATTATGTTCTTTCCATGGGAGCTATTTTTGCGATATTTGCAGGTTTCTACCATTGGTTTGGTAAAATTACAGGTTTGCAGATTCCAGAAGTACTTGGCCGGATTCATTTTTGGTTGTTGTTTTTGGGGGTTAATCTGACATTCTTCCCTATGCATTTTCTAGGTTTGGCAGGTATACCACGACGAATTCCTGATTATCCAGACTCTTTTACAGGTTGGAATGCTGTATCCTCTTATGGTTCTATCCTCTCTGCTATTTCTGGTGTCTTTTTCTTCTATATAGTTTATATTACTCTAACACGAGGAGAAAGATTTGAACCTAGAAAAGAGATTGTACATTTTAAGTGCCCGAAGTAAGTTAAACAGATGATTTTCGGGGTGATGTGGCATAGTGGTCGTGCATAGGATTGCAAATTCTAACACAACGGTTCAAATCCGTTCATCACCTAAAAATAAAGAAGATTATTTTAAATTTAAATAAACAGTAAATAGGCCTATAACTCAGCGGTTAGAGTGTACGCCTGATAAGCGTAAAGTCAGTCGTTCAAGTCGACTTAGGCCTAAAGGGCATATAGCTCAGTTGGTAGAGCAATGGACTTTTA
>PIVJ01000108.1 GCA_003353955.1 Bacteroidota bacterium | reverse complement strand
AGCATTACTTATAGAGAATTGGAGAATGCAGAATAGAAATACTTTGATTGTCCTCATATGCGAAGAATTAATATATCATTATGGCCAAAATCGGCTTAATAAATACAATTAATAATCAATTACTCATATGATGACTTGCAGTAAAAGAGGTAAGCACAAAAAAATAATTATAGGCAGTAAAGCAGAAAAGTAATTATAGGCAGTAAAGAAAAAAAATAATTATAAGCAGAAAAGCTAAGCAAATTTCAGTTTAGTGCATCATATGTTCATAAAATTCATATGCAATATACGAAATTATAATCAATTATCAAAATTAAACGGTAAATAAATAAAATAAGCAAATTTTACTGGCTTTGTACCTTTTTAGCACACCCCAGAATCTTTTTCCCAGCTCCCCGTCTTTACACCCTTTCTGAGAGTGATGATAAACACTTTGCCAATGGTATCTTACACTAAAAAATTGTTTCATGGGAAACTACCTCCATTAACAGCCTGTTTTTAGCCGATAAAGTATCGCTTCTATCACTTGATAAACGTTAACTCTTGTGTTGTTCAATAAATTTCCAAGTTTCAAATATGAAAAAGTCTCTTTTTTTATTATACCTTTGTGTAGCATTTTTTTTGAAAGAAGAGCACAACGTATTGAAATTCAAATTTTATATGCCATTCTTTCTTTTCAATATTCAACTTTTGACAATTTCATTATAGTAAGTACAAATTATCAATAAAATATTAAGAATTATGAAAAACAAAGTAAAAATGAATTTGAATGTAAAGGTTTCTTTTATGTTAATTATTATTTCGAGCCTGTTTATTGGAGCTTATGGATGTCAGGCCATGCAAAAGGGTGACCCAACAGGCATCAACGAGAGATTACAAAGCCAGGCTAACGATTGGCGGTTAATTGTCTCTGCTTATGATGAACAGATAAGAACACAAGAAGGTATGGCTAGACAAACTGCAGAAGATATAGTAACTGCTCAAGCGAAAGTGACTTATGAATTAATCCAAAAATCTTTAGATGAAAATTATGGGGCATTACCACCTGATGAAAAAAAAGACATCTTCAATAGACTAAGCAGACACACTGTAGGTAAAACAGGTTATGTGTGGATCTTGGATTACAAAGGTCATAATGTGCTATCAAAAAACAGGGAGAGAGACGGAGAAAACCTCTGGGATGTAAAAGACTCTGATGGCAATATGGTTATTCAGGATCTTATTAGTAAAGGGAAAAGCGTAAGTGGAACTGAAATTGCCTATCATTCTTATCCTTGGATTAATAATGATGAATTAGAACCAAGAGAAAAAATTGCAGCGATGATCAATTTCCCAGAGCTTAAATGGGTCGTAGGAATATCTACTTATTATGATGATTTAATCAATATGGATTTTAGAGATCAGATCGTTGAGAAGGTGAAAGTCCTAATGGCAGAGCAAGTGATTGGAAAGTCAGGTTACATATGGGTAGTTAATAGTGATGGGGTTTATCAAGTTTCAAAAGATAGATTGAGAGATGGAGAAGATATAAGTAATGCTAAAGATGCAGATGGAGTTTTGTTTATTCAAGAAGCTATCAGAAAAGCTAAAGCTAGCCAGGAAGGCGCTGAACATCAAGTATATCCATGGAAAAACAATAACGAAAGCAGTCCAAGGACAAAAGTTGCAGGATTATCATATGTGCCGGCATGGGATTGGATAATTGGTGTAAGCGCTTATTACGATGACTTTGAATAATAATTGATTTATTCAACATCTTATTCTTGAATTCAGAGCTATCTCATAAGTGTGTAAACAAAAAATATCGGGCGTTTAAACACCCGATATTTTTTGTTTAACTTTTAAATTTACACATTATGAAAAAAGAAGATTTATTAAATGAGGATTTCCTCAAACAAATAAAGTTCCTCGACGCAAGCGGACGAGTTATCATGATGGGTGCTATTTTATTTCGTTCCAAGGGGGCGGGGAAGGAATATTACTTCGCCTAATTAATTTTGTTTCACAAAATCAAGGTCTCACTGATTTAATTATTTGCTTACAATAATCTTATTGCTAAATACATTTCCATTCACAGAAAGCTTATATACATAAATACCGGGAACTACTTCCTGTCCATTATCTGTTGTGCAATTCCAGGTAGCCTGCTGTTTGCCTGTGTTTTCTTTTCCTGATACAATATTGGCAATATAAGATCCAGCCATATCGTAGATATTCAATTCTACTTCAGCAGGAAAAGGCAAGAAATACTCAATAGTTGCAGATTTAAAAGTAGGATTGGGATAATCTCTAAACTTTATTATTTGCTTAAGTTCAATATCCTTTATATCTGTAAAATATGGAGCTCCTGAGTAATAAATGGCACCACCGTCATCCTCCTCTGTATCACTCAGGCGTGATGAAATTACTAATTGAGTGCTATCAAGTGCTAATGCCAAACCAAAATTATTGAAAGCTTTACCTGCGGGTTCATGTAGTTCTGTTCCTGTGCCAAATAGTGCTGCTGATTTTTCGTAACTATAAACAACACCAATGTCATAACTTCCTGCTATATCTCTACGGGAAGCTCCTACCAATAATTTTTCTTCTGCCAGGGCAACAGATATGCCATACAAGTCATTTCGTTTGCCATCAGCAGGAGCTAATGTCTCTGTCAGTGACCAGGTATCTGCTTCTTTTTCGAAAATATATACTGAACCTGAGTTTTCTTCAGCGCCATTTGCATGAAAAGCTCCAACGGCAATTTCATTATTGTAAATATCAAGACTGTAGCCAAACATGTCATTCTCTGAAAACATTGTTGGCAATAACGTTTCTGCTAAATTCCAACCTGTAGCATCTTCTTCAAATACAAAAGCTGCACCTGTCTTATCTGCCTGAGTTGAATTGTGGTAGGCTCCTACTACCACTGTTTTGTTTTTGTTAATGGCAACAGAACAACCAAATCTGTCATGAGAAGCACCAGAAACATCAATCAATTTCTGGCTTTGACTCCATTCTTCTTCGCTTTTTGTAAAAGTGTACACTGCTCCGGTCTTTTCTTCATTTCCATTTGCCAATATTGCACCAACCGCAACAACGCTGTCATAGACAGCCACATCATAGCCAAAACTCATACCTATGTGTGCATCATTGGGATAAAGTACAGCCGTTTGCATCCATATTGTGCCAGTGGGTTCAAAGATATACACACAGCCGGAAAACGGCCCGTTATTAAAGTCTCCGATAGCACCTACAGCAAGAATCCCGTTGCTCAGATCAACGGAAAATCCAAAATTCTCAAAGACCTCGCCTCCAAAGGGAGTAATTTCCTGTACCAATGTCCAGTTATTATTGCTGTATTTGTACAGATCAACTTTACCAGCACCTTTTCCAAAATCAGTTTGGACATGTGGTGCAGACACAGCCATCATATTGTTATCAATGGCAATATCCCATCCGTAATGTCCATGTTCCTGAATTTCTGAAATATTAAGGGGAGTTAAATCCTGTGCACCTATTTGCTGGCATGTGAATAATTGCGTTATTCCTAAAATTAATAATGTTGTGAGTGTAATTTTCATACGTTTATTTATTTTATAATTTTCGCATGGAGTCGCTTCAAAGAATAATCATCCTTGATTGTGCAAGAAATGATGATTTCTCTAATGCTTGTTTCATAACGATCTTCTTTAATTATATGAATTAACTATTAATTAGTTTTCGGCTATTTTAAAGTTAAATTCCAGCGGCGTTCCATCAAATGTAAACACATAGGGTAACTGGCTTGGAGAATCTATTGTTATACTATATTCTTTAGGTAACACAATATTTAAGGTGTATTCTTTACCAATGGTTAAATTATCGAAATAATATTCTCCTTCGCTATCGGCAACACATGCCGTTTCATAAACACCTGTTATGTCTTTATCGCAATGCCCGTTTCCGTTTGAATCAAGGAAAATATTCCATCCGTAAGTGGTTGGATCATTCTCATAGGTTTCAATTGTACCGTGTAAAGGTGCAATATATTCAATAGGTTCGGTTATTACAGAAAAATAGGGAACGTTGTTGCTGCCTTCAATAGAGAAATAAAAGCATATACTATCTCCATGAGGAATCTGAGTTGAAGTATAATTTACTTCCAAACCACCATATCCGTTTTCATCGGCAAGTCCAAACTCCACAACCCCAAATAATTCACCATTGTAAGCGGTATCTGTTGTGTTAACATAAAGGTGAATTGTACTCAAATCAGGTTCGTGTGCCCAATAATCAAGATTCAGATCAATACTTCCATCTCCGTTTTCGGCAGATGTAATGGTACCAAAAGGATTTGGATGAAAATAGTTGACATTAATTCCAACAGAATCTACACCTTCAGTATTCCTATAACTTATCAGGACATCATAAGAGCCCGGATTTAATGTAGTTTGTACATGATGTTCGTCGTCGTAATCTGGAAAATGGTTTACGATTAGGAAAGTAGCAGTTGAATCATTAGTTATTGTTGTAAAATCGTCACCAAGTTCAGCCAGAGGAGCTAATGTGTCGACAATTTCTGTGATATCAATCTCTTTTAAATTATAGAAACCATCAGGGCCAATAACTGTAAGATAGGCTTCATTCACAAGAGTACCAAAATCAAGTTCAACAAGCATAGATGTCTTTCGCTGAGGCAATTTAAAGCTTTTTACATTTTTCACCCATGGGTTTTCACTGGAGCTTTTCAAATTGTTTATTTCAGTCTCAATGTTGCTTATGGTACCCGATCCGATAACGGAAACCTTCCTGGATTTAAAATTGTACCTTGCACCAACATGATGTGTACCAAAGAATTTGTAAGAAGCCCATCCTGCAGCATAGCTTGACCCTAAATTGTTGTGGATATATCTTAATCCTCCATCTACACTGCCAAGTCTTTTGCCCCCAATAACCGGAATAGATTTTGGAACCTTCAGGGCGACATCAGCCAATGCACCGAAGTTGCCACTGCTCGTAACCTTGGCACTAAATTTTCCTTGTACGATTGGGTCGCTAGGGATGTTAACAGAGGCTTTGATTTTATAATATCGGTTCCAACGAAGATCAGCATTAATATTACCGTCTCCCAAAAGTGAATGCCACTTCCCTGAATGTTTATATGCTCCTACCAACATAGATGCACTCATATATAATCTGGAGTGCGTAACATTTACTTCATCAAGGTTATATAGTAATGAAGCGGAGTAACCTGCAAGTGAGAACGGACCACCAAAGGTCATGCCCAGTGATCCATTAAAATACATTCCGTGAATACGCTTGCCGTCAAGAGTAATGGTTCCATTAGTCAAGTTTCCAATTTCTCCATCAAGGTATACAAGCTCGATACCTGTTTCACCAACTGGTATTGCAGCGTCTATATTGTCTGCTTCCCAAGAAATATCTATATCATCCAACTTAGCCGGATTTCCTTTAAATAAGAGGTCTGCCTCTATTTCCCATCCTGGAGGAAAATAAACCTTTGCAACTGCTTCATGTATGGTATTGTTCAGAAATTCAACCCGTAATTCTTTTATATCTATGGCTCCCAATCCTACATTGTCTGCTTCAATGGCAAAATCATCAAGTAAAAATGCATTATGACTACCACTTACATCAATTTCAAGTCCTAAGCCTCCATTCTGTCCAAGATCAATCTCAACAGACCAAAGCTCTGTAGCTTTTAAGATACCTGTTAGATGAAACTTGCTTCCGGTCATTTCAACGGATGTTTCTTGTACCTCAACTTCAAGAGTGCCTAATTTAAAATCCGAATTTATTGTTGCTGCAAAAGATTCCAGATCTCCATTTTTGATAATAATTCCCGGATCACCTGATGTTCCAATGTCGGCTTCAATAGATTCACCACCAATGCTTAGTAGTATATCTCCGTAAAGGATATAATTCTTCCCACCGTCCCATTCCATGCCTATTGGATTCGCATCTACAGTTAATCCCTTTAAAGAAAAGCTCTCTGTTATGGCAATATTTATATGTTTTAATGTTCCATCTCTTATCGCAATACCAGGATCGTCTGTATCTCCCAGATCAATAATGACATCTTCGCCTTCTAAAGACATTGTAGCCGAACCATAAAGTTCGAAGCGGGATTTGTCATGATCCCATTCAAATGTTAATGCATCAGGAGAAAATCCAAGTCCATTTAATGTAAAATCGGCTGTAATCCCCAAGTTGATGTGTTTAACGCTGCCACCATCGACAATTATTCCCGGGTCGTCGGAGTCACCCATGACAACATCAATTGATTCTTCTCCAAAAGTAGTAGTTGCCTCACCATACATTTCAAAATAATCTCCCAATTTATTCCATTTGAAAGTTAAACCATTGGGAGAGAATGACAAAGCTTTTAAATCAAAATTGGCTGTAATCCCCATGTTGATGTGTTTCAGTACTCCATTATGGATCTTAATTCCGGGATCACCTGATGTTCCAATATCGGCTTCAATAAATTCACCATCAATGCTTAGTAATACATCTCCGTAAAGGACATAATTCAGCTCACCGTCCCATTTCATGCCTATTGGATTCGCATCTACAGCTAATCCCTTTAAAGAAAAGCTTTCTGTTATGGCAATATGTATATGTTTTAATGTTCCATCTTTTATCGTAATACCAGGAACGTCTGTATCTCCCAGATCAATAATGACATCTTCGCCTTCTAAAGACATTGTAGCCGAACCATAAAGTTCGAA
>PIVJ01000107.1 GCA_003353955.1 Bacteroidota bacterium | reverse complement strand
TTTGATAAAAGACACCAAATCAGGCAGTAATAGAAAAATGACCAAAGCCAAGGCTCTTAGCCTTGGCTTACTATCGTATTTTTGGTGTAAATTTGGGTTTGTGAATTATTCAGGCTAAAAAGCTATATCTTCGATTTAAACTAAAAAATATATTTTCCTAATTAAATGGCATTACCGCAAGCGGACGGGCTATCATGATGGATTCTATTTTACTTCGCCCCAAGAGGCGGGGAATATCACTTTGCCTAATTAATTTTGTTTCACAACATCAAAGTCTCACTGATTTAATCAAATTATTGGTTATTGAATTGTTATTTTTGCACTGTGAATAATAAGCCATTTATATACCTGGCTCCTTTGGAGGGAAGCACTGAGATTGAATTCAGAAATGTTTTTGCTAAGCATTTTAATGGGATTGATGCTGCTGTTGCTCCTTTCGTATCGCTAACACATCATGAAGCAAATGAGAGACGAAGGTCATGGGATATACCCATTGCTGCCAAGCAGCAAATGAAAACCATCCCCCAATTTATGGGAAGAAATATTATAGACTTCAGGCATTTAGTGAATTGGATTAAGGATAGGGGGTATGAAGAAATAAACTGGAATTTAGGTTGCCCGGTAAAGAGGGTTATTAGAAGGGGGAGAGGATGTGGCATGTTAAAATATCCCGATGAAATCATTTTCTTCTTAGATGAGGTTTTCAATAATAATGAAATTAAGTTTTCCATTAAAACACGCTTGGGATTGGAAGAAGCTGATGAATACTTTAAGCTGCTGGAAATTTATAATCAGTATCCTATAAAGGAAATTATTTTGCATCCACGTACCGGTGAGCAAAGCTATAGGGGAGAAGTGATGTTGAGTTATTTTGAAGAGTTTCTACGTTTGTCGAAAAATGAAATCGTTTATAATGGTGATATTAATACCGTTGATGAATATCTCAAAATCAAGAAAATGTTTCCTTCGGTTTCGCGGATTATGATCGGCAGGGGATTACTTAAAGACCCTTTTTTGGCTGAGAATATTAAAGGCATTCATACAAAATCAAATTTTAGGATGCAACGATTCTCAGATTTCCATGATGAATTATTCAATGTGTTGGAAATTGAATTCCGTGAAAAAAGTGAATTACTTGGAAGAATGAAAGGCTATTGGCATTATTTCTCTCATCTTTTTAAAAATAGAGATGAGGTGTTCAAAATTATTTCGAGAAGTGAAAACTTAGATGAATACCTTCAAATAGTTCAGAGAATCATCTGAGTTTACCCTGAGCTCTAAAGTTTCTATTAGTAACTTTGTTATACGTCGAACTTGGGCTGACTTTGAATATCGAAATTCTATTTATAGTTTTTTGTATCTTTTTCGTGCAAATACTTACACCGGCTAATTGAAATGAGACAAAGGAAACAGCAAAATCAATCTGTCAGTTGTTAATTATTGTTAAATACAAATAATCACAGGACGAAAAGTTGTTAATAAAGGATTTATTCATAATTTCGCCCTAGGTTATTTTTTATAACTAATCAATTCTTCCCATTTATTTTTAATTTAAAATTTATAAGATGAAAATCAAAAGAAAACTATTTAATTTAGGTGCATTCTTATTTTTACCGGTATTAATGCTCGCACAACCGGCTGAATTCTTAAAACAGCCTGTACCCATTGATCCCAATGTAAAGTACGGTGTGCTTGATAACGGAATGACTTATTATATTATGCATAACGAGGAGCCAAAAGATCGCGCTAGTTTTTATATCATGCAAAATGTAGGTGCAGTTATGGAGGAGGATGATCAGAATGGCTTAGCTCACTTTTTGGAGCATATGGCTTTTAATGGAACTCAGCATTTTGAGGGTAAAGGAATTATTAATTATCTGGAGCAATATGGAATTGCTATTGGACGAAACATCGGTGCCTACACAAGTATCGACGAAACCGTTTATAATTTGTCGAGTATTCCTACCACCAATCAAGGTTTAATGGATTCTTGTTTATTGGTTTTACATGATTGGTCAAATTATTTATTACTTACGGATGAAGAAATTGACGCTGAGAGAGGCGTTATAAAAGAAGAATTGCGAACAAGAAATAATGCCAACTCTAGAATTGATAATATTTTACGCCCGTTTATATACAAAGGTTCGAAGTATGCCACACGTGATGTTCTTGGCGATTTGGATGTTATTGAAAACTTCGATTATGATGTAATCAGGCGTTTTTATCATGATTGGTACCGGACAGATTTGCAGGCAATCGCCATCATTGGAGATTTTGATGCAGCAGCCATGGAGCAAAAAGTAATTGAACTCTTCTCAAGAATTCCTGCCGTTGAAAACCCCAAAGAAAGACTCTATTATGAGGTACCTGATAATGATGAACCTATCGTAGCCATTGCTACCGATCCTGAGGCTCAGCAATCGATGATCTGGCTTTATTATAAACACGATAATGTAAAAAAAGAAGATAAAAATGTTGGCTATTATCGCAATAGTTTGATACAGCAGTTATACGGTAAAATGATGAACGAGCGATTTAATGAAATCGTACAAAAAGGCAATCCTCCTTATATTTTTGCACAAACATTTTATGGTAGCTATACCGCTACAAAGGATGCTTACACTTCATTGGCACTCGTACAAAACAATGGTATTGAGAAAGCGTTAACAACTATTTTAATGGAAAATGAGCGGATCCGAAGATTTGGTTTCACCGCTGGTGAATTGGATCGTGCTAAATTAAATCTACTGAGATCATTAGAAAAAGCTTTTAAAGAAAAAGATAAACGCAATAATGATCGTTTTATTCGTGAGTTTAAGGCGCATTATATGGATAATGAGCCCATGCCTGGTATTGAGATTGAATTTCAATTTGCACAAGGCCTTTTGCCGAGTATTGCGTTGGCAGAACTAAATTCACTTCCGGAAAAGTGGATCAGCAAAAAGAATATGATATTAACCTTACAAGGTCCGGAATTAGAAGGAAGTACCCTTCCTACAGCGGAACAAGCTCTCGCAATTGTTGATGAGGTTGCTAACATGGAACTTGAGCCTTATAAAGATGAGGTATCTGATAAACCATTGGTAGAAAAAGAACCAAAGGGTTCTCCGGTAGTTAGCAGTAAAGAAGTGGAAGCCCTGGGTATTACTGAGTGGATCCTAGCTAATGGGGTGAAAGTGATTATCAAAAAGACGGATTTTAAACAAGACGAAATATTATTGAATGCCTTTAGTGAAGGCGGATATTCGTTAATGAGTGAAGAAGACTTAGCTTCTTCCAGTATGCTCGGAGATTTCATTGGCATGTACGGTGTTGGTGAATTTGATAATATTGGTTTACAAAAAATGCTGGCTGGAAAGGTAGTTAGTGTTAATCCATTTTTGGCAAGTGAAACTGAAGAATTTAGTGGTAATGCCTCACCCCAGGATTTTGAAACCATGTTACAATTAATATATTTATATTTTGAAAACCCTCGATTTGATGAGCAAGCGCACAATGCATACAATTTAAGACTTGCTTCTTTTGTTGAAAACAGGAGTAAAAACCCGAATCAGGTATTCGGCGATAGTGTTTCCTTAATCATGGCAAACCATCACCCTCGTGTCAAACCCATGGATAAGGAATACATTAAAAGTGTAAAGTTTGAGAGAATTAAGAGAATTTATCTGGACCGCTTTAAAGATGCCAGTGATTTCACCTTTATATTCACCGGTAATATTGATGCTGAAGAAGTAAAGCCATTGATTGAAAAATACCTGGGTGGATTGACAGATATAGACAGAAAGGAAACCTGGGTGAATAATCATATTTATTCTCCAAAGGGATTCGTTAAAAGACCATTTGAAAAGGAAATGGAAAATGAAAAGTCCAGTGTGTTCATCAACTATAATGACAGCTTTAAATATAGTCATGAAAATAAAATTGCGCTGAGTTTGTTTCGACATATCCTTAATCTCCGATATACCGAAACCATCCGTGAAGAAGAAGGTGGAACTTATGGTGTTAGAGTTGGGACTCGAAAATTACATTATCCTGAAGAAAAATTCAGTCTGAGAATGCAATTTGATTGTGCCCCTGAAAAAGCAGATTACTTGGCTACTCTTATCTACCTGGAAATTGATAAATTTATTAAAGATGGCCCAACACAGATAGATTTGGATAAGGCACGCGAAAACTTACTCAAAGTCAGGGCAGAGAATTTGCGTCAAAACCGATTTTGGCAAATTGTTGTAAGGGCTTATTATTACGATTACGAGAATATTGTTAGTGAAGAAAACTTTAATGATATTCTGGAAAGTTTCACAGTGGAGAGCCTAAAGGAAATTGCGAATAAATTATTTAGCAAGGCTAATAAAGTTGAGGTAATTATGAAACCCAAGGAATAAATTTATTCTTCAATGTTTGAATAAAAAGGTGGTTTCATTGCAGCCACCTTTTTATTTTATCTGTAAACCAAAAATGGAGATTCAACTCTTACAGGCGATTTTATGAAGATGGCAATGCTTATTGTTTCCGGATAAAAGAAGAAAAACGTAAACTCACAAATTTTACGATGAAGCTGTTTTTCACATTACTCCTGGTGCGGATGATAAATCCGGAGGCATTGAATACGTTGCTATTTCAGAGAAGAAGTATGAATAGCAAATCAAGTATTTGCAATTGAAAACTAAATTTAGCCTAAATGCACAACAGTTTAATAAAGTTTTATGATTTCCATTATTTAAAAATGTATTTTTACTGTTACATACACAATACAGCTGTGGATAGCCAGTAGTTAGTGCTCATTTGAAGAAAAATGCTTGCGAATGGGTGTGCGTTGCTCATGCTGGGCACACACAAAAGCTATATGTAATGCGGGCTATAGTGGTTAAATTAAGGATTATACAAAAAAACAAGATATGAATGGACTTCAAGCAGCAGAATTACTTAGAAAGGCTTTAACTAAAGGGGATTACTCTTTAAGAACAGTCAAAATATATACTGATTGGGTAATCAAACTTGCTGACTTTTTTGAAGAAAAACCTATTGACACACTAGGTCAAAAAGAAGTTGAAGAGTTTTTAACTCACCTGCATAAAAGATTAAATATAGCTCCGTCATCTATAAATCAAGCTTTTCATTCCTTTAGATATTTGTTCAATACAATATGGAATAAGAATCTCAACTTTTATTCAATTGAAAAACCTGATAGAGAAAGAAGTAATCCAGATATCTTAACTCTAGATGAAGTAGTTCAAATAATTGAAAATACAAAGTATATTAAGCATAAGCTGTTGATTTCCATTGCATATTCAGCAGGCCTCGAATTAAGTGAGACAAAAAATTTAAGATTGTCGGATATTGACACCAATAGGTCTGTCATTAAGATTAGGGATAATAAAGGGCGAGTTAAAAGGGAGGCTGTGTTATCAAAGTTTGTAGAAAAGATTTATGCCAAGCACTTAAAAGAAGAGACACCTAAATCCTTTGTTTTTGAGAGTCGCACAACAGGAAAAAGGTATGGAAATACTACTGTTGGAAAAATACTAGTTAATCAAGTGACTAATTTAGGTATCAAAAAGAAAGTCACTTTTAAAACTCTTAAATATTCATATATTATCCATTTAAATCAATTAGGTAGACCTTTGCAATATTCATTGTCTGAATTGAAAATGAATTCACTTTATTCTCTCGTGTTTTATACGAAATTATCGAATCGTAGTATAAAGGATAAACCATTTAGTCCTCTGGATAGAATTGTATTACATCATGAATTAGAACACCCTATTAATAGAGAATACCTCGAACAGACAATAATTGGCATAAAAGATAAGAATGAAAGAGATTATTTGAAAGAAGCTCTCACCTGCATGACAGCTGGCTCTCTGAGGGCAGGTATTATATTCGCATGGAATGCCGCAATCCTTAATTTACGAAACAAATGTTATAAACATGGTACAGTAAGTTTAAACAACGCACTTAAGACACATAGTCTAAAAGCTAAAGAGGTTAAAAAGATTGAAGATTTTGCATATATAAAGGATTCTCTTTTATTAATAGCTGCTCAGGAATTAGGTGAAGTTGACAAGGGTGAGAAAGATTCGTTGGAGGATTGCCTTGATACAAGAAACAAATGTGGACATCCTGGTAAATATCGTCCTAAGAGTCTAAAAGCAGCTTCTGTAATAGAGGAGTTAATAAATATAGTATTTAAAAAATAGCACTAGCTACAACACGCGTAGTCGTTGCACAATCCTATAAAATTAAGATTTAGTAGTTTTCAAAGCATCTTTGAGTTCGATTAAGCCCTTTTGAGGGCTTTTTCTTTTTGTGCCAAATTTGAAATTGAAAACTAAATTTAGCCTAAATGTACAACAGCTTAATTAGGTTTTAAAATCTCCATTATTAAAAAATGTATCTTTACTATTATATACACAATACAGCTGTGGATAGCCGATAGTTGGGCAACATTTAACCCAACTTGCAAACACGCACCTGTAACATCCTCTGTAACAGCGAAAATCAATTTATGTTTTTACATTTGGGGCACTACTTTTGTTTTTCTGACAAATGGCCTGTGTTTAAAACCAAGTGCATCAAAAATATCTTTTTGCTCTTTAGTCGGCCTGGTGCATAGTTTAATATATATTTTTTCATTCTTGTCATTGTTAACTGATACCAGGGAACTTTGCATGCTCCTCATTTTTTCAACTATTGTTGACCAGCTATAATTTATGTTTTT
>PIVJ01000106.1 GCA_003353955.1 Bacteroidota bacterium | reverse complement strand
AAATTGTCAAACCCCATCGAGTTTGTGGTGAAGATGAAGACTTTCTCATATTATCTATCGACTTCTCCAAATACAATATCTTGTGTTCCAATAATGGTAACAACATCAGCTACTATATGTCCACGACATATCGCATTTAGAGCTTGCAAATGGCCAAATCCTGGTGCTTTAATTTTACATCTATAAGGATGAATACCACCATTAGAAACTAGATAAACCCCAAATTCTCCTTTAGGTGCTTCTGTTGCTGTATAAGTTTCACCCGCAGGAACATAAGGTCCTTCGGTGTAATATTTGAAGTGATGAATCAATGCTTCTATAGAAGTTTTTAGTTCTTTTCGACTAGGGGAACTAACTTTTTGATCCTCTGTTTTTACAAGACCGCTAGGTATTTTATTGAGGCATTGTAGAACAATATTTAGAGATTGTCTTATCTCTTCTATACGAATAAGATAACGATCATAACAATCACCATGACTTCCTGTAGGAATATCAAAATTCAATGATGGATAAATATCATAAGGTTGATTTTGTCGAAGATCCCATGGAATACCGGAACCTCGCAGTATCACACCACTAAAACCCCAATTTATAGCCTCAGATGCGCTAACTTTACCAATATTTACCAATCGTTGTTTCCAAATTCTATTACTAGTAAGTATTTCCTCTATTTCATCCAATCGAGTACTAAATTGGTTACAAAAAATATAAATATCATCAAGCAAGCCTAGAGGAACATCTTGAGAAACACCCCCAGGTCGAATATAAGCTGCATGTATTCTTGCACCACAAACACGCTCATAAAACTCTATCAATTTTTCCCTTTCTTCGAATCCCCAAAGAAAAGGTGTTATAGCCCCAACATCTATAGCATGACACCCAACTGCCAACAAATGGTTCAACAGTCGAGTAAGTTCTGCAAATATAACTCGAATATAAAGACCTCTTTTAGGGATTTTACACCCCAAAAGTCGCTCTACAGCCAAGGAATAGGTATGCTCTTGACATATTATAGAAACATAATCCAATCGATCAAAATAAGGTAGTGCTTGCAAGTATGTTTTATATTCAATAAGTTTTTCAGTACCTCGATGAAGAAGCCCGATATGAGGATCTGCACGTTCCACAACTTCTCCATTGAGAGAAAGGACCAAACGCAATACACCATGGGCTGCAGGGTGTTGAGGTCCAAAATTAATAGTAAAATTCCGCACACGGCGGCTTAGATCAGATTTTTTCAATCTCATTAGGTTCAGATATATTGGTTGACTTAATCAAAGATTTAAATCTTAAAGTTAGTGGTTCGAATCCACTACTGGACATATGAATCTTGCAAATAATCTAGCACGAGTTCAAAATGCCCTTACAGCTCAACATCCAAGTGTAATATTGCCTGCAACTAAACTTAATAACTCTTTGGTTAAAATTATATGGGAAGAGGGATATATTACTCGTTATAAACATAAATCCTCTAAGGAACTTAAAGTTGATTTTAAATATTTCCAAGGTAAAAATGCAATTCAAGAAATTCGAATTATTTCTAAATCTAGTCGTCGTTTTTATCTTAAAGTTAAAGAAATAAAACAACTTCAATGTCAAAATATAGCTACTATTGTAGTGTCAACTTCTCAAGGGTTGCTAACAAGCTATCAAGCCTGTGAACTAGGCATTGGTGGGGAGATTCTTTGTATTATTTTTTAAAATGTTGCAACTAGAAAACAAAATTATTTTTTTGCCTCCTAAAGTTAAAGTTTTTCAAAAGGGAGCTTTTATACAATTTAATGGGCCTAAAGGCAAAGAAAAATTGAAGCTACCCTTTTGTTGTAAAGTTAAAGTTAACTCTAACAAACTTTATTTGAAGATGGTAGGTAATGATAATCTTGAGAAAACAATAAAAAGTACTATTTATAATATTATCCAAGGTGTCTCAAGAGGTTTTGGTATTGAAATTATATTGATTGGTACTGGATATCGTTGTGAATTGCAGAATAATTCTCTTCATTTTAAACTAGGTTTTAATCACAATGTCGTTATGAAGATCCCTCAAGGCATTAATATTAATATGTTGAAGCCTTCTCATTTTCTTGTAGAAGGTTCTAATCCGGAAAAACTTGGACAATTTATTTCTACCATTCAAGGGTTTCGACCTCCAGAGCCTTATAAAGGTAAGGGTATTGTAAGAGTTGGAGAAAAAATTAGAAGAAAACAAGTTACTAAATCATAATTTATAATGCGAACTAGAAAAATTTTTCATCGTACACTTTTGGAAGATTTGATACGTATTCAAGCACATATTGGGGAACTTAAAACAAAAAAGCACACATATTCTCATGCTTTTACTTGGGGCTTTCGTAATAATTTTTCTCTCTATAATATGGAAAAAAGTGTTCTCTGGTTGAAACGTAGTATAAGAATTCTTTGGAACCCCATTATTATCGTAGGTTGCCCTATTGGAATCTCTAAAAAATGCCATCAACTTTTTTCAAGCTATAATATAATATTTTTGGAATCTTGGGCTCCAGGTTTGTTGTCAAGAGCAAAAAAAAATATAATTTTTTCACCTCGCTTTAATAAAGGTGTTCTTTTTATTTATAATCCTCATGAGCACCCAATAGCACTCCATGAAGCTTTGATCACAAAAACCCCTACTCTATGCTTTGGATCTTCTGAATTGGATTCAATTGATTATCCCATTCCTCTCTCTTTTAATGGATTGGGGGGAGGACATTGGTATATTAAATTTTGGGAAGCTGTTTTGAGGTGTAGAAAAAAATTTGTATTGAAACAATACATAAATAAACAACGCCTAAAAATAAGCACTATAAGAAATAAAAGAAAAAAAAGGTTTAAAAATGTTGCCCACAAAAATTGAACCTAGATATAAACGCTGTTTGCGTATACGTACAGATCCTTGGGAAATTATTCGTGAGAATCATAAGAAATTTTCTAAAAAAAAATGGAAAAGTAGTATAATTATTCGAAGACTTCGGCGAAAACCTATTCTACCTTTTTTTAGAGATTTGAATCTTACACTACTAAGAAAATATTCAGCCCTCTATCTGAGATATCATTTTCAACTTCATCGAAATTTGCGTCAAAGTTGGAAAAGCTTTTACGGCAATATTCAAGATTTTAAAGTTAAAAAAATTGCTCGGAAATCTTCAAGTTGGCAAGAATTTGTGAAAAAACATGAGCTCCGTTTGGATGTTCTTCTTTACCGATGTAATCTTTTTGATACTGTAAGTCAGGGTCGTCAGTGGATTAATCACGGATATGTAACCGTAAATGGTAAAAAAGTATATAATTCCAAAAGATTGCAACGAGGAGATATTGTAGAACTTGATGCAAAATTGCAGTCACACCTTCGTCATAAAATAAAACCTCTATGGCGAAAATTGAAAAATAGAAGTGAATGGTCTAGTTATTTCAGAAAAACTAAATTTATTCCAGAATGGGTTGATTTGGACACTCAAAGCCTACGTATTGTAGTAGTAAATCAACCTATAACAGATAGAGTTGTCTATCCTTTTCAAGCAGATCCTAATCATCTTGTAAGATATTACCGAGTTTAACTTAAAGAAAAGTTTAAGTCAAACAATCTATTTTATACTCACGTTTTTTTATAATTTTGAGATTTCTTTTAAGAATAGTAAAAACTAGAGAAATTTAAAGATCTAAGTTCTACAATTATTTTTGAATAAAATCCAAATCACTAAATAGAAAAAAAAAGTCTATAAAGAAATTTTTATATTTACTTTATGTCTAATCCTATGTCTAATCGTTGGAATTCTCACTCACTTCTTAGTGTACTAGACTCTCATATCATCAATTATCCAACACCAACTAGTCTAAACTATGCTTGGAGTTTTGGATCAACTGCAGGGATATGTCTAACTATTCAACTTATTACGGGTATTTTTCTAGCTATACATTATACACCCCATATTACTTATGCATTTTCTAGCATCGAACATATTATACGTGATGTACAATATGGATGGTTGATTCGGTATATTCATGCTAATGGGGCTTCGTTTTTTTTTATTGTTGTATACAGTCATATTTTTCGAGGACTTTACTATGGTTCGTACCTACCTCCACGTGAACTTCTTTGGATCTCTGGAGTTATTATTTTTATTCTAATAATAGGTACAGCTTTTCTAGGTTATGTTCTACCTTGGGGTCAAATAAGTTTTTGGGGGGCTACAGTTATTACAAATCTAGCTTCAGCAATTCCTTTGGTAGGTAGAAGTATTGTTGATTGGTTGTGGGGTGGTTTTTCTGTGGATAATGCCACTTTGAATAGATTTTTTAGTTTGCATTATTTGCTACCATTTGCAATCGTGGCTCTTGTTTTGGTTCATTTGGCTCTTCTTCATGAAAATGGATCAGGGAACCCTCTAGGAACAGATAAAGCAAGCAACATTTCTTTCTATCCATATTTTTATGTGAAAGACCTACTATCTTTCCTAATTCTTCTAGCTGCTCTTGCTTTTTTTGTATTTTTTTGGCCTAATACTATAGGTCACCCTGACAACTATATTCCAGCTGACCCTATAGTAACTCCAGCACATATTGTACCTGAGTGGTATTTTTTGCCTTTTTACGCTATTCTACGTTCTATCCCTGATAAACTAGGAGGTGTTGTTGCTATAGGTGGGGCACTGCTAATTTTTATAGTAATTCCTTTTACAAATCTATCGTATACTAGAAGTGCAAACTTTAGACCTATTTATAAAATAGGATTCTGGATTTGGTTGACTAATTTCCTTTTTTTGGGCTGGATTGGCCAAATACCAGTAGATATCCCTTATGTTTTTATAGGTCAAGTAAGTACTTTTATATATTTTTTCTTGTTGGCTTTTGGTATTCCTTTGTCAGGCTATCTTGAAAAAAGTTTCTTTGAACGAGTGCTTACTCAAAAAAATTAAAAAAGATATTTTTCTTTATTTTAACTATGTCCGGAAGTCTACAAAATAATAATTCAATATACATATGGTGTTCCCGTTGGTTGTTTTCTACTAACCATAAGGATATCGGAACACTCTATTTGATCCTTGGAGGATTCTCATCTGTTCTTGGTACAGCTATATCGGTAATTGTTAGAATAGAATTGGCTAACCCAGGTAATCAGATTTTGGGAGGAAATCATCAACTATTTAATGTACTTATTACAGGTCATGCTTTTATCATAGTCTTTTTTGTAGTAATACCTATTCTTATTGGAGGGTTGGGTAATTGGTTTGTGCCATTGCTGATTGGGGCTCCAGATATAGCTTTCCCTCGAATAAATAATATTAGTTTTTGGCTTCTTCCTCCTTCTCTTCTTTTGCTGTTGGTTTCAGCTTTGGTAGAAGGAGGAGCAGGAACTGGTTGGACGGTTTACCCTCCACTAAGTTCTATTCAATATCATTCGGGTCCATCTGTTGATCTAGCTATTTTTAGTTTGCACCTTGCAGGAGTTTCTTCTCTTCTAGGAGCAATTAATTTTATAACAACTATTATTAATATACGCGCACCAGGAATAGATTTCCATCGACTTCCTCTATATGTGTGGGCAATTTTTGTTACAGCGTTCGTTCTTATTCTTGTTTTGCCTGTTTTGGCTGGTGGTATTACAATATTGTTGACAGATCGAAACTTTAATACAACTTTCTTTGATCCTGCTGGAGGAGGTGATCCTGTTCTATTTCAACATTTGTTTTGGTTCTTTGGTCACCCTGAAGTTTATATTATTATTTTGCCTGGATTCGGTATTGTAAGTATAGTTCTTGCTCATCATGCTGGAAGACCAGTTTTTGGGTATCTGGGTATAGTATATGCTATACTTGCTATTGGTTTTTTGGGTGCAATTGTATGGGCTCACCATATATTTACAGTAGGTATAGATGTGGATACTAGAGCTTATTTTTCAGCTGCTACTATAATGATTGCGGTGCCTACTGGTATCAAAGTCTTTAGTTGGCTTGCTACTCTATGGGGAGGAAGTCTTAAAATGGAAACTCCTATACTTTTTGCACTAGGCTTCCTATTTCTTTTTACATGTGGTGGATTGACCGGAGTTCTGATAGCTAATTCAGGTCTAGATGTTGCTATTCATGATACTTATTATATTGTTGGGCATTTCCATTATGTTCTTTCTATGGGAGCTATTTTTGCGCTATTTGCAGGTTTCTACCATTGGTTTGGTAAAATAACCGGATTGCGTTATCCAGAAGTACTAGGTCAGATTCATTTTTGGTTGCTATTTGTGGGGGTAAATCTGACATTCTTCCCTATGCATTTTCTAGGTTTGGCAGGGATACCTCGACGAATTCCTGATTATCCAGACTCTTTTGCAGGTTGGAATGCCGTATCCTCTTATGGTTCTATTCTATCTGCTCTTACTGGTGTCTTTTTCTTTTATATAATTTATATTACCCTATCACGGGGAGAAAAATTTGAACCTAAAAAAGAAATTGTGCATTTTAAGTGCCCGGAAAAGTAAGGTAAACATACGATTTTCGGGGTGATGTGGCATAGTGGTTGTGCATAGGATTGCAAATCCTAAAACAACGGTTCAAATCCGTTCATCACCTAAAAATAAAGAAGATTTTTTTTTTTTAATAAAGAGTAAATAGGCCTATAACTCAGCGGTTAGAGTGTACGCCTGATAAGCGTAAAGTCAGTCGTTCAAGTCGACTTAGGCCTAAAGGGCATATAGCTCAGTTGGTAGAGCAATGGACTTTTA
>PIVJ01000105.1 GCA_003353955.1 Bacteroidota bacterium | reverse complement strand
TCTATTGATCTTAATTTTATCGCTTTTTCAGTTTACCTTGATGATATTGTAGGCCAAATATTTGCACTTTTTGTTCTAACTTTGGCTGCTTCTGAAGCAGCTATTGGTTTGGCTATTGTATTGGTTTATTATCGACTTCGAGGTAGTATTAAATTGGAAACTAGTGGACTTCTTCGAGGTTAATAAAAAAATTATAATAAAGAGAGCGAAATTTAAAACCGTAGCATAAAAAATAAAAATAAAAAATTATGAAAATAATTTATTCCCCTCTTGAACAATTTCAAATTATTCCTTTGCTAACCTTTCCTACAGGACCACTAGATTTTAGTGTAACTAACGCAGCAGTTTTGTCTGTAGTTGGTCTAGGAAGTTTTTTTCTTTTGCATCTCCTTGTAGGTACTAAACCTTATTTGGTTCCAACTCGTTGGCAATTGGGTTTGGAAGGTCTATTTAGTATCATTAGTGGTATAGTAGAAGATAACTTGGGACGTAGCGGATTGATTTATTTCCCCTTTGTCTTTAGTTTGTTTACTTTTATCCTAGTGTCCAATGTTGCTGGCTTGGTACCTTACAGTTTTACAGGTACTAGTCATCTTATCATCACCCTAACTTTGGCTCTTACAGTGTTTGGTGCTGTTAATATAATTTGTATCAGCAAACATGGTTTGCATATATTGTCTTCTTTTCTTCCACAAGGTACAAATCTAGGTTTGGCTTTGTTGCTGGTTCCTATTGAGGCGGTATCTTATGTCTTCAAACCAATTTCTTTGTCTGTTAGGCTTTTTGCTAATATAATAGCAGGACATACCTTGCTTAAAGTTATTGGAGGTTTTGCGTGGGCAATAATAGGAGCTGGTGGAATTTTGCTAGTTTTGCATTTGATCCCTCTATTGGCTTTGGTTCTTCTAGTAGGACTTGAGTTGGGAGTAGCTGTTATTCAAGCATATGTATTTACCATTTTGACGTGTATTTATCTACATGATGGTATTCATCTTCATTAATTATAAATAATTATAAATAAAGTTATGATTCAGCTCCGAACTCGTTTGTCTATCTTGGATAATTATGGTGCTAAACTTGGTCGTTGTATCCGAGTTAATTCTAATCCCCAACCAGGTACTATTGTACTACTTTCACTACGTAAACTGAAAAAAATAAAAGCAAGAGCTGATAAGGCTCAACTTAAACGAGGGGATCTTTATAAAGCTTTGATTTTGATAACTACTAGACCACTAGCTCGTAAAGATGGAACCAGTCTACGTTTTCAACATAATGGGGCTATTTTGCTAACATCTAACGAAAAAATTCTAGGTACCAGATTTAAATTTGTACTTCCTTATGAAATTCGTAAAAAAAGGTGGGCTAAATTGGTCAGTTTGACTCCATCATTGGTGTAATGAATCTTCTATATAATCATT
Source organism: Bacteroidota bacterium (assembly GCA_003353955.1). GTDB lineage: Bacteria > Bacteroidota > Bacteroidia > Bacteroidales. The sequence goes on along the minus strand of PIVJ01000105.1, from coordinate 5,327 downwards.
ATAATAAGATTGTTCGTCAAGATATTTGTCTTCAATCTCTATGTCGTAATCCCCATGAAGTAGCTTTTTTGGATAGAATTGAATTGGAATACCCAGAGGGTGAAATAGATAGTTTGATACTATTGAAAGTTCTAGGATTGTCTCAAGCTTATGTTTCTATTTCTTTGCTAGGTCGAAAAGGAGTTGTGGATGGTTACAAATTGACATTGCGTAAATCTTCAATATACCGATTCCTACAAAATTGGGTTAACAATTTTCTACCTTGGGATCTTGGTAAGATCCAGGATAATCATAGTTCTCTAGAAGCTAATATTCAAGATCTTTTCCTAAATCGTGAGGTTCGTCTTTTTTACTTGCATTTTGAAAAATTGGGTTCTCTTAAGATTCGTATTTATCTTAGTGGACTATCTAAGCCTTCTTTGTGGTCGAGTCTAAGAATTCCAACGGATAAGTGACCGAGAGGTTTAAGGTGCCAGTCTTGAAAACTGGAGTATTTTTAATACCGTGGGTTCGAATCCTACCTTATCCGAGATACATCCTTAGCTTAGTTGGAAGAGCATTGGCCTTCTAAGCCACAAGGGGTAGGTTCGATTCCTACAGGATGTATTTAATATTTAATATTATATTTTTTTTTTACTCTTTATAATTTTTTAAAAGATGATTATAGGATATATAGATGTTGCCACAAGTTGGCAAATAGGTTTTCAAGATCCTGCTACTCCTCTTATAGTAGGTATTATTAATTTTCATAATTTTGTAATATTTTTTCTAACTGTAATAGGAACTTTGGTTTTCTGGTTGTTGTATAGAATTATTACTTTGTTTAATAGTAAAATTCATCCCGTTCCAAGTCGTTTTACTCACTGTGCTTCTTTGGAAATTGTTTGGACAATTCTTCCTATTGTTATTTTGATTCTTATTGCTATCCCTTCTTTTGCTCTTCTTTATTGCTTTGAAGAAATTGTTACGCCAACAGTTACTGTAAAAGCAATTGGGCATCAATGGTATTGGTCTTATGAGTATTCAGATTATAAAGAAGGAGAACTAAATTTTGATTCTTATATATTGGCTGAGGATGATCTATTCTTGGGGGGCTTGCGCCTTTTGGAGGTCGATCGTAGACTAGTTTTGCCAACAGATACTCATGTTCGTTTGTTGGCCTCTTCTGCCGATGTTCTACATTCTTGGGCAGTACCATCTTTGGGGATCAAAATAGATTGTTGTCCTGGACGTCTGAATCAAATTGCGATATATATTGTACGAGAGGGTACTTTTTACGGACAATGTAGCGAACTCTGTGGTATTAATCACGGTTTTATACCTATTGTCGTGGATGCAGTTAATCATAATGATTATATTAAGTGGGTAGCTCAAAAATTGGAAGCTGCTTAATATATATATATACTAATTAAAATTTATGAGTACTTATAAAATTGATTTGAAGGATAATACTGCGAATAAGGGTATTATTTACAATGAATCACATCCTTATCATTTGGTAGATCCTAGCCCTTGGCCTTTTGCAGCTGCTCTTTCAGCTTTTTTTATGTTGTTTGGAGCAGCACTTTGGCTTCATAACTATAGCATTGGATTTAACTTGTTGATATTTGGTTTGGCTCTTGTTATTCTTGTTGCTTCTCTATGGTGGCGTGATATTGTTCGAGAAGGAACTTTTGAGGGACAACATACAAGTAGGGTTCAGAAAGGTCTTAGACAGGGTATACTTATTTTTATTTTTTCTGAAATTATTTTCTTTTCAGCTTTTTTTTGGGCCTTTTTTCATTCAAGTATGTGTCCAGTAGTTCAAATTGGCGGAGTTTGGCCTCCTCAATCTATTTCAGTAATTAATCCTTGGGAGATTCCTTTGCTCAATACAATAATCTTGTTGACTTCAGGTTTTACAGTTACTTGGGCTCATCATGCAATTGTAAGTGGACGGAAAAGTTCTGCTTTTAAAGGACTTGTAGCTACTGTACTTCTAGCTGTGATTTTCACATCTTTTCAAGTAATAGAGTATCAAACAGCACCTTTTTCAATTTCAGATGGTATTTATGGTACTACATTCTATATTGCTACAGGATTTCATGGATTTCATGTTATGGTGGGAACTCTCTTTCTAACAGTTTGTACTTTTCGACTTGCGCGAAATCATTTTTCTCGACAACATCATTTTGGTTTTGAAGCCGCTGCCTGGTATTGGCATTTTGTAGATGTTGTTTGGCTATGTTTGTTTATCAGTATTTACTGGTGGGGTTCTTTATGAAGATTCTCGGGTGAGTAACTCAATTGGTAGAGTGTGTCGCTTACAACGACAAGGTTAGCGGTTCAAATCCGTTCTTACCCATAAAAATATAGAAGCTCTTGTGGTGGAATTGGTAGACACGGAAGACTCAAAATCTTTTGCCTTATGGGTATGTCGGTTCAAATCCGACCAAGAGTACAATGATAATTTCAATTCTATCTATCCTAGCTTTGGGATTTGTAATAGTTCTTATAGCTCCTTCCCGAGCATTGATTCGTTTTTCTGCTTTGTTTTCTAGTTGTTTGAGTTTTATTATTAGTCTTTTTATATGGTTGACTTTTAACCAATCTATGGCTAAATTTCAATATATAATAGAAATATCTTGGTTGCCGCTTAGCAATTGGTATTTGTTTCTAGGTGTTGATGGAATTTCTATTTTTTTTATTTTGTTGACTACTCTTTTGTTTCCTATTTGTATTCTAGCTTGCTGGGATTCAATTCAAGATAATGTACGGATTTATTTTGCTTGTTTTTTGAGTATAGAAATTCTTTTGGTTTTGGTTTTTAGTGTAATAGATCTTCTTTGGTTCTATATTTTTTTTGAAGGTGTTCTAATTCCAATATTTATTATTATTGGGTATTGGGGCTCTAGAGAGCGTAAAATCCGTGCTGCTTATCTTTTTTTTCTTTATACTTTGGTAGGTTCTCTTCTACTACTGGGTTGTTTGATTTATATTTCTATTGTTGTAGGTAGTACAGATTACGAAGTAGTTTCAAGATACTCTTTTACCATAATAGAGGAAAGATGGCTCTGGCTTGGATTTTTTGCTTCTTTTGCAACTAAAGTTCCTATACTACCTTTCCATATTTGGTTGCCCGAAGCACACGTAGAGGCTCCCACTGCCGGGTCCGTTCTTCTAGCGGGTGTACTTTTGAAATTGGGTACTTATGGATTTATTAGATTTTCACTACCTTTGTTTCCTCATGCTACTGTATATTATACTCCTATTGTGTTTGTACTAGCAATTGCCGGAGTTATTTATTCATCTCTAACAGCAATCCGAATAACGGATTTGAAAAGGATTATTGCTTATACTTCTGTGGCACATATAAATCTTGTAGTTCTTGGAATTTTTAGTCTAACCTTGGTTGGTCTTGAAGGTGCTATTCTACAAAGTCTAAGTCACGGATTTGTTTCTAGTGCTCTTTTTCTAATTGTTGGAGTATTGTATGATAGACATCATACTCGAATATTGAAATATTATGGTGGTTTGGTTCATTTGATACCATTGTTCACTATTATCTTTGTATTTTTTAGTATAGCCAATATTGCTCTTCCAGGTACAAGTAGCTTTATTGGGGAGTTTTTGTTGCTAACTGGTATTTTTCAAGCTAATCCTCTAGTTTGTTTCTTTGGAGCTACTGGTATAATTTTGGGAGGAGCCTACTCCTTGTGGTTGTTGAATCGAGTTGTTTATGGGAATCTAAAAACTCAACATCTTCAAAAGATAATGGATATTTCTCGAATAGAGGTATATCTATTTTCCCCCTTGATTATAGGAACTTTGGTCATGGGATTTCTTCCTAATATCTTTCTAAGTCCTATAAATGCTTCAGTTTCTAATATATTTGTCTTATAAAAATTAACTAATAGCGGAGGGGTGGCTGAGAGGTTTAAGGCACCGGTTTGCTAAATCGGCGTGTATTGTTTTATACCGTAGGTTCGAATCCTATCCCTTCCAAAAAGGATTTTAATTAATCCAAGGTCAAAAAAACCTAAAGCATAGTTCATAAATAGTACCCGAACCCTTACCGATCTCGAGTGTGATCTTTATGAACCCCAGAAATACTATTTTAATGTGGGACTCCTGGGTTAATTTAAAAAAATCTTTTTTATTTTATAGTACGGGGGCATAACTCAATTGGTAGAGTGTATGCTTTGCACGCATAAAGTTATCGGTTCAAATCCGATTGTCTCCAGCTATAATTTTATTTTATTGATATACTCTAAACTATTAGGTTTTTCAGGGTTTAAATCCTTGAGGGTATTTAAGCAAGAAGGGGATGCCTTGGAAGAAAAATATGAGATGGGAGATCCCAAAATTTTAGGATAAAATCGACAACGACTAAGCCTATAATTCTCAAAGGATAAATCCAAAGCTGCTGAGGCAGATAAAACTGGGGGAGGGGAAACATCTTCGTACCCCAGGATAAAAATCAACCGAGAAACCGAAAGTAGTGGTGAGCGAAATCGGTCCTGGCAGCTCGTAAAGAAGATGAGAGGAAAAAGAGACAAGGTAAAAAAATCCTGTAAAATCTTAATTCTTTTCGAGATAAAGTAAAGTCAATCATGTTTAGTTGGCTTGAAGATTGGGGGACCACCCTCAAAGCCTATAAAATTTTTCTTACCTATAGTGAACTAGTACCGTGAGGGAAAGGTGAAAGAAAGGAAATTATAAAATTCCATTTGCTTTTAAGCAGATAATCTGAAACTTCTTGCGATTAAACAGTCGGAGCAATAGTGACGGCGTACCTTTTGTATAATGGATCAGCGAGTTGAGTATGGAGGCAAGCTTAAGTATTATGAAGGCGAAGAAAATCCAAGTATGAAAAATTGCGGAAAGTCGCCATACTCAAACCCGAAGCCAAGTGAGCTAACCTTGAACAGGTTGAAATTTAGGAGGTAACTTCTTATGGAGGACCGAACCCGTGTATGTGGCAAAATACTGGGATGATTTGAGGTTAGGGGTGAAAGGCCAATCAAACTTGGGAATAGCTGGTTTTCTGCGAAATCTATTTAAGTAGAACGTCTTTTGTAACCACTTTGGGGTAAAGCACTTTTGGGAAGATGGGAATCCTAGATTTTACTGACTCTGAGAAAACTAAGAATACAAAGTGGATTTAAAAGGCAGACAGTCTCTGGGTGAGAAGATCCAGAGACGAGAGGGAAACAGCCCAGATTGTTAATTAAGGTCCTTAAGTTCGAATTAAGTGAATAAGGAAGTTTTAAAGTGATGACAGTCAGGAGGTGGGCTTGGAAGCAGCCATCCCCTAAGGAAAGCGTAACAGCTCACTGGCCCAGCTT
>PIVJ01000333.1 GCA_003353955.1 Bacteroidota bacterium | reverse complement strand
ATAGTTAGGAAGAAAGATGGTAGTAGAAGATTCTGTATCGACTACAGAAAATTAAATGCCGCTACCCTCAAGGACTCCTACCCCCTACCTAAAATTGATGAGGCATTAGATGCTCTCTCAGGTGCTTGTTACTTCTGTACCTTGGACTTAGCCAGCGGGTACTGGCAAGTTGAAATGGATAAGCATTCCATGGACAAAACCACATTTTGCTGCAGGAAAGGTCTCTTTAAGTACCGAGTAATGCCATTTGGACTTTGTAATGCTCCGGCTACCTTTGAGCGCCTTATGGAGTTATTATTAGCTGGACTCAACTGGCAGAAATGTCTGATATATATAGATGATATTCTGGTTTTTGGTGACAGCTACCAATCCTGTCTAGACAATCTCCAGGAGATACTGTCCAAATTAAGATCTGCCAACTTAAAGGTTAAACCTAAAAAGTGCCACCTGTTCAAGAAAGAAGTTGCCTACCTTGGACATATCGTTTCAGCTAAAGGTGTGAAACCCGATCCGGAAAAGACTGACAGAGTCAAACTCTGGCCAACCCCTACCTGTGTTAAGGATGTAAGACAATTCATTGGCCTATGTGGTTATTATAGGCGATGGATAAGAGATTTTTCAAGTGTTGCCAGGCCACTCCATGATCTCACTAAGAAGAGTGTACAATTTCAATGGTCCCCTGCGTGTCAAAGCAGCTTTGATACCCTCAAAGACTTATTATGTGATGCTCCCATCCTAGCCTACCCTACAAGAACAGGTTATTTCATCCTTGATACGGATGCTAGTAACTTTGGCCTAGGTGCAGTACTCTCGCAGGTCCAAGACGGTGAAGAGTATGTCATTAGCTATGCCAGCAGAGCCCTCTCCAGAGCTCAACAAGCTTACTGTACAACCCATCGTGAACTATTAGCAATCTATGAGTTTGTTAAACATTTCAGACACTATTTGTCCAATAGGCATTTCACCCTGAGAACTGACCATGCCTCACTCACCTGGCTCCTGAATTTCAAAAATCCAGAGGGTATGTTAGCCAGATGGATCTCTGTGATCGACACTTATGATAAGAAGCTTGAACACAGACCAGGTCGCAAGCATGGAAATGCTGATTCCCTCAGCAGAGTTACAGTCAAGCGTCGCTGCAACCAGCCCTTTTGCAGTGATTGCAAGTCTATACCACCTCCGACCAAGACCACAAGCCGTCCAATGATTTGCAAGGTTGACGTCCCTACTGACTCAAAGTCACCTGACATCCCTACTATTTGCAGTCAAGTTGATGAGCCTCAAACATTAGCACCAAATACAGCAACTACCAAAGGGGTTGTTACCGAAACAGATGCTGAACCATCCACACCATCCCTTGATGACATAAGAGCACACCAAGCCTGTGATCCTTCTACAAAGAAGATATTTCAGTTAATGAAAGAATTTGGTGATCTACGTCCACCAGAAAAAGTCAAGAGACGTTGCACTCATGAAGTCAGACTCCTTATTGGACATGATTGGCCAAGATTACAGATTCTAGATGGTTTGCTGTACAGAGTGTCTTCAGAAGACCCTACTAAACCAAAGAAAATGCAGTTATTTGTGCCATTTCCAGCTAGAAAGGTACTGTTCCACTACCTACATGGTATGAGAATGTCCGGACACTTTGGAAGTGACAGAAC
>PIVJ01000332.1 GCA_003353955.1 Bacteroidota bacterium | reverse complement strand
AAAGCTATGGTAGAATGTAGAAAATGTACTGCAACTTAATACATCTTCTGTTGAACCTTATATTGTAAAAGCAATAGAAGGGACGGCATCCCGACATCATCGGGATGCCGTCCCTAATTCTATACCGTCTTACCTATAGTTATTTTGTCAAAACAAAATAAGGATCAACTGTATTGCTCCCTCGTTCCCAAACGTGTTCTCCATTTAACCAGATATTATTCTGTAAGATTGCATTTTGGGTTCTTTGATAAGACACTTCTATAGTGTCAGTATCGCTATCGTTCCACTGAATATAAGTAATTGGTTTATCTGCCGTTTCAGTATGATTTAAGTAGATTCTAATTCTATATTCATTTTCATACTCATAAATTTTAAAGCTTTTTGGGTTATCCATATTTGGGTTATATACTTCTTGATTTTCTCCATTAATTACATAGAATAATTTGAGATTCTCTGTATTCAGGTGATTTGGATTTTCTGGATTTAATAAATCTTCCCTTTGTAAACTAAAAACAGAAAACTCCAAACTAGCATCTAAATTGTAATATTGATTTTCCATCTCATTCAATTTACTACAAGGCTAAAGGTGGGTTCTAAGAATTTGTTTTCTAAATGTGATTTGAGAAAAATCGTAGAATCCGTTGAACGATTTTCCAAAATCACTATAAATATAATATATTCTCTTTCATTATCACATATAAAATTTACTTTGTTTTACTCCGGCTAACCAGCTAACCAGCTAACTAATAGGTATATATACCTAAATGATATTCAGGCGAATTACCTATTCGTACCTGAACAGATTGTATGTTAAATTTATTAACCCTATAATTTCGGTTGCTCTTTTTATTCCTCCAGATTTAACAGTTAAGCCATTCATGCTTTGCTCCATGAAACCAAATACGTGTTCTACCCTTGCCCTTTTTTTCGATTTCTCTTTGTTGCTTGCTTTTTGTTCATCAGTTAATGGTTTGTTGCGATAAGCTTTTTCGCGTACTCGGTTGTTCATTTCATATTTTCTTATCACTTTTTCCTGTTCTTCACTTGTATAGGCACTATCAGCATGGAAATCCTGGTCTGCATCATCTTCGACTAGCAAATCATCCAATGGCTGCGAATTGTGAGCAGATGCATCAGTAACTTCATAATTATCAATGAACTTGCTTTTTGTATCAACTTTCGCATGATTTTTATATCCAAAAAATGTTTCTCCATTTTTCTTTGTCCATCGAGCATCTATATCTTTGTGCTTTTTCTTATTCGGCTTATCATTCCATAATTCATCTCCATTGCCTTGTTTTATCTTTTTGCTTTCATCACGGGTGTTACGTTGGCGTGGTGCAACTGCAAAACTTGCATCTACCATTTTACCTTCGTTCACTAGAAGTCCCTTTAATTCAAGATGTTTAGTGAATTGTGAGAATATATCTTCTGCTAGTCCATTGTTTGTTCGTTTTTCTCGAAAAGCCCACACTGTTTTTTCATCAGGTACTTTATCGCCACTTTCTAGTCCAAGAAACTTCTTAAAACTCAGCCTGTTAGGTGTTTGATATTCAATTTGTGTATCACCAAGTCCATAATATCTTTGTAATATCATTATCTTGAACATCATTACAACATCGAAAGGTTTTGCTCCGGCATTATTCTTTTTGTTCGTATTCAGG
>PIVJ01000104.1 GCA_003353955.1 Bacteroidota bacterium | reverse complement strand
TCTATTGATCTTAATTTTATCGCTTTTTCAGTTTACCTTGATGATATTGTAGGCCAAATATTTGCACTTTTTGTTCTAACTTTGGCTGCTTCTGAAGCAGCTATTGGTTTGGCTATTGTGTTGGTTTATTATCGACTTCGAGGTAGTATTAGATTGGAAACTAGTGGACTTCTTCGAGGTTAAAATTAAAATTTAAACAAAAAGAGCAAATTTTAAAACCGCAACATAAAAAAAAAAAATATGTCAATAATTAATTCTCCACTTGAACAATTTCAAATTATTCCTTTGGTAACCTTTCCTACAGGAGCACTAGATTTTAGTGTAACTAACGCAGCAGTTTTGTCTGTAGTTGGTCTAGGGAGTTTTTTTCTTTTGCATCTCCTTGTAGGGACAAAACCTTATTTGGTTCCAACTCATTGGCAACTGGGTTTGGAAGGTCTGTTTAGTGTCATTAGCGGTATAGTAGAAGATAACTTGGGACGTAGCGGATTGATTTATTTCCCTTTTGTCTTTAGTTTGTTTACTTTTATCCTAGTGTCCAATGTCGCTGGCTTGGTACCTTACAGTTTTACAGGTACTAGTCATCTTATCATCACCCTAACTTTGGCACTTACAGTGTTTGGTGCTGTTAATATAATTTGTATCAGAAAACATGGTTTGCATATATTGTCCTCTTTTCTTCCACAGGGTACAAATCTAGGTTTGGCTTTGTTGCTAGTTCCTATTGAGGCAGTATCTTATGTATTCAAACCAATTTCTTTGTCTGTTAGACTTTTTGCTAACATGATAGCAGGGCATACCTTGCTTAAAGTTATTGGAGGTTTTGCATGGGCAATAATAGGAGCTGGTGGTATTTTGCTAGTTTTGCATTTGATCCCTCTATTGGCTTTGGTTCTTCTAGTAGGACTTGAGTTGGGAGTAGCTGTTATTCAAGCTTATGTATTTACCATTTTGACTTGTATTTATCTTCACGATGGTATTCATCTTCATTAATAATTAATAAAGTTATGATTCAGCTCCGAACTCGTTTGTCTATCTTGGATAATTATGGTGCTAAACTTGGTCGTTGTATCCGAGTGAATTCTAATCCTCAACCAGGTACTATTGTACTACTTTCCCTACGTAAACTTAAAAAAATAAAAGCTAGAGCGGATAAGGCCCAACTTAAACGAGGAGATCTTTATAAAGCTTTGATTTTGATAACTACGAGACCACTAGCTCGTATAGATGGAACTTCTCTACGTTTTCAACATAACGGGGCTATTTTGCTAACATCTAACGAAAAAATTCTAGGTACCAGATTTAAATTTGCACTTCCTTATGAGGTTCGTAAAAAAAAGTGGGCTAAATTGGTCAGTTTGACTCCATCATTGGTGTAATGAATCTTCTATATACTCATTATCATAAGATTGTTCGTCAAGATATTTGTCTTCAATCTCTATGTCGTAATCCCCATGAAGTAGCTTATTTGGATAGAATTGAATTGGAATGCCCAGGGGATGAAATAGATAGTTTGATACTATTGAAAATTCTTGGATTGTCTCAAGCTTATATTTCGATTTCTTTGCTAGGTCGAAAAGGGGTTGTAGATGGTTACAAATTGACCCTGCGTAAATCTTCAATATACCGGTTTCTACAAAATTGGGTTAACTATTTTATACCTTGGGATCTTGGGAAGATCCAGGATAATCATAGTTTTCTAGAAGCTAATATTCAAGATCTTTTCCTAAATCGTGAGATTCGTCTTTTTTACTTGCATTTTGAAAAATTGGGTCCTCTTAAAATTCGTATTTATCTTAGTGGACAATCGAAGCCTTCTTTGTGGTCCAGCCTAAGAATTCCAACGGATAAGTGACCGAGAGGTTTAAGGTGCCAGTCTTGAAAACTGGAGTATTTTATAATACCGTGGGTTCGAATCCTACCTTATCCGAAATGCATCCTTAGCTTAGTTGGAAGAGCACTGGCCTTCTAAGCCACGAGAGGTAGGTTCGATTCCTACAGGATGTATTATTATTTATTTATTTTTTTTATTTACCTTTTATACTTTTTTAAAAAGATGATTATAGGATATATAGATGCTGCCACAAGTTGGCAACTAGGTTTTCAAGATCCCGCTACTCCTATTATATGTGGTATTATTAATTTTCATAATTATACAATATTTTTTCTAGTTGTAATAGGAACTATAGTTAGCTGGTTGTTGTATAGGATTATTAGTTTGTTTAATAATGAAAAACATCCCGTTGCAAGTCGTTTTAGTCACTCAACTTCTTTGGAAGTTGTTTGGACAATTCTTCCTATCGTTATTTTGATTCTTATTGCTATCCCTTCTTTTGCTCTTCTTTATTGCTTTGAAGAAGCTATTGATCCAGCAATTACTGTAAAAGCAATTGGTCATCAATGGTACTGGACTTATGAGTATTCAGATTATAAAGAAGGAGAACTTAATTTCGATTCTTATATATTGGCTGAGGATGATCTATTTGTGGGAGGTTTGCGTCTTTTGGAAGTAGATCGTAGACTAATTTTGCCAGCAAACACTCATGTTCGTTTGCTAGCAACTTCTGCTGATGTTCTACATTCTTGGGCAGTACCTTCTTTGGGGATCAAAATGGATTGTTGCCCTGGACGTCTGAATCAAGTTGCTATATTTATCCTTCGAGAGGGTACTTTTTACGGACAATGTAGCGAAATCTGTGGTATTAATCACGGGTTTATACCTATTGTGGTAGATGCAGTCCAACCATCGGAATATCTTAATTGGGTAGCTCAAAAATTGGAAGCTGCCTAATTTAGTTAATATTAAATATATAATTATAATTTATGAGTACTTATAAAATAGATTTGAAGGATAATACTGTAAATAAAGGTATTGTTTACAGTGAGTCACATCCTTATCATTTGGTAGATCCTAGTCCATGGCCAATCGCAACTGCTTTGGGAGCTTTTTTTATGTTGTTTGGGGCAGGTCTTTGGTTGCATAGCTATAATATTGGTTTTAGCTTGCTAGTCTTTGGTCTTGTTACCACTGTTCTTGTTGCTGCTCTATGGTGGCGTGATGTTATTCGAGAAGCAACTTTTGAGGGACAACATACAGCTAAGGTTCAAAGAGGTCTTCGATGGGGTATGCTTATTTTTATTTTTTCTGAGGTTGTATTCTTTTCTGGGTTTTTTTGGGGGTTTTTTCATGCAAGTATGTGCCCAACATGGCAAATTGGTGGAGTTTGGCCTCCTCAAGCTATTTCAGTGATTAATCCTTGGGAGATCCCTTTGCTCAATACAATAATCTTGTTGACTTCAGGTTTTACAGTTACTTGGGCTCATCATGCTATTGTAAGTGGGCGAAAAAGTTCAGCTTTTAAAGGACTTGTAGCTACTGTACTTCTAGCCGCAATTTTCACATCTTTTCAACTAATAGAGTACCAGACTGCACCTTTTTCTTTGTCAGATGGTATTTATGGTACTACATTTTATGTAGCTACAGGATTTCACGGATTTCATGTTATTGTGGGGACACTTTTTCTAACAGTTTGTACTTTTAGACTCGCACGAAATCATTTTTCTAAACAACATCATTTTGGGTTTGAAGCCGCTGCCTGGTATTGGCATTTTGTAGATGTTGTTTGGCTATGTTTGTTTATCAGTATTTATTGGTGGGGATCTTTATGAGGATTTTCGGGTGAGTAACTCAATTGGTAGAGTGTGTCGCTTACAACGACAAGGTTAGCGGTTCAAATCCGTTCTTACCCATTAAGATATAAAAGCTCTTGTGGTGGAATTGGTAGACACGGAAGACTCAAAATCTTTTGCCTTATGGTATGTCGGTTCGAGTCCGACCAAGAGTACAATGATAATTTCAATTCTATCCATCCTATCTTTGGGATTTGTAACAGTTCTTCTAGCCCCTTCACGAGCATTTATTCGTTTTTCTGCTTTGTTTTCTAGTTGTTTGAGTTTTATTATCAGTCTTTTTATATGGTTGACTTTTAACCAAACTATGGCTAAATTTCAATATATAATAGAAATATCTTGGTTGCCACTTAGTAATTGGTATTTGTTTCTAGGTGTTGATGGAATTTCTATTTTTTTTATTTTGTTGACTACTCTTTTGTTTCCTATCTGTATTCTAGCTTGCTGGGATTCTATTCAGGATAATGTACGGATTTATTTTGCTTGTTTTTTGAGTATAGAAATTCTTTTGGTTTTGGTTTTTAGTGTAATAGATCTTCTTTGGTTCTATATTTTTTTTGAAGGCGTTCTAATTCCAATATTTATTATTATTGGATATTGGGGTTCTAGAGAACGTAAAATTCGTGCTGCTTATCTTTTTTTTCTTTATACTTTGGTGGGTTCTCTTATACTACTGGGTTGTTTGATTTATATTTCTATTGTTGTAGGTAGTACTGATTATGAAGTAGTTTCAAGATACTCTTTTACCATAATAGAGGAGAGATGGCTATGGCTTGGATTTTTTGCTTCTTTTGCTACTAAGGTCCCTATACTACCATTTCATATTTGGTTGCCTGAAGCACACGTCGAAGCTCCTACTGCCGGGTCAGTTCTGCTAGCGGGTGTTCTTTTGAAATTGGGTACCTATGGATTTATTAGATTTTCACTACCTTTGTTTCCTCATGCTACTGTATTTTTTACTCCTATTGTGTTTGTAATCGCAATTGCCGGAGTTATTTATTCATCTCTAACCGCTATTCGAATAACTGATTTGAAAAGGATTATCGCTTATACTTCTGTGGCACATATAAATCTTGTAGTCATTGGAATTTTTAGTCTAACAATGGTTGGTCTTGAAGGTGCTATTCTGCAAAGTCTAAGTCACGGATTTGTTTCTAGTGCTCTTTTTCTAATTGTTGGAGTATTGTATGATAGACATCATACTCGAATGTTGAAATATTATGGTGGTTTGGTTCATTTGATACCATTGTTTACTATTATCTTTGTATTTTTTAGTATAGCCAATATTGCTCTTCCAGGTACAAGTAGCTTTATTGGGGAGTTCCTGTTGCTAACTGGGAGTTTTCAAGCTAATCCACTAGTTTGTTTTTTTGGAGCTACTGGTATAATTTTGGGGGGTGCCTATTCATTGTGGTTGTTGAATCGGGTTGTTTATGGGAATCTGAAAACACAACATCTTCAAAAGATAATGGATATTTCTCGAATAGAGATATATCTATTTTCCCCACTGATTATAGGGACTTTGGTAATGGGATTTCTCCCTAATATTTTTCTAAATCCTATAAATGCTTCAGTCTCTAATATATTTGTCTTATAAAGTTATAATAATATTAAATAATAGCGGAGGGGTGGCTGAGAGGTTTAAGGCACCGGTTTGCTAAATCGGCGTGTATTGTTTTATACCGTAGGTTCGAATCCTATCCCTTCCAAAAAAGATTTAAATAAATCTAAGGTCAAAAAAACCTAAAACATAGTTCATAAATAGTACCCGAACCCTTACCGATCTCGAGCGTGATCTTTATGAACCCCAGAAATACTATTTTAATGTGGGACTCCTGGGTTAATTTTTAAAAATTAATATTTTTTATTTTATAGTACGGGGGCATAACTCAATTGGTAGAGTGTATGCTTTGCACGCATAAAGTTATCGGTTCAAGTCCGATTGTCTCCAGCTATAATTATATTTTATCAATATACTCTAAACTATTAGGTTTTTCAGGGTTTAAACCCCTGAGGGTATTTAAGCAAGAAGGGGATGCCTTGGAAGAAAAATATGAGATGGGAGATCCCCAAAATTTAGGATAAAATCGACAACGACTAAACCTATAATTCTCAAAGGATAAATCCAAAGCTGCTGAGGCAGATAAAACTGGGGGAGGGGAAACATCTTCGTACCCCAGGATAAAAATCAACCGAGAAACCGAGAGTAGTGGTGAGCGAAATCGGTCCTGGCAGTTCGAAAAGAATGTGAGAGGAGAAAGAGACAAGGTAAAAAAGTCCTGTAAAATCTTAATTCTTTTCGAGAGAAAGTAAAGTCAATCATGTTTAGTTGGCTTGAAGATTGGGGGACCACCCTCAAAGCCTATAAAATTTTTCTTACCGATAGTGAACTAGTACCGTGAGGGAAAGGTGGAAGAAAGGAAATTAAAAAATTCCATTTGCGTATAAGCAAATAATCTGAAACTTCTTGTGATTAAACAGTCGGAGCAATAGTGACGGCGTACCTTTTGTATAATGGATCAGCGAGTTGAGTGTGGAGGCAAGCTTAAGTATTATGAAGGCGAAGAAAATCCAAGTATGAAAAATTGCGGGAAAGTCGCCATACTCAGACCCGAAGCCAAGTGAGCTAACCTTGAACAGGTTGAAATTTAGAAGGTAACTTCTTATGGAGGACCGAACCCGTGTATGTGGCAAAATACTGGGATGATTTGAGGTTAGGGGTGAAAGGCCTATCAAACTTGGGGATAGCTGGTTTTCTGCGAAATCTATTTAAGTAGAACGTCTTTTGGCACCACTTTGGGGTAAAGCACTTTTTGGAATATGGGAATCCTAGATTTTACTGACTCTGAGAAAACTAAAAATACGAAGTGGGTTTAAAAGGCAGACAGTCTCTGGGTGAGAAGATCCAGAGACGAGAGGGAAACAGCCCAGATTGTTTATTAAGGTCCTTAAGTTCGAATTAAGTGAATAAGGAAGTTTTAAAGTGATGACAGTCAGGAGGTGGGCTTGGAAGCAGCCATCCCCTAAGGAAAGCGTAACAGCTCACTGGCCCAGCTT
>PIVJ01000331.1 GCA_003353955.1 Bacteroidota bacterium | reverse complement strand
GCCAGACAATCGGAGTTCTGCCAGCCTTACTCGTCCGATAGAAACACTAATTATCGAACACCGACACCTCGAGAATACTTTCGTAGGTCGGATCAAATCACACAGAACACTTTTCCGATCCGAAATCCGCCAAGAACTCATCTCTACCCATGTTTAACGACGACGACGACATGGCTGTCGTCCGAGCTCTCGACAGCTCTCAGAGTAATTACAGCCCTCCGAGCCTCATAAGCCCAATGATCCAGATACAAGCCGAGCCAGTACCCACAGCACCCATCCCGACCTTGAGCCCAACCCCCCTCCCGACCCTGAGCCCAACCGTGTCCACACACATAGAGGGCGCCCCCGCCCCCTCCGCAGCCGAACCCACCCTCATCGGTCGCCACGTTCTCGCCGACAATTTTGACCAGCCCCACTGGTGCTTCGGCAGAGTCATAGCCATCACCGTACCAGAGCCCGACGAACCCGACGGTGACCCCTACTACAGGGTGCTTTTTGACGACAACGACGAACAGGACTACACGTTTGCCGAACTTGAGGATTTCCTCCTCCCCACCGACTTCAACCCCCGCACCAAGGCCACTCTTGCGTGGAGGACCCTAAAGCCGCAATACGACATGATGGGGACCACCCTGCGACGCCTTGAAAGGACCAACGACCTAAGCCCCTTGACCCAAGACATCCCTCTCCTGCGCTCAGCCTTCAACTACAACCCGAGGTCTCGTCGTGACACCGACGCCTTCTCCTATTCCAACCTCAAACAAAAATTCAACGCCATCTCAAAAGTCATCCACCCCGACAAGACGACAGGCCTGCCTCGCCGCTTCCGCTTTGCCACCACCGCGATCTTCGTCTTCCTGCTTTACCTCCTCAACAAAATCGGATCCGACCAAGACCTCCCTTTGACAGTTCCCGACCCTCCACGCGCACTCGACTACCCCCCGTACGGCTCTGACGAGTACCACGCGTGTGCCAACCTCACAAACGAAGACCCTCTCACCCCACCTGAGAGACACCCCGACGCCGCCAACGATAACGATGCCGAAGACGACTGCGGCGACGAACCTTACTTCCCAGACCCCCACGGCCGCGACCTACCCCTGGAGCCACTCGACGAGATACCCCCCTCCGGCCTTCCCGACGGCTGGAGCGCAGCCGACTTCATCCACCTCGATGTCGCCCTGCACGCGATTATCCCTATCCTCAAGTATGTCCCCACGGGTGCCTACGTCGAGTGGGCTATGTGCTACCAAGTAGCAGGCGAGAGGCTCATCGACGCCATCAACTCGGACCCACGTGGCAAACTCACCCGAGTGCGCCGGGCACTCTTCTGGTACTCCATCCTTCCCCAGCTCCTCCTCCTCGACTCAGGCAGGCGAAGGAATGCCGTGACCAAGGAAGTTCTCCGCCGCTGCAGCCTTTTCCTGAGCGGAGGCGTAAGTGAGCTTCTCCGAGACCTTGAAGAGGCCCACGACAAGTTTGCCGCCAGAGGTCGCCGCAAGCCCAAACCCGAGTCAGCCGCGAAACGCACGAGAGACGCGTCGAGGATGATACAAAGCCGCATACCCCACAGCATCTCCCGTGCTACAAACCTCATGCTGGGCCACGGGCGAGCCTCGATCGACGACCCCGAGACTCTCCAACAGATGAAAGACAAACATCCCCC
>PIVJ01000330.1 GCA_003353955.1 Bacteroidota bacterium | reverse complement strand
CCACATTGTTATCTCCTGTGGTGTTCCTGTAGAGTGCCTGACGACCGATAGCCACATTGTAATTTCCTGTGGTGTTGGAAAAGAGTGCCGCTGCACCATTGGCTACATTCTCACTTCCTGTGATGTTGGAACGGAGCGCCCGAGAACCATGGGCCGTATTCACATTTCCGATGGTGTTAGCTTGTAAGGCATAGTATCCGGTTGCTGTGTTATCGGTCCCTGCGGTGTTCTCGTAGAGTGCTTGATAACCGCTAGCCACATTGTTATATCCTGCGGTGTTCCAGTAGAGTGCTTGATAACCGCTAGCCACATTGTTATATCCTGCGGTGTTCCAGTAGAGTGCTTGATAACCGCTAGCCACATTGTTATATCCTTCGGTGTTCGAGTAGAGTGCTTGAGAACCGCTAGCCACATTCTTAGATCCTTCGGTGTTCGAGTAGAGTGCTTGATAACCATTGGCTGTATTATGACCCGGATTGTCACCTCCTGTGGTGTTAGCATTAAGAGCCTCATATCCAATAGCGCTATTAGTCGAGTCTCCACCTTCTCCAGTTGCAATTAATTGTCCCTTATTTGTAAGCGTAACATATCCAGACGCTCCCTCAAACAAAACATCAATATCCGATGCCATAGTATAAGTAGATTTTGTAGCATCTATGCTAACAGCTGAAACTCCTGCTAAATCAGCAGTATCTGTTATGACTTCGGCCAGGTTAGCCCAGCTTGCCAAGCCATTTTCATCAGAGGTTAATACTTTATCTGCTCCCGGATTTCCACCTTCAATTTTAAGGGTTCCTGAAATTTTTAAGTCTCCGTTTATACGCAATAAATCTGCTGCAAAATCTCCATAAATTAGCGGAGCAGTTGCGTCTGAGTTATCGATATATAACTTATCATCTCTGGCTTCATTCTTTCCGGCTTGATAACCCAGAAATATATTTCTTGATCCTGATGCTGCATAGCCAGCTTCATATCCCAGGGCTGTATTCTTGTTTCCTTCCGTATTGGAAGATAAGGCCTGGTATCCAGTTGCGGTGTTATAGATTCCTGTCGTACTGGAAGATAAGACCCGGTATCCAGTTGCGGTGTTACGCCCTTTTGTGTTAACATTAAGAGCCTCAAATCCAATAGCGCTATTAGTCGAGTCTCCTCCTTCTCCAGTTGCAATTAATTGTCCCTTATTTGTAAGCCTAACATATCCTCCAGACGCTCCATTAAACGAAACATCAATATTCGGTGTCATAGTATAAATAGATTTTGTAGCATCTGTGCTAGCAACTGAAACTCCTGCTAAATCAGGAGCATCTATTAAGATTCCACTCGGATCTGTCCATTTGATTACCCCATCAGCATTTGAAACAGCAATATAACCGTCAGCTGCCCCCTCTCTCATACGGATTAAGCCATCCACATCAAGTTTATTAGTCGGTGCACTTGTACCGATACCCACATCGGCGGCATTACCAAGTACTAGACTGCTATCCTGGTTCACAAGGGCATTTGCACCAATCGCTGTTGCGTTTTTTAGTGCGTCTGTTGATACACCGGCCTTGTATCCGATGGCAGTATTATTATCCCCTGTAACGTTCTTAGAAAGCGCACTGCGACCGATGGCGGTGTTATTGCTTCCCGATTTGGTAATAATTGCTGCTTGGTAACCAATGGCGGCATTGC
>PIVJ01000329.1 GCA_003353955.1 Bacteroidota bacterium | reverse complement strand
TCAAACTGCGTTGATCCATCTTTGCTAGTACCCTGCGTACAACTTCGTCTTTAGTTTTAATTTTCATCTTTAACAAATGTACCGTTAACCATTTTGCCTGTGCGTTTAGCAATAACATCATATGCAGACTTAATACAGTCTTCAATAAACATATCTTCAAACTTAGCAATACTTGTAAGTACCACTACCATATCGCCAATAGCATCTTGAATCTCTGCTTTGTCTTTCTTAAGTAAAGCTTCTGCAAGCTCACCAGCTTCTTCAATAAGCTTAAGATATTGAACACCGCTACTGCCGCTAGCGTATATACCTTTACTATGTGCCCAATCACGTATGTCATCAAACACATTACCTTGTTTATCTACAGCTGGTTCAGCTATGAAAGCCTCGTAATAAGCTTTGTTATATATATAACTACGATCCTCATTATACATAGAGGTTTTAACATTAGCCATTATCCATGGTATTGTTTGTTCGGTAATTTCGAACTGGCCGTGATACGTTCGCCATTGTAAACCTATGTTATCCATCAGTCTACCTTTTAATTTATTAACTGGTACTGGGAAAGTTGAGGTTTGTTCTGTTGGGTTTATTTCCATTTTATTAAATAAATTTTTATATAATTTTCTATCGACCTTATAGCCGTAAGACTTTTGAAGTTCTATTTCGCGGTCTGATATATAGTCTATATCGTCTGACTGCTCAAGAACTTCATACTCATTCTCCTTATATCCTTGTATAAGGGTTACACGGGTATTAAGATCACGTGTGACGCCTATCTTTTTACCTGGTATGTGATACAAATAATACATCTATTTTAATTTATCGTTATACAAATGTAAGTTGTGCGCGTGGTGGTAATACCAGCCAGTTGGTATAGACAATCTGTCTGCAACCATTTCCTGTAAAGATGCAAACTGATACTGATCATTACAGAAACCGTACCAGAGATCATTAGATCGCATATAGACAGACATACAAAGCTTATCATCAACGATACTAAACTGAACTGCGTATGTACATGGCGTGTCGTGCCTGTAATCGTATATCTCTTTACCATCGTATATACTTATAGCAGCTTGCCTAGTGCTTTTGTTTTTCTTAAGTATGTCTACTACTTTGCCTAACTGGTTCTCTCTGTTCCATTGCCAACCATAATTAGAGTTGACATTACCATTAGCATCTGCCATACGTTTCCATATTTCAGGTACCTTACCATATAGCTCACCTAACTTACTTATGTTTCTGTTACCAGATAAATACCAAGCCCACTCGGCTGCAGCATATTTCTGATTCCATTTTCTATATCCTGCTTTTATCTTCTTATCAGAAGGGTTGTGAATATAAAACCCAACATTAAACAAAGCTTTAGTGTTATCAAAGTCTACACCTTTGTCTTTTATCTTGATGTAGAAATAATCAAAAGCTTCGCTTGCTGTTTTAAAATTACTCTTTGTGCTTATCATAATAATATTTATAAAACTTATAAATGTTCTCCCATATCATATCTTTTATATACACATGAGGCGACCTATTTATTTTACCGTTTAACGTTATATCTATATACCATTCAGCTGGACCTTTAGCAAAGGGTGATATGTATATCTTGTTTCGTATACACCACAGTCGAGCTTCATACTCTTCGTCTGTTGGGTTATAGCTACCCATATCCCACTCT
>PIVJ01000328.1 GCA_003353955.1 Bacteroidota bacterium | reverse complement strand
ACAACGACACCAAAATACAAGTTGAGGAAACTGCCGGTGAGGATATCATCCGTTTTGACATGGGAGGCACAGAATATTTCCGTATGGACAGCGGACGCTTGGAGGTAGATAACACAGGAAACAGCGTATTTATAGGACTTAACGCAGGAAAGAATGATGACTTTTCAGATAATAACGGCGTTGGAATAGGCTTAGGTGCATTAGCTAACAATACTACCGGGATTGGTAATACTGCCACAGGTCACCAGACACTCAACCAAAGTACCACAGGGAATTACAATACTGCCACAGGTTATCAAGCACTCAAAAAAAATACCACAGCGACTGCAAATACAGCTTATGGCACACACGCACTCCTTAACAACACTATAGGTACTCATAATGTTGCCACAGGTTATAAGGCACTCATGGGCGAAGGAGGTGACGTTACAGGAGATTTTAATGTCGCTGCTGGTTCTCGGGCGCTCACCAGTAATCTTACCGGAAGCAACAATGCCGCCATTGGTTACAAAGCGCTCAGTTCCAACACAACAGGATCCAGTAATACCGCTGTTGGCTACAATGCTGATGTATCAACAGGCAACCTGAGCAACGCCACCGCCATAGGAGCCAATGCCATCGTTAGCCAGGACAGCAGTCTGGTACTTGGTAATGCAGCCAAAGTGGGTATTGGCACAAGCGCCCCTACCCACAAATTGGATGTGGACGGTAGTATCCGTATGAGAACAGGGGCAACTGATGGATTTATTCCTGTTTCAAATGCTGATGGTGTAATGACCTGGACTGATCCGGCAATCTATACAGTAGGTGATAATCTTGGAAACCACACTGCTACACAAAATCTTAAGCTGAGTGGCAAATGGTTATCAAATAATGGAAATAATAAAGGTGTGCGTGTAACTAACGATGGAAATGTGGGTATTGGGGAAAGCAGTCCAAGTGAGAAATTGGAGGTAGCGGGAAATGTACGCCTTAGTGCAGGTGCTGCGTACGAGGATCCGTACCTGACCTTTATTGATCAGACAACTCCTTACGGAGATCGGCAATCCGAAATAAGGACTAACTTTCATAGTTGGAATTCTCAGCCAGAAGACCAATCCTTAGAATTTCATGTTTCGGATAACACCGATACTGGTATGATCCAGGTAATGACCCTGCTTGGAAATGGTAATGTGGGTATTGGCACGTCCACACCCACTTCACCTTTGGAAATTAATAAAAGTTTAAACCAAGGAACGCTGGTTACTTTAATAAACACAAACAGTGGTGGTGGGAATATTCTTAGGGCTGTCAGCAGTTCAGAAGGACTTACGGACATTGTGGATATTCAGAATGGCGCTTTTATTATTCAAGGTGACGGTAAGGTGGGTATTGGTACGACAAGCCCGGGTTATTTACTGGAAGTCAATGGAAGCGCCGCAAAACCCGGTGGAGGTTCATGGGAAAGCACATCGGATCGACGTCTTAAGCAAAATGTTAAAGATTACAGTGGTGGACTGAAGGAAGTATTGGCTATAAATCCTGTTACTTTCAATTATAATAAATTATCAGGATTCGACACACAACCCGAATATGTGGGTGTCATTGCCCAGGAACTACTTGAAATCGCTCCATACATGGTAAGCAGCTATAAAAAGGATGACGAGGATTTCCTTAATGTTAATCCTTCAGCCCTGAGTTTTATGTTG
>PIVJ01000103.1 GCA_003353955.1 Bacteroidota bacterium | reverse complement strand
ACGTTACCTGCAATTCCACTATTACATCAAAAAAATGAAATTAATTTAAGAAGCTAACTTATACAAAATCCTATCTTTAAAAATGACTCTATGTAAGAAAGGATTTAGATATGAAAGACAAACCACAATAACAGCACCTGCAAGAAAATTAGCCATGAAAAATCTAAGGCATGCGGATAATTATAACATGTTGACATCTTGGATCAAGTGATTCTATTAATCTACATAATTTAACTATCTTAGCCATACAAGATCAGATACTAAATGGCAAAAAAGGGAAAGTTAGACATCTGGACACAAATCCAAAATGGAGATAAAACTGCTTTCGACAAGGTTTATCATTTACATATTGATTCCCTTTACAACTATGGGTCTAGTCTCACTTCAGATATACAATTGATAGAAGATGCCATCCAAGAAATATTCATAAATATTTGGACAAAACGATCAAGCATTTCTATCAATTCAAATATCAAAGGGTATCTTTTGACTTCTCTAAGAAGACAGGTTATCACTCAAGTTGAAAAAGAGAAAAAGACAGTACTCACCTCTTCGGATCTTAGGATAGGTCAAGTCAAAAAAGAAATATCTAAATTATCTAAACGAGAAAGAGAGGCCATCGTGTAAAGTACCAAGAAGGTCTGAGCTATGACGACATATCCAATTTAATAATGCATAATCAAAACTTTTTAAAACATGAAAAAAATTTCACTTACAATTATCTCTATTCTGTGTAGCATATTGATGTTTGCTCAACAAGGCTCCGTATCTGGAACAGTAATGGACGGATCCGAAGCACTCCTCGGAGCGTCGATAAGTATAGCTAATACAAGCACAGGAACCACCACTGACATAAACGGAAATTACAAGCTTAATCTAGACCCTGGTACTTATCAGATTGTTGCCAGCTATATTGGGTACAATAATGCTGAACAGACTGTGACGGTTACCGCAGGTAAAAATACAACAGTAAACTTTCAGTTGGTTAGTGGAATATTGGTTGACGAAATCCTGATAAAAGGAACAAGGGCATTCGGAAGAACGAATACAGATTCTCCAGTACCTATAGATGTAATCAATGTTTCTGAAATCATTTCAATGGGTGGACAAGTATCTATAAACGAAATTTTAAACGTTGCCGCTCCATCATTTACATCACAAAGTCAGACGGTATCGGATGGTACAGATCACATCGACCCTGCCGCACTTAGAGGGCTTGGTCCTGATCAAGTATTAGTCCTGATCAATGGTAAGAGAAGACACAATACTTCACTTCTCAATATCAATGGAACGGTAGGTGCAGGGTCAGTTGGTACAGATATGAATGCTATCCCATCTGCAGCTATCAAAAGAATAGAAGTGCTAAGAGATGGTGCAGCGGCTCAATATGGATCTGATGCAATCGCAGGTGTGATCAATATCGTACTCAAAGAAAAGACGGATGGCTTAGAATTAGGTATTACTGCGGGTGGGAATGCGAGTAGCCTTGGTAACCACCAAGAAGGTGGAATGGATGGTGAGAAAGTGCAAATCGATGCAAGTTATGGATTGCCAATTGGAGAGAAAGGTGGATTCATCAATCTAACTGGATCGATAGGTACCAGAGAACCCGCTTTGAGAAATGAAACCAATCTGGAGATGTTATTTGATATAGATAATACGGCAGAGAGAGTCTATCTTGAAAATAACCCAACAGGAACTATCGCTGATATGACAGCTGCTGATTACACTTCTATCATTGATGGACTACCACAAAACTTCATAGATGCAGCTGCAAATGAAGACTACAATGCACTGGATGATCTAGAGTTGGCTGCTAGAGGTCAGACCAGAAGTGATTACAGATTCAAAGTAGGAACAGCAAAACTAAGAGAAGGAAAAGCTTTCTTGAATATGGCTATTCCATTGAGTGAGACATCAGAAGTATACGCGTTCGGTGGTATAGGTTCTAGAGAAGGTCTTGCTTTTGGATTCTTGAGAGAGCCGTGGAGAGCTAAGAGTAATACTGCCGCAAATGTAAACGGATTCCTTCCTGGCATCCAGTCAACTATTGTTGACAAATCTATGGCTTTTGGTCTTAGAGGAACTTACAATGGGTGGGATGTGGATATCTCAAACACCTACGGATCTAATGATATGAAGATGACAGTTGTCAATTCTACAAATGCAAGTTTGGGTGCAGCCTCTCCTTCAGAATTTGAGGCAGGAGCATTCGGATTTACTCAAAATACTTCAAACCTTGATTTCTCAAGAAAATTTGATGGAGTAATGTCTGGATTGAGAACTTCATTCGGTACTGAGTACAGAGTAGAACAGTTTAGTATTACTGCTGGAGCTGAAAATTCTTACGCGACATATGACAACAATGGGATCCCTACTGTAGGTGGTGTGGGAGGAGCAACAAATGCACAAGGAGAATCATTAGATGGTACGGCTCAAGTATTTGGTGGATTCACTCCAGTAAATGCACTTTCTAAGTCGAGAAACAGTATTGCAGGATATGCAGATTTCGAATTGGATATAACAGATCGATTATTATTTGCTGCAGCGGCCAGGTATGAAGATTTTTCTGATTTTGGAAATACATTCAACTACAAGTTAGCCTCTAGAGTAAAAGCTACTGATAATATATCCATAAGAGCTGCATTCTCTACTGGCTTTAGAGCCCCATCTCTTCATCAGCAATTCTTCAGCAGAAGTAGTACTATTTTCGATGCAAATGGAGTAGCACAAGAAGAAGGACTATTTACAAACGAAAGTAGAGCTGCACAGTTGATCGGAATCGATAAGTTGAAAGAAGAGACTTCACAAAGTATAAGTATAGGTGCCACTGCAAAGGCAGGTGGATTTAGCTTGACGATTGATGCTTACCAAATCACTATAGATGATAGAATCATTCTTTCTGGAGCATTCGACGATGGTGGTGACCCAGAATTGGCAAGCCTATTCAAAGCTGCAGGTGCTGGTAAAGCAAGATTCTTAGCTAATGCAATTGACACTAAAACGCAAGGTATAGATATCGTGTTGGGTTACAATTTATTTTTGGATAGTGGATTATCATTGAGGAATAACCTTGCTGCTACTTTCTCGGATAATGAAGTAGAAAATATCATGGTGCCAGAGAAGGTTGCAAAAGCAGGACTTTCAGGTGATTTCTTTGATGGACAAGAAGAGGCTTTCCTTACACTAGCTCAACCTAGAAGCAAGTTATCATTATCCAATACATTGTCACTGACTAACGGTCTTGAAATCTCCCTTAGAAATGTGTGGTACGGTTCTGTTACTGATCCAGATGATTTCTCAGGAGATAGTAGAGTCGATGGTACAGAAGTATCAGATGATGCAACTTATGATGCAAAATTGATAACGGATCTATCAGTAAGCTATCCATTCAATGATAAATTCAGAGTGTCATTAGGAGCTAATAACTTATTGGATATATACCCTACTGAGAATAGAGAAGGTGGTCAATCAAATGCCTCATTCCCATATTCAAGAAGAACATCTCAATTTGGATTTGCAGGAAGATACATGTTTATCAGAGCGAATTTTACACTTTAGTATTCAATTGATATAATCAGATGATTTTATAGAAAAAAATTACTTAGGCTCTGGTATTACAAATAATACCAGAGCCTTTTTTTTTTAATAATCTTATAACTGTATTCTATGAATACCGACTATCACTCAATAGACGAGCTACCGACCAATGAACGTTTCATTGCCTCGGTTCTTGATACAAAAAGCAATCCTAATGAGTATTGGGATGAATACAAGAGGAGGAATCTTCATGAATCTGAAAAAATAGAAGAGGCTATACAGTTGGTCAAAGAATTGAACGCTGCAAAGGTATCACCAACTCCCGATCAAAAAGTGGAAATTTTAGAATTCCATTACCTTCTGAATATCTCAAAGCTTTTTAAAAAATAAACTCTGATGAAAATCAGGAATCAATTGTTGTTGAAAATGAAGATTTGGAAATAATTGGTACTCTTCAACTATCATTTATACAATACTTGACCTATCGCGGTGGAGTTAGAGCTCAAATTGAAGCGGTAAGAATTAGAAAAGACAAAAGAGGACTTGGAATTGGAAAAACAATGTTTGAATGGGCAATTAGTAGAGTAAAAGAACGAAAAGCACATTTGCTTCAATTAACGACAGATAAAAAACGACCGAAAGCGATTAAGTTTTATGAGGAATTGGGGTTTAAACAAACTCACGAAGGAATGAAAATACACTTTGAATAAAAAGCCAGTTGCCAACACCGTGTATAATTCATTGCTGGTGAGAGCCTACTTACGAAAGTCCTCGCGGACTTTCTATCTGTGATTTATTTGCTAACTTTAGTGCTTAAACCACGCAACGAAATCATACACAAACACGTTGGCCACAATTGGATTTGAAGATTCTAGGTAAATTTAAAATATAGCAATATGATAGGAACAATATTCGGTATAATTGGAACAATAATGACAATAGGATTTGGAATCTATACAATTCGTATTTCAAGAAAAAGCAAAGATAAAGTGCATCTTACTTTCGAGAAAACGGAGTGTTATTCGTTGTTTAACGAAGCAGTTGAAAGGCTAAATATTGAGATACAATATGATAAGAAACCTATTTCTGAAAAACTGATTCTATTAAAAGCAAAATTTATTAATACAGGAACACTAGATATTGATAAATCTACAATATATGACCCTATAAAAATAACTTCTAAATCAGATTACAAATGGTTAGAAGTAAATATTATTGATAAACCAAGAAATGCAACTTCGAGTATTAAGAAGGAAAATGATAAAGAGTTAACATTAAATTGGGATTTATTAAAAAAAGAAGAATTTATCGAGTTCGAAGCACTTATTGAAAGTTTAAAAGATAATAACGGTGATGAAACGACTAGAGATTTTTATAACTCATTAGATTTTGAATTTAGAATTTCTAATCTTGATAAAATCCACAAAGAAGAAGAGGTCTCTGAAACGTTTAGAAAGACTAAAAGTAAAATAAAACAAACAAATGTTTTGGCAATTACATATTTAGCATTGGGTATCACTTTCGCAATATTTGGTAATTTCATTGATAATATTGCACCCGATAATAGAACAATTAATAGTAAGGTTGTTTACCAATTGATTAATGAGAATAACGACACATTACAAAGTAATATTAACATAGTAAAAGAAAATCTAATAGAGATTAAATACGCTGAAGAAAACAAACTGTACAGCATTGAAACCTTTAATAAGAATATAAGAGTCAATAATTTATATGAGATTAAAGAGAATAGATTAGCTAATTTAACTTATCGATATGGCGGTTTGGGGATAATCCTGATGTCTGGATTTTTATTCTATACGGCATATCGTAGAAAACGAAAATTGATTAGAATGACAACAACTGTGGCCAACACGCGCTCATAAATAATTGCCGTATGGTAGTAAGTCCGAGGATTATAGCCCGCATCAAGTTCGGTGTAACTGGTCAGGAAAGCACTCCGCAATCGGCAACTATTCATAGCGCAACACGTAGGAAAAAAACTATGTATCTTAACGAACAAAAGATTTGCAAGTGATTCAAATATGGTGTATATTTACACCAAAAAAGTATGGTAAGACAAAGCATTTCTTTTACAGAACCAAATGATGAATGGCTCAAATCTCAATTGAGTCGTAAAGAATACTCTAGTAAAAGTGAACTTATTAATGACTTGATTAGACAGGCAAGAAAGCAACATGCCCAAATTGATTGGATTAGAGCAAAGTTGGATAAAGCTGAAGAAAGTGGATTTACTGCTGATAGTAAAGACCAAATCTTGAATCAATCAAAGTCCCTTTTAAATGGCTAGGTATAAATTAAGTAACGAAGCTAAAAACGACCTAATTCGTATTCACCATTTTGGAGTTGAAAAGTTTGGGATGACTCAAGCTGATAAGTATTTTGATTCCTTTTTCAAATATTTTGACATAATAGCTCAACGACCATTTTCATTTGAATCAGTTGATTATATAAAAATAGGATATAGACGTTGTGTTTGTGATTCTGAATCAGTTTATTACAAGATAAATAATGACATTGTTGAAATCATGGCTATTGTAGGTAGACAAGATTTGAATAATTTACTTTGATGATTGAAGTAATAAAAATTTAAGTACTGTTGCCAACAAAAGTAGCCGTTGCACAACCCTATAAAGTCAAGATTTAGTAGTTTTCAAAGCATCTTTGAGTTCGATTAAGCCCTTCTGAGGGCTTTTTCTTTCTGTATCAAATTTGCAATTGATAATATATTGATTGCTTACAGATCAGTAAAATCAGTCGTAATTGGTCAATAATGGATATTCCGGTTTGAACAGTGCCACTGATTTCGGACTATGAGTGCCAGTGATTCCGGTTCAAACAGTGCCACTAATTCGGTTCTAATGCTGCCACAAAAACGCTTCTAAGCGTGCCACTCTAAAAGATCAAGTAAAAATTGCCAATCTCAATAAAAAAAAAGAGATATGGCTAAAACACTTGATTCAATGGATTTAAAACAAATTATCAGATTGAATTTAGACGGTTTAAGCAACCATGAGATCGGTAAAACCTTAGGCATAGGCCGTAACGCTGTAAATGAATATATGCAGCGGTTTACGGTCTGTAAAAAAACAATGAAAGAGCTTTTACAGCTTGAAGAGCCTGCTTTAAAAGAGCTGTTTTCAATCAAAACCACTATCGATAATGATCGATATAAGCAGCTCATGCAATACTTTAACAACGTAAATCTTGCCAGAAACTATAAGGGTTCTACTTTCCGGTATCATTATCTGGAATATGTTGGTTAAAGGAATACCCTATAGTCCGCCAATTGAATATTTATTTCTCGACCAAAAAAG
>PIVJ01000327.1 GCA_003353955.1 Bacteroidota bacterium | reverse complement strand
GGGGGGAACCTTCACTTTTTTGGAGGGGGGGGGGCAATTTCAACTCCAATTTTTTTGGCCGGGGGGTGGGTGGTCACAATTGGGACTATTTTTTATTACTTTGTTTTGGGGGAGTTTTTTTTTGCCTGTAGGCTGAGTACACTATAGTTTTTGGGGGGATCAGTCACAGTTGTTACGCCATTTTTTGCTGGAGGTGGCCTCCAGAGTATACTTGGGTTAATAATTTATGTTCACCTTCTTTCATTTTGACCTTTAAACATTTTGACCTTTTTGACCTTCAAATTTGCACCTTTTTTGACCTTTTTGACCTTCATTTTTTGACCTTACATTGGGTACTTCTACTGAACCATCACCTTATATTAATTATGTGTTTCTTTTTGGTTGGTTTGGAAATAAATTTTTCAAACACTACTCTCCAGTACAAATCTTTATTAATGCATTTTTGCAACATAATAACATGTTTTAAAACATAATACATGTAATCAATTAAAAAAAATAAGACATAATACATGTCTTTTCAAACAAATAAAGTAAAAAGTATATAATACATGTATAATAAAGTACATGATTTAACAAAATAATATATGGTAACTAAAATCTCAAGAGGACAAGAATCATTCCACAATTAAATATATAATAAATGCTTTTGAAACACAAGTTCAATTGGTTCTATTGGTACAACATCAACAATGGTTCAACATCAATTAACAAAAGTTCAATTGGTTCAATTGGTTCAACATAAACAATGGTTCAACATCAATTAACAAAAGTTCAATTGGTTCAATTGGTTCAACATCAAAAATGGTTCAACATCAATTAACACAACACAACAAGTCATCACCACAAGCAAATCTAGTCTAGTCTATTCTATTTCATAATTAAATTCAACCCCTTTCAGGACCTCTCCAGCCGTGCCTGCTGAATCTCTCTGACGGGGGGGTTCCCCTTCCTCGGGAGTCACGGGAACGACGGGTGGGGTGTTCATGCTCCCATTGCTGACGTTGAGGCTGGTGTTGTTCATGCTGGTGTTCAGGCTGGAGTTGTTGAGGCTTGTGTTGAAAGCCATATCCGTAGTATCGGGAATAATGTTAATGTTTACGGGTGGTGGTGGCATGTCTACAATTGGTGTCGCCTCCGTAGCATACATGTTGCCCTGTTCCATTGATACAGAACTAATATTGTACTGATTATGTCCAACCATGTTTTGGAACCTATCAGTAGACGACCTAGTTAGTGCCTCAAGAGAGATCTCGGTCCCCACTGCCTCACGGTTTCTTGCAGTCATGGGGTTGGCGGGGACAAGTCCGGAGACCGGGGGTGCGCTGGGCATGGGCATACTCGTCTGCCTTTGGTTGCGCGCAAAGAGAGTGCCAGGTCTATAGTCCTGCAAAGGCCTGATAGTCGGGGGGCTAACACTGAAGGAGCGCATTGGAGGGCGTTGTTGTTGTTGGCGTGGTTCTTGGGGTGCACCCATAGCTGCTGGTGGCCTCCTCGGCACCCTGACAAGTCGTATTGGCGTCCCTGCAGCATCGGCCGCCTTGGCAGTTGCTGACAGGTCAAGGTATCTGTCAACAAGGTTACTAGCCTACAAGAAAAGTAATATATTAGTACATTATTTATAGTTTGGTGAGTTCGGCAGTCTACAAACAAGTGCAATATGAAAAAGTTTCAATAAAATGCATTTCACAATTACTTGA
>PIVJ01000326.1 GCA_003353955.1 Bacteroidota bacterium | reverse complement strand
TCTTTTAATAACTAATTCTTTCCAATTTTTTAGAGTATACTTCTTGAATGGAAGATAGTAATTCTGAGCAGTAAGCCCAAATTCTTTTCTTATTTCTTCATCTTTTGGCGAAATTGGCGCTATTATGTCATCCTTCCCACAGATCTTTGATAATGCAATTTCAATAGATGTTCCAGCGGTTTTACCTATTTTAATAAATATGAATTTGTGCTTATGCGATATAATCATTTTGCAAAATTTGACCAAAGTTATAAAATTAGCTGATATTAGACTAAACCGTTATTCTTTATTAGGTTTAACTTTATAACAAGAGGTCAATCTGTCTTTCTATTTATCTCATCAACTTTCATATTTGAAAAAAGTTCATAATGTACCATATATCTGCTGTAATAGTTAATGACAGTAATCATGTAATAAAAATAACTCAGAACCTAAGGATTTTGAGGTCATAACTTGATTGATACAACTAATGGTTAGAAAAGAAATCCAATCAAATAACTTTAGACATTATTGTTCAATCTATTTGATTGCTATTAAGGAATCTATGAAAATTATGCTTTTCAAGAATGTTAATGACTTCATCATAGTTTTGTAATAGATCTGTCAACTTATGAGTATTGATTTTTTTGAGATCCGATGAAGATAACCTTCTTTCAAGGTTTAAATAGTCTAATATTTTATCAACTGTTTTTTGATGTGATTCCTCTTTTTCAAGGTCTTCTTCGTAGATTATAGGTAAATAACTCAATCCGGATAATACCTGAAGTTCGTACTTATCACCTTCCAACCTATTATTAATCATATTAATCAATAAATCTGTATCAACTTGAATTTGGATCGATTCCTTGATCGTATTTCTTTTATAACAAGAGCCTCTGTGTTTGCTAATGAGACGAGAAAGTGCATGATTAAGTTTATTTTCTCTTCGCAAATAGATTATTTTCCATCCATCCTTTTGGAGCTTTTGTAAAAAGAGAGCTGGATCAACTCTTTTATCTCTGCCTCGAACAAAATGCTTAAATTTTAAATGAAAAATGGCTCTTTTAACAAAGAATTTATTTGAAAAACCAGTAATATATCTGTAGGGATTTTTTATGTAAATGCCTAAGCTCTTAAACCTTTCTCCTCCTTTTCTAAAATAACCAGTGGAACAAATTAAACTCTCCAATAAGGTACTCCCTGTTCTGCCTTGGGCGAAAATGACAACTTTTAAGGAGTCTTTACGTTTGAAATTTGTAATATAGAATAAATAACAAGTCATTATGTCCAAAACAAGCAAGAAATAGGATTTCGTTGTGTTTCGTTTATAAATATGCATTATGAAATCGGGAGTATGTTTTCTCAGGAGATTAATAAACCAGCTATTTTTTATGTATTTATTCATTGTAATAGAATTTACCTAAGTTAATTTTACTTAAAATATTTGACAACCAGTAAATTAGTACACAGCACTAAGTTAAATCTTAAGAAACTTACTATACTCATTGATTAAAGGCTCTTGGCTCTTATTTGTGATGGCAATAAAGTATGGGTTAAGTATGTCTATTTTATTATAGACTAATTCATCTTGCAAATTATTCACATTTAGTACTTTTCCACCAGCCGCATTAATTATGGCATGCCCGGCTGCAATATCCCATTCGCATGTTAAACCAAATCGAGGATAAACATCTGCATTTCCCTCAGCAATCATACATA
>PIVJ01000325.1 GCA_003353955.1 Bacteroidota bacterium | reverse complement strand
TCATAGACTGGTGCCAAATCCTGAAAAGGTGATTTTAGACGGCACATTCGCGGAATTAGTGGTAAGATGACTAGTTACCCTATTTCGACCACGCTGAATACGAAAACCAATCTTACCAAGCCGAATTTTGCGTCGTTGCCATGGTAACGGCCAAAACATGTCATTTTGGGGTGAACTGCCAGTTTTTGAAATTTCGGTTATAAAAATAGTATGCGAAACAATCAAAAACTTTTAACAGCTGGAATTTATTACTGATACAAGTGTTGATTTTTCCAAATATATTTTGTTTTGAATTTCTGCACCGTTTCCATGGCAACGGCTATTTTGGGCAAAAAATGCCGTTTTTGACTTAAAAACTTTGAAAAATCATATCTCAAATATGGAATACAACATTTGGGAAATTCGAACGGTATTTCCATCTTGAAGCCTTGGGGTAGTTTTTTAGCTACTTTTCGTTACACTATGTTACGTGAAAATGGCCAGTTTTGGGGTAAAAACATGAAATTTTGAGTTACGTTCTGCGCAAAATGGGTAATTTTGAGATATTAGTGCAGCGGATAAGCAAGGAAGTGTTTAAAATTGAGATAGAAGCATGAAATTTTGTACACATGTCCTTTCAGGCATTCCCAATGATATAAGATCGTGACCCATCGCAAATCTTGCCCCTGATGGCCGGGTGTCCCAATTTTTCAAAATGGCCGCCGCCGATAGCGGAAATTAACTAAATATTGCCATAACTTCCTTATTACTGGTCCAAATTACCTCATTTGAAGTTCTAACACCATGTTTTCAGGGTCAGAGATTTAGATGGAATCCATGGATGTTGAAAAAATAAGTCCCGTATAAGGTAAATATGCTAATTAGGTACCGAAATTAACGAAAAATCAACTTTTATCAATAACTTTCTTAATAATGGTCTGACTCTTTTTAGTTGAAGTTCTAACCCTATGTTTTAAGGGTCAGGGATTTAGAAGGAATCAACAGATTTTATAAATTTGGCACAGGGGTACCTAATGGCATTGGTAAAGCTATTAGGTCGTGACCCCAGCAAGATCTTGTCACTGAAGGCCGGGTGTCCCAAAATAAGTAGCCACTATGCATTAGATATAAAACCTACTGAAATAACTGATTTATTCACACATATGCCTGAAGATTACACTGCATATTATTGACTGTGAGTTATAATGACATTAATGTGGTGTGATCTCAAAAGCCAAAGCCAAGGCATAGCAAGCTATAGTAATAAGAATGATATTTTGTACAGGGTGTCCCAAAAAAGAAATAAAAATACATATTTATGAATAAGTAAATTAAACCCATGGTGGTGCTCCTTTTGTCTTTTCTGAAAATGGAGATTGGTGCACTTTCAAGTAATTTTGTTTATGATGTGTATGGGGTTGTAAAATGGTGTCCGAAATAAAATTACGCAGATAATCAACTGATACTCAGGTGGTAAATAGACGGTATGTTGACGGAGGGCAATTTCTGCCTCTGGTAGTGTCGTCCACCTTGGCTTCCATCCATCATCAGACATCTCCCAACCCCATTCTGATGGACATGGTAATTTCTGTTGAGCAACACGTGTCTGTGCCCAGATGTGCCCCGCTTGATATGCAGTCCGTTTCACATGTTACATCAGTGCAGCTTGGGCTGGTGGGATATTATCGATTGCACGACCGTTAGCAAATAGCATTTGCCT
>PIVJ01000102.1 GCA_003353955.1 Bacteroidota bacterium | reverse complement strand
AAATTGAGCAATTAGAAATACAGGCTACTGGATTATGCAAAAGTTGCAGTGCTTGATAAATTCTTGTTTTTTTTAATTCCAACTAACGTCAAAGTTAGTTGTTGATTCTCAGTTATTTACACCTTTAGCAAACCTAGTCAACTTCCTATGTTTTTTACTCTTTACTTTGATGTTATCGAAAATATTCATCGATATTTTTCATCGAGGGGGATTGCTGGCAAACACCAAAGACGAATACGGAAACCAGCTTCCCGAAGATCAATGGACAATTGTAGCGATTCCTCCCTGTATAGAAGAATTCCTGTTTTCTCTTGCTCAACAGAAACGTAAAATTCGAGCAGGGAAAGTTTCAGAAGGAAACTATATATATATCCTATCACACAAACTCATTGACGTTTCCGTACCCGAACAAAAAAAGTTTTATGGCATCCCACGTACAAAAGGGGGACATAGCTACCGTAGAGGTCAATACACTGCAAAAGACGGGCAGTACTATTCAGTATTTGAAATCTCGGCAAATATGATTGAAGAAGAAATATGGAACAAACTAAAATTCGCCATGACAAATACCGAAGAATTTATTAAAAGACATCTATCCTTAGAAAAATTCAGCAAAACATACATCGAAAACCTACAAGAAGAACTAATGGCTTTACGTGAAAACCTCATGAATACAGAACTCGAATCAGCCCGAATTGAAAAAGCCTACGAAAAAGGTGTGTACAGCATTGAAAAAATGAATGAGAAAATGATGGAAGCGACAAAAAAACAAACAAAAATGCAAGACAAGATTCAGCACATAGAAGATGAACTTCAAATGATAAGTTTTAAAGACGTTGAAATAGGAGGTTTGCGAAAAGCAGCCGAACAGCTTAAATATAACCTGAATAAATTCTCAAGAAAACAAAAAAAGATGCTCATTGATGTTTGTATAGACCGGATTGAAATTGACCGAAAAGAAATCCCTTGTGATAGAATACAAAAGAAGTGGCATCGGACATTAACTGTACATTTCAGGTTCAACCCTGACCGTATTTCTCGTGAACTTGGTGATAGTAGAACCCGAAAACCGCATATCAAAGCCCAAAACCTGAATTCAAATTCAAAAAATGTTCTATCTGGTGGACAAGGTGGCGGTACGTGTACTTTTTTTAAGTGTAGGTATTATGTTGGAAATAAGCTAGAGTTAAATAAGAACAAAGTTTTATACAAAACGATTCTTTATGAACAAACTTAGAACGTATTGTCATGTAACTGTTAGTTAAATCTAATTTCTAGATATTTAGAAAAAATAGATATTATTCTTAACTTTGACTTAATATTAATTATTCCTAATTAAAATACTGTAAATGAACATTAAAGATGGGGGCTATTATGCTATAAAAGGTTTCGAATTTCAAATTGATAAAGCTATATTAGAAATTTTAAATGCGTCCGATGAAGATGAATTAATAAGTATAGAGAAAATTCAAGATATTAATTCTGCAAACTTTGTGATCCAAGTTAAATATAAGGAAACTCAAAAATTTATTCCATCAAAAATTAAAGAACCAATAATTCAACTTTTAAAAGAGTTTGAAATAAATAGAGATGTAAGTTATTATCTATATTCATTTTTTGGTGATTTAAATGGATATCAGAAATTTGCAGATGAAAATAATAGAATAACAAGCAATAATCTTGATATAATTCTTGGCAATAAAAAAGACTATTTTACTTCAGAACTCAAGAATTCTTTCATAAATTGTTTCTATCTTGATTTTGCTCCCACTTTCCAAAAACAGTTTGATTCAATTATTAAGAAATTAAGAGGATTGGATTTCATTGGAAACTCTTTTGATGAAGCTGTTTTTTATTATGCCAATATTACTGATTATTTAAGAAAATTAGTTGTAAATAATACAGATGTTTCTAAAAGAAATTGTTCTCAAAAGCAAGTATTTGATTATGTCAAAGGCGGGACTCAATTAGTCTTTAATTCAGCTTATAAAGAATATAAAGGAAGTAATGCATATTTTAAGTTTGTAAAATCAAAGTTTATAAAAGCTAAAAAAAATCAAGAGAATTTTATTTTCATAGGAAATGTAGAAGTTGATAATAGTGTAACGTCTGAGAAATTAATTTTAGATATATTAGATAGGTATTATAAAAGAGCACAACACGATATTTTTCCATTATCATTTATCATTTTTGATGATAATATAATGCAAATAAAAAAGAACTTAATATTTAATAATATTTTCTTTAATGATGGTAAAGAGGCTATTCAATTTAATAGTAAAATGTTCTTTACACCACCAGTAAGCAATAAAAAAATATCACGAAATAAACGGGCTACTGAGAGTTTAGGAAATATATCCTTTAAGTTGAGGGTTTTATCTTACTCAAATTTTAGAAAAATAAAGGATCATAATATAACTCCCCATATGATTTATTATTTTGATTCAGATGTTTTAGAAAATTTTAATTCAGTTTCTTATATGAAGATTGATAAGTTTAATACTAAGCAAATACTTGATATTTTCACTTTTTAAAATCATAAATATGGATTTAGATAATTTTAAAATCATTGGTGTTACTCGCGATGAAGTAGCAATAGAGATCATAGACCCTACTGAATATAAAGGTCAGTTTAATATTGGAAGCTATATAAAGATTCCATATAATCAAGAATCAGATAATTATATTATAGGGATAATAAAAAATTATAAAATAAAAAATTTAGATTCAGATGATCCTAAAACAGGTACAGGTGAAAATAGCTTTGTAATTGAGGTTGAATTAATCGGTTCTTATAAAAAAGATGACGCTGATAAATACTTGTTCGAAAGAGGTGCACACGGAATTCCATTGCCTCCTAATAATGGAATTGCACTTTTATCTAACGAAGACTTTAATAATATATATTCTTGCAAACTTCAAAGTTCTGAAAAATTCACTTTTTCAAAATTGGTTCAAAAAGAGGATTTACGAGTCCCAATAAATGGGAATAAGTTTTTCAACAAACATTTTGCGATTGTTGGCTCTACTGGTTCGGGGAAATCTCATACGGTAGCAACTATTTTACAGCAAGCAGTTAAAGAGAAGAATGATGGTTATGATGGTTTAAATAATTCTCATATTGTTATTTTTGATATACATGGTGAATATAAAAAGGCATTCCCAGAAGCAAATCTCATAAATTTTGAAAATATCAAAATACCCTATTGGTTATTTGATAGCGATGAGTTGGGAGATTTATTTATTGAAAGTAATGAAAACAATTCTCATAACCAGGTTTCGCAATTTCGGTATGCCGTAACTGAAAATAAGAAAAAAGAAAATCCATCTTTGAATCAAGAGAAAATATATTTCGATTCTCCTTTAAAATTTAAAATCGATGAGGTTATTAGGTACATAAGAAATATTAATAATGAATTAATTGATAAAAAAAATAACAGAAACCCTACTACTAAAACAGAAGAAGCAATACCCAACAGATTACCAAAATATTTTGAAGAAGATTTAGAATTTGAAAAAATTAATTCAAATTATGTTAATGGCGCATATACTGGTGACTTTGAAAGATTCATCCTTAGACTAGACACAACAAGATTAAATCCAAGATTGAATTTTCTATTTAAAGATGTTGATTCTATTGAATTAGAAGAAGTCTTAAAACAATTTTTAGGCTACACAAAGAATAAATCGAATATAACTGTTATTGATTTATCAGGAATCCCATTTGAAGTTTTAAGTATTACTGTTTCTTTGATTTCAAGATTACTTTTTGAATACGGATATTATTATAAAAAAATATTAGAAAACGGAAATGAATGTGAAACTCCTTTGCTACTTGTTTATGAAGAAGCTCATAAATATGTCCCCAAAAGTGATTTAGTAAAGTATAGAGCATCAAGAACTGCGATTGAGAGAATTGCAAAAGAAGGACGAAAATATGGCGTAACCCTGGGAATTGTAAGCCAAAGACCTTCTGAGATTTCAGAAACTATTTTTTCTCAATGCAATAATTTTATTGCGATGAGATTAACAAATCCAGACGATCAAAACTATGTAAAAAAATTACTCCCTGACGCTCTAGGTGACATTACAAGCTCGCTACCATCTTTACAAGCTGGTGAAGCTTTAATAATTGGTGAATCAATAATATTGCCTTCAATTGTAAAGATTGACTTTCCTGAAAATGAACCGGAGTCATCAGATATTGATTATTTAGAAATTTGGAAAGAAAAATGGAAAGATGATGTCCCATTTAATAATATTACCGATGAATGGAAAAAATAAATAAACTTAACTAAAAAATAGGAGCGAAGTATTAATAGACATTAGACCTTTCGTATATGTAGGTTTTATGATCGATAACTTAGTTGCTTAGGTAAAATTAAATAATATGGGATACGATTTTTCTAAACTACATGATCGAGAATTTGAGGATCTGGGCGGAGATATTATTTCTAAACACTTAGAATTAAGAGTTGAAAAGTTTAAAGCAGGCAAAGATGGCGGAGTTGATGGAAGATTTTGGATTGGAGATGATAAAGAAGGAATTATTCAATGTAAGCATTATTTAAAATCTGGATACCGTAAGCTAATTAGCAAACTTAAAAATGAAGAATTAGAAAAGGTCAAAGACCTCAAACCATCAAGGTACATTTTCATAACATCTGTAGAATTATCTCGTGAAAACAAAATTGAAATAAAGAATATTTTTAGTCCGTATATTAAAAGAGATGGTGATGTATGGGGACAGAATGATTTAAATGATTTTTTATTGCAGAATAATGAAATTGTTGAACGACACTATAAGCTTTGGATTACAAGTGCTAAGGTTTTGGATATTATCTATAACAATGCTATTAAAGGGAGAAGTGGAAGCACTTTGAAAGAAATTGGAGAGAATGTTTATAAGTATGTTCGTACTGAAAATCATGATAAAGGTATAGAGATTCTTAATGAAAGAAATGTAATAATAATTACTGGCGAGCCAGGAATAGGTAAAACAATGCTAGCTGACAATTTAGCTCTTTTTTATGTTGCAAATGGCTATGAGTTTTGTGATATTGAAGAATCAATTAGTGAGGCTGAAAGTTTATATAGAGAATATGAAAAAAAGAAAATAGTTTTCTATTTTGATGATTTTCTAGGTAGTGCCTTGTTTGAGGCTATTAGTAACAAAAAGGATTCTCATATAATGAAGTTCATAAATAGAGTTAGTAGAGATAAATCAAAAAAATTTATTTTAACATCAAGAACAAATATTTTTAATATTGGTGAAAGTTATAGCCCAATATTCAAAAGCAAAAATATTAGAAAAAATGAATTTTTATTAAAAATAGATAATTTAAGTGAATATGAGAAGGCTAAAATCCTATATAACCATATCTTTTTCACATCGTTAAATAATGATTATATTGATCAAATATACAAGGATAAAAGGTATAGAGATATTATTAGGCATCAATATTTTAATCCAAGAATTATTGAATTTATAACTGATAAGGAGAGAATAAATGATAAAACACCTTTAGACTATTGGATTTATGTAAAGAAGAACCTAGATGATCCTTCACAGATTTGGGCTGATTATTTTCAAGTTCAAGCAGATGATTTTGTAAGAGGTTTGGTTTTTTTGATAGTCTTTAATAATGGTAGAATTAATGAAAATGATTTAAAAAGATCGTATCAGAAGTTTGTGGAAATTCGCAAAATTCAAGGGAGTAATAATTGTGATAGAAGTTTTAGTTCTATTATCAAGATTGCAATAAAATCCTTAGTGAATAGAACAAGAATTGAAGAGTATAAATTTGAATATACTCTTTTCAATCCATCTATTGCAGACTTTGTGCTATATAATTATATTGATGAACAACAACTAATCGTAGATGTTCTTATATCCCTAAAATCTGTTACTTCCTTAGAATATCTCAAAGTCATGGCTACAAATGAAAGACTGGATAGAAGGAGAATAGTAAAGATTCAAACAACTCTTTTTGATTATTTATTTGATGAAATGCTCGTTGAAAATAATTGGGACTACCTAATTCAACTTTCATATCTAGATAAGGATAATCCTAAAATAAAGGATAGGGTAGGTGCATTTATTAAGCTTATTGCAAATGCAAACTTTGATAATGGGATTGGTTGTAAATTATCTGAGTTATTATCTCTAATTGAATGTTCGCAGGAAACTATTGATTTGGAGAATTCAGAGTTCTTAATAGGCTTTATTAAAAATCGGTCTTTAGACGAAGAGGAATTATGTGCAATAATGAAATTCATTGAAATATATAAAGTATGTGCTATACAATTATTGGAAACAGTTAGAGAGGAACTAGATTATCATGTCCAAGATATGCTGGATTATTTTGATGATGAGGTTGATTTGTCACCTTATATTGAAGATGTCCATTATGATGATGGTCAGTCTAATATTTATGTAGATGAATCTGGTATAAAAATAGAATTAGAGAATTATGTAGATGGAATTCTTTCGCCTTATAATTTAAAAACGTTGGACACATTGAATTTCAACAGAGATTTATTAACTAATGGTGTAAGTATTGATAAATTGGTAGATAATTATTTTGATAAATTATATAGTGATGGACCTGATGATTGTTTAAGAAATGAAGAAGTCAATAATGAGTTAGATGATATTGATACTCTTTTTGAGAGGTCTTAATTAAAAATGAGTACCGTTGAGAACATTCAGGTATAATTAAAACATTACAAAGAATTTCTTGAAAAGAGAAGTTTCATGTAAAAGGTTTATCAGTAAAAGTTTCATCCGGGTGCGCTCTGCGTATCCGGTCTTTTTTAATACTCATTTTTAAAATGAAAAGAAAAATAAACAAAATCGTCACCGCCGAGGAAACTGAATTAGGGGAGGGGG
>PIVJ01000324.1 GCA_003353955.1 Bacteroidota bacterium | reverse complement strand
CTAATTCCCCTACCTTTATTTAGCAGCTACCACAGTAGCCATTACAATATGGACACATAACTTATATTTTAATAGTTATACCTATTGACACTATGAAAGCGCCGCTTGCTATTGCAAGTGTGTTCGCGTTGAAATCTGGCTTTTGCTTATGCCAAATCATATTAGTACCGGCCATGGTCATCATTCCAATACCTCCTATAATTGCTAATCGCTTCATATTATTTCACACGCGCCTCCTGCACAAGCTAACTCACCTGAAAGATCTGTTTCATCTTCTGTTTCAACAATCTTACTAAGATCAACATCTTTAAGATGCGTCATTGCCATATCATATTGCACTTTGCTTATATCTTCAAATGGTGCTTGAGTATAAGTACCTCCATCATAAGGAAGTACAGATAAACCATTATAATGATCTCTATTTTCCCACATCCACTTGCCAGCTTGATCCCACTCTGTTTGTTTTAAGCTAACAGTAGCTGAAACATTATGAGTGTTAGAGCCTTTTCTGTGACCAGGCTTAACCCATTCAGTAGCTACCTTTTTAATTCTTTCAAGTAAATCAAATGGTGATTCATCTCTTAGTATAGAACCTTCAGGCGCTTTCTGTGGTATACTAATTACAGCAGTATCATGAGGTCTAAAAAATTCATCTTCAACTAATTCAGGATGATTTGCAATTAAATACTTATACATAGATTCATTTTTACCAACCCTGATTCTACGCGTATAATAATCATTATGCCATGCATGAATACCAGATGAAGTTCCTAATGCCAGAGATGTCGTCCCAGCAGGCTTCACGGTTGTACATCTTGCAGCTGGATTAATACCAATTGCTTTAGCTGTCTTTGTATTCTCTCTTTTTACTATATTTGCAGCGGCCTTCATATCCAACGGCAGCACAGCGGCACTCGCGATTCCTGTCATTGATACACCGATAAGGGCGTCCTTCTCTGTCGTATCTCTCCATACATCTCTTAAATAATGAAAGTCAGTGTAACCAGCTTGTAGTGTACCTATAAAGCTTGCTTTTCTAACTCTATCGTTAAAATCCTCTTGTGACTCAATATCACTAGCGTTTACCTCACATAAGTTACAAAACTGAAAAGGTCTTAATGCTATTTCACAACAAGGGTTTGTACCCCAGTCTTTATCATTATTAAGGTATATACCAGGTTCACCTGATCCTGATAGCTCAACACGTTTCCATAAATCCATAAAGAAACCTTTAGTAACTTTATGTCTCATAAGAACAGCTGAATTATTAGCTCTACCTCTTTGTGGATCTGTTTCCCACCAATTACCAGATTTACAACCAATCATTTCATTATCTTCAGCAGAAAACAAGCTAATTAAAGCAGCTCTACGTATACCACCAGCTAAAACAGCATCGGCAATATGACAAACAATATCATGTGCTTCTAATGTTGTTAATGGTGTACCATCTTCCTTGCCATCAAATATACCTTTGATTTTAAGTATACACTCTTTTAAAGGTTGTGGTCCTGGTGCTTTGCCGCCTGATGTAACTAATTGAGCTCCTTTAGCTCTAATATCAGAAAAGTCAAACTGTACGCTAGATGATCTCTTATCACCCATATAGGACTTCATAAGAACTTTAATTGCGTCAGCCCAACCTTCAATGCTATCACCTATTAAAAACCTTCGTGTTCTTTTAGCATAAGGTTTATTAACTGGTGGCATTTGTTT
>PIVJ01000323.1 GCA_003353955.1 Bacteroidota bacterium | reverse complement strand
TGTCTTACATTGCTTAAGAACTGCTGGAATGACACTGGCTTAATCATAGAGTGGTACATTATCTTGTACATAAGGTCGTACCTTAACTTAAGCTGCTTAACATCTTTTACTCTAGAAGGTAGTCTAAGCTCTACAAGGTCACCCTTTATGTTTACTGGTGAATACTTTGTGTTGTCGTCTTTCTTAATACTTTTGTTGCTTGAGCAATAGGATCTCTTTAGTCTGAATCTGTATAAGGCATAGACTAAACTCATGTACTTCCTCATTCTGTCTGCCATGTCATACCCATCACCGTCTAAGTCCTTGTAAGACACTGTTATATGTCCACCACAACTCGTGTCACTTGGACTGTTTATTATGTTTTCAGCTTCGTCAAACATGTCAAACACTTCCTTCCTAGCTTCACTTCTTGGACTACCCAATGGAAGTATCTTTGTGACTGCCTCTACTCCACAACTACTGTCTGTTTCAAATCCCTCAAACAAATCATAATCTCCTACCCAATCTCCTTCATCACTTGATGTGTCTCCATACTCATCTATAAACTCAGTCTTTTCTATCTCAAACCCAACACTAAACAAACTCTTATGATATCCACTGTTTAGGTCTGTGGGGCATTTATTACTATGGTATGATTTAATGCAGTCGTCATCAATTTCTTCACATGGCATCTCGTCTGTATCATAGTAATAATTCTCATCTACTTCAGAGTATGTGGCGTCATATTCATGTACATAATCCTCTATGTCTTCACAGTAAGTAATTGCGTCATCACTTACAAAGTAACCCTCTGCTCTACCATGCTCTATATACCTCCACTCGTCAGATTCAGACAGAGACTCGTCATGAGCAGTAATACCACAATAAGTAGCACATCTGTATTCTTCCATGTAATAGTAGTTATCTGAAACTTCACAATGCCAAACATCATTATTATTTTGATAGGCTTCTGTGTCTTCACATAAAGTATAGTTTTCGTCTCTATAGTCTTCCGTTACAGGCTCTCCCTCTTCTACTAAACAAACATCATCTTTGTCTATCCACGAGGACATTAATTCTGAGTATTCGCATAAGCCTTGTAGTAACTCAACACCTCTGTTTGTAGTTACCATTTCATCTTGTGTTTCTATCATCTTATTTCTATTTTTATAGTTCAAAGTTTTCTTGAAGTTCTTTGATTAACTTTTTAATCTCTTTTTTATTAAGAGTGATGTGTGTAAAGAAATCTCCCTGATCTCTCATTGTAAATTGTACTTTCATACCTTCTTTACCTCCACTGAATCTAGTTAGTGACATTTCAGTGTTTTCCATTTCATTTGTCTTTTGACTGTGAAATTGACCTTTAAGTGATTTTAATTCTGTTGACATATCTTTTATTTTTAATTAGTTCATGTATCCAAAATTCGCATTGCTTGGATCTATACTACCCATTACCCACGCACCTATAAACGCTATTATTCCTCCTATTGCCAGGACAAACAGTCCCACCATAAATACTCTCAAAATAAAAGTTAATAATGTCCCACTAAATGACACTATTACATTTCCTTGTCTGTCTCTTACTTTTGTGGTTTCTACCACGTCTTGAATTAATGCTCTCATAATTTCTAATTGTTATTTAAGTTAAACTTGATTTTTACTTTGTTCCACCATGTTAGGTGTGTGTACTCTTCCTCTGTATAGACGTTGATTCTCCCACCAACTTCTATGACGTGTAGTC
>PIVJ01000322.1 GCA_003353955.1 Bacteroidota bacterium | reverse complement strand
CCTAGCATTATGAACCTTTTTTTACCTTGTGAACTTAAGCTCACAAGGTAAGCAGGTCCAGTTTGTACAACCTGTTATTCTGAGCTTAAAAACAATCAAAGTGTTCACAGGGTTTTGGACAATTTTGTCCATGTGGGATGTGTCCAAACTGGGTCATTTTTAGACAAGTACGACACCTGGTGGTAGTCCACAGTGCTTGGACACATAATGCTCATAACAACACTCTGATCAGAATTCTCAATAGCATGCACACAACTACACCTTGTACAGATTATAAGTTCATAAGATCAGTGGACACAAATCTGTTCACAAGGGGGTCCTCGTCTGTGCATCCATCCGTCCATC
Organism: Bacteroidota bacterium; assembly: GCA_003353955.1. Classification (GTDB taxonomy): domain Bacteria; phylum Bacteroidota; class Bacteroidia; order Bacteroidales. Next base: position 1,378 of record PIVJ01000322.1, on the reverse strand, counting down.
ACAAGTCCCTCTAGCGCCTACACTATTGCAATGATCTTCACCAAACTTTGCACATTACTAGGGTTGGTACCAGGGATGTGCATGGGCATATTATTTTTTTGGCCCCACCCCCAGGGGGTGGGTGGGGGGCCTCGAAAATTTGAGAAATCCTAGTTTGGGCATTTCTGGGCACCAAAGAAGGAATCTAAGGTTACCTACCCCCCTATTTATGGGGTCAGGGACTTCATTGGTGACATGACCTCCAAGGTCAGAGGTCAAGGTCATGTCGAAAATTGATATTTTAACATTAACTATATAGATCTGTTGCATCAACAGAGATTGTAATGACGCCATTGAGTGTGATCAATTTGGCTTAGTGGTAACAGTTGTGGTCTCTCATGCAAGAGGTCCCGAGTTCGATTCCGGGCAGGGTCGGCCGTTTTTTGTCTTGCAAACATGTCTGTTTTTATTTTTTATGTTTTTCTGGCTTCTGTTTGTCCAATTTCAATAAATTTGGGCTCATTTTAAAGGTATTGACGAGCCCGATACATCTATAGTATTTTTAGAAAAGTATATCGTACTGTGCGTCTTCCATGAGACAAAATTTGGATGCACTTATAAATACTACATCTAGACATCTTGAACAGGAGGGTGCCTGGGGGGGTCTATATGCTGATCTCTTGCCTTATCTATTCTGATCTTATCTTATCTATTATCTTAACTATTATCTTATCTATTATCTTATCTATTATCTTATCTTATCTATCTTGATATAGTGAGGGAACATCTGTTGACACTTGCATTAACATTTCTAGTATTATTTTGGCCTCACCCCCAGGGGGTGTGGGGGGCCTCAAAAATTTCTGAAATCCTAGTTTGGGCATTTCTGAGGACCAGAGAAGGAATCTAACGTTACCTACCCCCTATTAATGGGGTCAGAGACTTCATTAGTGACATGACCTCCAAGGTCAGAGGTCAAGGTCATGACCAAAATTGAGGTTAAATATTCCAAATCGCATTAAAACACTATTCATTGATATGGTAACTTCCCAAAACCAGTCTATAAAATTACCTGAGCCATAAAAAAAATATATATAAAATGACCTTGACCTTTGACCTTAATGTATTAAAAATCCAAGTCTGGGCACTTCTGTGCACCAGAGAAGGACACTAAAGTTACCTACCCCCTATTTATGGATTCAGGGTCTTCATTGGTGACAGTGACATGAACTTAAATATCAGATGTCAAGGTCATGACCAACAAATTAAGGCAAGATCTGTTAACGCTTGCGTTGACATTTTTCTAGTTTATTTTTCTTTCAATAATAAAATGCTATGACGAAGACAGCATTTAAACTACATTTTCCTGTTATGGTTAATTTTCTTGTATCCAGTAACA
>PIVJ01000321.1 GCA_003353955.1 Bacteroidota bacterium | reverse complement strand
ATTCATAGCTGTAGTTTCTTTCCAAGGCATAGCAATTTGATTTTCTTATCAAATTACAACCTAAAAAAGTGTAAGCGATGTTTCTTTAACTTTGTAAGCGATGTCCCTTTAACGTACCAGGTGTGAATAAAAATGAAGATAGTTATGAGTAAGGAAATGGTGAATTATGAATGGTGAATGAGAAAGATAATTCACAATTTTCATCTCATAACTCAGCATTAAGAAAGGGTTTTCAGCAGACTGAGGTAGGAATAATTCCTGAAAATTGGAAAGTTGAACCACTTTCTAAAATTGCTCTTTTTGAAAATGGAAAAGCTCACGAACAATTTATTGATGAGCAGGGCGATTTTGTTGTTGTCAATTCAAAATTTATTTCAACCGAAGGCAGAGTTAAAAAACCTTCAATCAAAAATTTTCGCAATGGCAGAATTTCTACGAAAAATTACTGGGTATCGAATACAATACAAATTGGCTTCAATAATGAGAAGAAGGCAATTAGCAGAGGAATGTATAAAATCAGGTTTATTAAACAAGCTAATAAAATAACAGAAGACAATATTCCAATGTTACAGATACTTGATAGTATAAGGTTTATTAAAGACATACCTGATACAGACCAGAATCAATCTTGTAATCGGTTTATTGCTATTGTTAAAGAACTTTCGCCTGAAAGACTTAATAAACTTAAAAAGCTGGTATTAAAATATAATGCTTCAACACGAGCATTGACAGGAGCTATTATTGATATGTTAGAAAATGATAATAATACACAAACAATATTTGAATCGCTAAATCCTGCGACATCATATAATTTTTCAATTTCAGAACGCACTCTTCCAACAAAAGATAAATGGAGAATAAAATGAAACTACATACTAATAAAGAAGCATTTAACAATGCTATTTTGATAACTAGTAACAGCACTAATATTGCTCCAGATTTTATTGAAAAAGACTATTGGCTAAGTCTTGTTTTAAAACGACTCTCAGAAAGCCAGTATGTGGATTCTGTCTATAGGGGCGCCATCCCTTTGGATATGCAACAAAAAGTTGGACGCAAAGATAAGCTATGCAGCCGATTTTTCTTTTTCTTTAGTTTTTTTTCCTAAATTAGCTACTTGACTTGTCAAGTTAATTAAAGTAAAAGTCGAAATATGATAGGACAGAAAACAAGAGAATTGCGAGAGAGAAATGATTTTTTACTCAGACAACTGGCTGCTAAATTAGATATTGACACAGCCCAACTCAGCAAAATGGAACGAGGAGAAAGGCTCTTTAAAAAGGAAGAAATCATTGAGATAGCAATGACTTAAAAAGCAAACAAAAAGAATTTTAAATCCAAAAGACATAAGTATTTCAGCTAACGAATGAAAACAATTTTCTATTCCATATATATAAACATTGAAAAAAGCCTTCCCACAGATATCTCTACTTGGGAACCAAATTTTAATGGAAGAGTAGTTAGCGAGAAAATGCCATGAGTTTTAAAATCTGAGAATGGTAAATTTGAATATTTTGATAAACTATCTCATTTTTACAATTCCCAGATGGCATATATTTTATCCAGCTTTATACAAACACTACAATTTTCACTCACAAAATTATAAAACAATGAAAAAGCTAACTACATTACTTATTGCTGCTTGTTTATCAAGCTTAATCTTCGGGCAAGAAATACCTGAAATCATTGTGTCTACAAATCGCTTTCAAAAGGAATTTCATGAC
>PIVJ01000320.1 GCA_003353955.1 Bacteroidota bacterium | reverse complement strand
GCAGGCTTTACACATGCAGCTTTAAGGTCTCTGTGCATTCTCTCATGTCGCCCATTTTGTTCTGGGTGAGCAGGATCTGAAAATACTGGTAATACACCTATCTCTATAAACCAATACGACAGTTTTGTAAAGCGCTGAATAGCCTGCACAGAGCCAAAAGGAGAGCCGTATGATGTGAGAGCATCACGTACGGTTCTGAGAGAGGTTTAGGGGTGAGATTCCCCTTTACCTACTCGACTTATTTTCTTAATTGAAAGTCTATTGTAGAAACCACCCGCACAATTTTAATTTGAGGGGTGTTTTCATCTCTGTCACTAATTGTGAAAAGGCCTTGTCTTGCGATCCTGATCTCCCCGACCTGTGATTCAGAATCACGGGCAAACTTTTCTGCAACCACTCTGGCATTTTTGGTCGCTTCCTCAATCATTGAAGGTTTAAGATCATTCAATTCTGTAAAAATATATTCAATCGGCCTCCATGTATTCTTAGATCCTAGTAAGATTCCCTTTGACATAAGTTTGAGGGATTCAGAAAGCGCTTTTTGAAGCTTACTGATATCATTTGTTCTAACCGTAAACTCTGATTTTGCCAAATATCTGAATTCGTTGTTCCGAGAATTAGAATTGTACATATCAGCACGGAGATCATTAATATTTGTGCTGCCTTTAGTTAGCTCACTCTTTTCAAATCCTTGAGCAATAAAAAATTCGTATACTTCATCATTTTGCTCTTCGATATTGATTCTTAAAGAGTTGAGATCATTTGCTGTAAGGGTAATATTTATTGGCCAAACCGCTAAATCAGCATTTACTTCACGTTCAGAAAGACCTTTTACTTGAACAAACCGGTCATACTTTTTGCCAGTTTTATGCATGTTTCCAACAAAAAATCCTGCAATGACAATTGAAGCGCAGATTATTAAAATTTTTAACCAGTCAATTTTCATGATTTCTTAATTTTTAATGTTCGCTAATATACATCCTTTACATAACGTTTTAAACACTCGTAACGGCTGACTTCAAGATACTTACCTTTCATCTTAGCACAAAACATTGTTTAAAGATACAATCTTTTAAGTTGTCACAAAAACCGCTATTACGTATATTTTTTTGTTAGGCACAGGAATTTGTCTCTATCTGTCTTTTCTTTTCTAATAATTCAACTGCCATACAAATCCAAAATACACTGTTCTAAATTGAAAATAATCAAAGTCTTTTTTTGAATATGATGAATTATACAATGTATTACTTTCGTTTTTTGTATTGAAAATATTGTTTAGCGAAATAAACGTGAGTAATGCTTTATTTCTCATTCTTATGTATTTGCTCAAACTAATGTCAAAACGATTATAATTTCCATATTGAAAACTGTATAAGTTGTTAGAAAACATTGGTTCGTAGAAACTTGTTTGGTTGTCAAAAGTAGAACCTGTTATTTCGTTATAATAAGTTCCCGGTCTGCTCATATATGTTAATGCCAATGAAAATAATTTGGGATTATTGTATTGAATAGTTGTTTTAACCAAATAATTAAAATCTTTAGAACCGTGATAATCATTTTCAAACATTCTCATTTTTTGTTCAATAAATGAATTTGAGAATGTAAACTGAATAGTTAAAAAAATTATTTTATATATTGTTTAATTGCTTTTACATATTCTTCAAAAGCATCAATTCCTGTATTTGTAATTTCAACTGATGTATGTTGATAATTGTTTAAAAATCCTTT
>PIVJ01000101.1 GCA_003353955.1 Bacteroidota bacterium | reverse complement strand
AACAAAACAGGCCATAGGAGAATTAAAATTATAATCTTCTTTTTCATCTTATAGAAATTGCACTGATAATAAATTGACTGACTACTTTTTTTCTTTCTTCAATAAAGGTTTTATATTTCAATTCATCATTTTCTAATAAAATTCCTTTAATAATAGGCTTTGCAACAAATGGGAAAATACATAGTGAAAGAATATTTACGATTAATTGCCTAGATTCAATGGCGATGATATTTCCCTTTTTTACTTCCTTCTGAATTTGCTCATCCAATTCATCAAACATGAGTTCAACCTCCATATTATTATCTTGAAAAATAGATTTAAATATTTCGGCTACATTTGCAGAATTTCGATTTAACTCATGGATTACAAAAGCAGGAATGTATGGGTTTTTCTGAAGAATACTGTAGTATGTTTCAACAAAGGCTTCAATTTTTTCGAATAGCGGAATATCTGCAATTATATTTGCTTTTACTACCGGGAAGAAATGCTTGAATGCAAGTTTAAAAACTTTTTCAAACAGCTTTTGTTTTGTTCGGTAATAATAATGCAAAAGCGATTTGTTAATTCCAGCCTTATCAGCGATCTCTTGCATTCGTGTTCCGTCCAATCCTTTCTTTAAAAAAACCTCGTGAGCTACATTCAGAATGTGACTTTCGGTTGTTTCATTTTTACTTTTACTCATAAAATTTATTCAACCTATTAATTTAACCTTGTAGTTTAACCGTTTGGCCAAAGGTATAAAAAACACTTTACTTTACAAATTTTTAGAAATGCAGGGCATAAAAAAACCCCGCCATTTGGCGGGGTTTTTTTATTAAACCTGATAATATATTTAGTTTATTGCAATTATCTCAGTAAAATCACTTACACTTTCAAAATACTCCACATAAGATCCAAAACCAGCTTGATTAAAATCATAATACAAATACATAATGCCAGAACAAGAATTGAGATTTCCAGATGCAGATAAATTATAAACTTCTTGTAGATCACCGTTATAAGTTGTTGTAACATAAGGTGCTTCAGTAATTGTAAAATCACCAGTCTCAAGATCTACAATCATTGGTAAAGTTTCCATAGAGGTAATAACTTCACCCCAGTAACCAGTTAGAAAAGATACTCCAATTCCAGTAATTTGCAGATTACCATTTCCATCTAATGATGTGACAACATGTGTTGGTCCCCAGTCCCCTAACGTATTACCAGAATAAGTACCTACAAAATCATTAATATCGAGCGTGCATTGTTTTAGTATGTTCAAACTTGCTTGGTTTCCAATGAATAAATCATCACTAGCTCCAATTTTCAATCCCAATGTTACTGGATCTAGACCTAAATTTACATCAGAAACAGTAATGGTTAATACCCCTTCATTTGAATTTGCTGGAATCGTTACTGAAGTAGGTACACTATAGGATTCCGGATTTGCTGTTGTTGATAATAAGTCAACATCTAAATTAAATGTTCTATCAGAACCTGTAATTTGAGTAGTATAGACATGAACATCTACATCAGTCGAACCATCTTTTTCAACAAAAATGGTTGGAATATTGATTTCAAAAGAAATATAATTAATATCCTTTGTCCCATTTAATTCTTTTTTGCAACTATTGAATACAAACAAAGAAATTGAAATTAGCAATATATAGGTTATTTTTTTCATAATTTATATTATTTGTTTAAAAAGTCTTTAATACATTTAAAAATTTATACGGCTTATTATTTTATTAAGATTCTCTCTGTAGAGAAATAAATTTAACATTAAAGATAAACTCAATTGTTTTTAATGGAAACCATCTTACAGATGCAGATGATTTCCATTAAAACATATATTAATCTATAAATGGATTATTTTGTATTTCATTTTGTGGAATTAAGAATGATAACCTAGGATCATCATAAGAAATTGGCACCCCAACAAGTGATAAATGATTTGTTCCACGTTCTATTGTTGCGTGGTTTCGTTTCATAGCCAAATAACTTTTACCTTCTCCCCATAATTCAATTCTGGTTTGAAGATATATTTCATCCAATAAACTTTGTCCTGAAAGTCCATCAACATAAGATACATCTGGAAGTCTAAGTTCTAATAATGCTTTTAGACTTGTTTTTGCTGTTGCTTCATCTCCACTTTTAGCAGCTGTTTCAGCATTCAGCAGATACATTTCTGAAACTCTCATGTAAACATAATCATTTGTTGTGGTATTACTTGTACCTTTAGGTACTCTATTCGAATCATAAAATTTACCTAAAGGGCTTAAATAGTAACTCGATTCAGAATTGCTCGAAAATTGTCCTTTTCTGATATCATTTGCTGGAATAGCATCATAAAGTCCTTTATCAATACCTTTTATATCGCCGTAGTATTGGTAGCTATAAGAATACCTATCCATTTGTCCCCAAAAGGATCTTAAATTAAGACCATGATCAATAGTTATATCAACACCCCACATCCATCCGGGAGAGTTTACACTATTAAAACCTCCAAGATTTCCATCACCAGCATAGACGACTTCTTCCTGGGTCATAATGCTAAAACCACCATTTGTAATAATATCAGTAGTTAAATTTTTGGCTAAAACATAATTATCATTTCCGCCCATTACGGCATAAGTATAAGCTAGTAAGCCTTCGGCTACGTATTTATTAACCTGATGTTTAGCAGATCTATCAAATGTTTCAAGCAAATTGATTGCATCTGTTAAATCGCTAATGATTAAATCAAATACTGCTTGTGTTGTACTTTTAGGTTGATTTTGCTGTATAGGATCAGTATAAATAGGCAAAATCTCTTCTGTAGGATTATAGCTTGGTGTGTAAAATTGTGATAAATAAAAATAACAATAGGCCCTCATAGCTTTCGCTTGTCCCATAAGATACTTATTATCATCCAATTCTGGAGTGACATCATTTCCACCAAGTGCGGATATAACCGAATTAGCTGCTCGAACGAGTCTGTAATAGTATCTCCATACCATATAGTTTCCATTAGTGGTATAATCTGCTGTGACTGTCAATTCTGTAAAAGAAAGATACCTACTGTAAGAATTTTTCGTTAAAGCTAAATCAGCACTTAAAAAATCAGAATATATGTCGTATGCTTTCTGACCAAAGTCTTCATGGCGACTGGTACCACCGGTAGCTACTTCAAACATAAGTGTATATATACCGCTCATACTACCTGTAATTACGTCAGGATTATTTTTGGCAGCCTCTGCAATTTGTTGTTCCGATAAAACTTCTGTTGGCTGAACCTCTAAAAAATCTTTCTTACAACTCGTCACAACAAAAAGGAGTAGGAATAAAAAAGATATAATATATGTTTTTTTCATAATATTAATTTTATGTTGTTAATTTTTTTGATTAAATTTTTACCCTTAACCCAAAAGTATAGGTAGTTAAAGGAGTGTATCTGTACATATCTGAACTTCCCGATACACTTGTTGAAGGATTAAAACCATCTCTAGCACTTAATAAGAACAGGTTATCTCCCGACACATAAATGCTTAAAGAGGAAAGCCCAAGCTTAGCGGTAACTCTATCGGAAAAAGTATATCCAATTCGAAGATTGTTTAATGCAAGAAAATCTGTATTCGTTATAAATCGTGTTGAAGCACTATTACCATTTACATCAAAACCGCTTGATAATCTTGGTACATCAGTAATGTCGCCAGGATTTTGCCATCTATTCAATATATCAGTTGACCAGTTGCCATTTCCAGGTGAATCGTTATCCATTAAGACTGCATAACCTCCATCATAAGCATATCCACCTAAACTATAAATAAACTGGGCGGCAACATCAATATTTTTATATGTACCTTGTAACCTGAAAGCACCACGTACTTTAGGTATAGCAGATTTACCAATGTATTTTTGAGTTGCATCAGCGTATGTTTTTGTAGTTGTTTTACTTATTGCATTATCAGGATTTTTTGTAGTATAATCAAATAATGAAAGAATTCCTTCACTTGGATCTAGTGCACCATTCTCATTCTCATCAAAATAATATTGATTCCACATAGCAGTACCATCCGCAGGATCTACACCTGCCCATTCAGTTATATAAAAGTCATATAACGAATGTCCTACACCTCTACCCCAACTACCATTAATATCAATTATTTTTTCCTCCCCTGTTGCCGGATCAATAGGCATATGTATAAGTTTGTTAGTTGGCATATCGCCGTTAATGGTAAAATCCAAACTATAGTCGGCTTCTTTGATTAAATGAACTGTAAAATCAAACTCAATGGCGCTGTTTCGTAAAATGCCATCATTAACTTGAAGCAGTGCATAACCAACCGAAGGCCCAACTCGTCTTTCAAAAAGAAGATTATTAGTATTTTTAATATAATAATCAATCACACCATCAACATATTTGCCTAAACTAAATTCAATTCCTGTTTGGAACATTTTTGATTTTTCCCAGGTTAAATCAGGGTTACCAATTTGATCTGCAGATATGGATATCTGATCATTTAGGTTGCTAATATTATAAGTATTTAATGCAGGATAATAATCATCACCTTGATCACCTGTAATACCATAACTAATTTTATATTTCAAGAAATCGATAAATGACAAATTTTGCATAAACGTTTCTTTGCTAAGCATCCAGGAAAAACCTAAAGAACCAAAAACATCCCATTTATTATTCTCAATAAATCTTGAAGTACCGTCTGCTCTTACAGAAGCTGTAAAATAATAGGTATTATCAAAATTATAATTCACCTGAGAAAGATAACTTTCTGTTTTTACATTTTCGGTATAAGAACCTGGTGGGGAAGCTACATTTACGAAATTATTAAAATCATCTATATCAGGATGTACCATTGTTGACTTAGCTGCATGTCGGTATTCTCGTTGCCATGAATTGCTTTCGTGGCCTGCAAGTGCTCGAATATTATGATTACCAAAGCTGTTTTTATAACGAACTATGTTTAAGAAGTGATAAACAAATAAATTGGTATTTGTTTTATAAACATAACCACCTTCTCCGGCAGCCGTTCCAAAGAAAGGATTATCCAATCTATTGTAAATACTTGTATAGTATTGGGTACCTAAAGATGTTTCGAAAGTTAGGTTTTTACTCAAATTAATAGTCCAACCTGTGCTACCAGTTAGCTGATTTGAATTTCTTCTCTGGCGATTATAATGAGCACCTGCAATTGAGTTTGTTCCAGTTGCAAAATCTCTTCCAATCCCATAGTCATATTCGTTACCACCATAAATCGGCTCTGGTATAGTATTACCATCTACATCTCTTAAAAATAGTGGGAAAATTGGTGGAATGTTATCAACAAACCAAAAAATGCTATTTGAACTTGAGCCTTGACCATTGTTATTGGTTTCATTTCCTGAAAAGCTCATTCTTACAAAAGCATTCAACCATGGTTTTACTTTCTGATCGAGCGAAACAGTTGCATTGTATCGTTTAAAATCCGAATTGATGACGTAGCCAACATCATTCAAATAACCGAAAGAAGAAAAATATTTAGATTTATCAGTACCTCCGCGCATGATAAGGTTAACTTCAGTTCTATCGGAACTTTGAAATCCATAATCTTCCCATCTTTCTGGAGTATATCTTCTTGTTACACCATCTCTAACAGTACGTGTAGCAGGATCAATAAGATCTGCACCAGTTACATTCCATAAATTATACTTGGGATCTAAGCCTCCTCCGGAAAATAAATTATCATTCGCATATGCATTCGGGTCAGGGTTGCCCTGGGCAACTCCTTTATTGTATAAACCCTCCCATGTTAATCCAATATATTGTTCAGGAGATGTGATTATGCTATTTCTAGGAAGACCACTTACATTTACGCCTGTTTTTACTTCAACCTCTATAACAGAAGTTCCGGCTTTTCCTGATTTTGTAGTTAGCAAGATAACCCCGTTTGCACCACGTGAACCATAAATAGCTGTGGCAGTAGCATCTTTAAGAATCGTGGTTGTTTCTATATCATTTGGGTTTATTAAGTTGAGTGCTCCGTCAAATGGAATACCATCCAAAACATATAATGGACTTCTGTTGCCATTTACGGAACCCAGACCTCTGATTCTTATTGTTGCGCTTGATCCTGGTTGTCCATTTGTATTGATAACTGTAACCCCGGCGGCTTCACCAGCTAAGGATTGTGAAATATTTGAGATTGACTTATTTTTAAGATTTTCGCTTTTAATTGTTTTTACAGAACCAGTAAAAGATTGTTTTGTGGCAGTTCCATAACCAACAACGATAACCTCATTAAGAAGGAATAAATCTTCCTCCATAACAACATCAATTGTTGTTTGATTGTTGATTGTAACTTCTTTTTTTACAAGTCCTATGAATGAAAATTCTAGAACTGTTGCTAATTGAGGAACAATTAGACTATATGCTCCATTCATATCGGTAGTTACACCGGTTGTGGTTCCTTTAATAACAACCTGAACTCCAGGTATTGTAGAACCATCTGTTGCACTAGTAACTGTACCAGTGATCACCTTACCTTGAGCAAATGCAAGCTGCATCCCTAAAAATAAGAATAATACAATTGTTGTAATTCGTTTCATAAATGTAATTTTTTATTAAAAATAAGTTTTCGTAGTTAATCTTTTTGGGGTGTTCTCAATATAAAATTCAATTCTTAAACTTAAGAAATTCAATTTACTAGAGTGTTCCTGTCATAGGCATTAATTTTTAGTTAAAAATAGATTTTAATATTTTGTAAATTTATGAAAAAAAATAATACTGTCCTAAACGTTTTGAATTCCAATGGTAAAAGTATACATTTTACTGGGTTTTGAGCACATTCTTCTCGACTTTCAGAAAAGAACCCCCTGATAATTGTTTGCTGGAGGACTGTTGTTGTCTTCAAATGGTTTGTCGAGCCAATGTTGTAGGTCTATTCTTACGAAAAGATTAAGACGTATGAAGGCCACCAGATTTGATAAATGCCAGTTGTATTTTGCCATGGCTTTTAATGCCTTCAATATCAATATAGTTATCAATGCAGTCCATATTTGGATC
>PIVJ01000319.1 GCA_003353955.1 Bacteroidota bacterium | reverse complement strand
AAATATACCCCCAAAACCCAGAAATATACCCCCAAAATATGTACAAAACATCCAACACGCATACAATGTTTATCATTTGCTCGTAATCACTACACCTGACAACATGTTGTTTCAAAGTCCTACAACGATTAGTGTATCTGGATCAACCGGTTCAGGAAAAACATTTTGGTTGCATAGGTTATTAAAAAATAAAGATGAGATGTTTAGCGTTCCACCAACGGGGATTATGTATTGCTATGGAGTTTGGCAGGATATATTCTCACAAATGGAAAAAGAACTTAATATCGAATTCTCTAAAGGATTACCATCAGAAGAAGAAGTGTCAAAATTTGCAGATGGACAACATAAAATTTTGGTGTTAGACGACATCATGGAACAGGTGATTAAGAGTGATTATGCGCAGGAATTATTTACAAAACACTCACATCACAAGAATATCAGCGTTATTTTTCTCAATCAAAATTTATTCTGCCAGGGAAAAAACGCGAGAACTGTTAGTCTTAATATACACTATATGGTATTACTACGGAGTCCAAGGGATATATCGCAGATTGGTGTGTTAGGCAGACAAATTGGATTGGCTAAAAATACTACAGAAGCTTATTTAGACTGTATATCAAAGAGTTTTGGATACCTCGTAATCGATTTAAGCCCAAAAAGAGATGATGACTACACACTAAAAACGAACATATTTCCTGGAGATGAAATGATAGTATATATTCCTATGTAACTCGAAATGGATTCATTCATTCGCAAATTATTAGTTAATAAGTAAACATGAACTTTGAGAAACCTCTCCATTGGTCTGAAATGGTCAAAATCTGCCAATCATTTGAATCATATCGAGCAATAGTTCGTAAGATGTTTGCTGACGGAGTTATTAACGAGGGACGTATATTCGTTTTGGAAGTGTACACCAGAGACGTTATTGAAAGGTGTGATTCCGATACTAAAGCTATGATATGGAGGGAATTTGTGGAAATGTATAGCAAATTGAACGGTAGATCCCACCAGTATATCAAACAAGTCAAAACAACGCCATTTCTACTCAATATAAGCCACCAACTTCTTAAATTGTGTTCATTAATTCAATATCCTTCAACGAGTTAACATGGCAGGGAATGAAAGTCTTAAGACGTGGAGTGTTTACAAAAACGAGATTGTGTTCATTTCACAGGTGCTTATCGTCTATATAGTAGTCTTCACGTCTATTGTAAACCTGTCTATAAATAACGGAGATTCTAATTTATGGATTGCCTTATTAGGCAGTTGTCTCGGTTATATTCTACCTTCACCTAAGTTAAAAGCAACCAAAGTGGTTACGCAATCTGAACCACCCATTCCTCTATAAAGTTGGGGTTGTAAGGTATTTGAATTCATTCTAAGTGTTAACTAAGGAGGGATAACATGTCTAAGAAAATCACGAAATCAAAATCGTTTTTAGATTTGTTAATATTCACCACAACATCCCAGGCAAGAGCGTTATTAGACACCGTTACAGACGAACAGACGCTCGCGTTGTGTGAAATAGCTTTTAATCTACAGACCCTACCTCTATCCGGTATTATTCAGAAGAAAATTAAACTTAGAAAGTCACTTTTAAAAAAGTTATCAGACAGCAAAATTAAAATTAAAACCAAAACAAATCTAATCAGAGCGCATAAGTATCAGATATTAGATATACTTTACGCAGTAAGATTCCAACTGAAACCGCTACTATGAATTTTTTG
>PIVJ01000318.1 GCA_003353955.1 Bacteroidota bacterium | reverse complement strand
CCTGTACAGCCTCATTACTCTTTTCAACCAAAAGTTCGAAACGTTCATCCAGCAATCTACGACAATCAACATAAATTGATCCTATAGATGGAAACTCAGATGCAAGTAATTTAATTTTAGCTAAGTAATGCCCTATCATACTAGGAAAAGATTTATCTTCTTTAATATCTTTCAACATAGCTTCAGTTTGCTTTTTCAAATTTTGTAAGAACCTATCTTTACCAAGATTCTCATTAGTATTTTTCCAGTGATACTTAATTTTATTTACCTCTTCTATTCTTTTTATAGATTCTTTATAGGAATCTATATCTGAACATTCCAATGTATTACCTCTCTTTAGAAAACGATTAAAATTTAAAATAACCTTCTCAATATCTTCATTCAAATACTTTGTTATATCCCCAACACATTCCTGGTATTTATTGCCTATAGTCTCATCATTCAACTCATAATTAAGTTGTTTAATTTGATCCAATTTATACCCTATGAATGCATAATCATTTCTCTTCAAAGCATGAGTAACAGCTCGTTGATTCTTATTCATTTGATCTCGAATAGCTGCTCGCGATTCCGCCGAAACAGAAAAATGGAAAACTTCACTTGGATGGTATATAAAATATCCATCATTCACTAAAGTCAAAAGCAAAGAGACTCTATTCCCACTCAGTGGCTTTACTGCTTCCACCTTTGTATTAGATTTTCTAGCCATACTTTCCAACAGCATTAAGAAAGCACTATCTATCTCATCCGTTCTTTTTTTATGTTGTTCATACAAATTAAATAATGTTTGAGGCAGGTTTCTTATTTCTTTATCACTAAATTTTGTAAATAGATAAGAGATAGAATCCTGATGCTCTTCTATATTCTTTATCATACCAACTAACAGATGAGCTAAACTTCTCATCCCTTGCATTCGATCACCTATACTCCTTCCACTAACTAATACAACCAACTTTGCCCTTTTACAACCTTTGATTGCTTTTATAATCCCCATCCCATTCGCGACATCTACTTCAAAACCACCTGTATCTTCAAATCCAGGAGTATCACATAAGAAGATTTTTCCTTCTCTAAATTTATCTATATCTCCGAGTTCAATAGGTACAGCGGTAACATACTTAGTTTCTGAATCAGTACTATTACTTACCGATACAGCTTTAAGTTCTTTATTACTAATTTCTCTCGGAACGATGTGAACTATATTATTTTCTTTAACCTCTATCATTTCAGAACCTGCCAAAAAATGGATAGTTGTTGACTTACCCACTCCTGTACCACCAAGTAATAAAATTATATCCTCTCCATTTATAGCTTGTACAGATTTATCACTCTTTTTTATCAATTGTAAAGTCCTTGCAATGTCAAAGGGACGTATCTCTTTCATAATTGCACGCAAATGGTTCCTCATCTCGCTCCATCCCTTCCTCTTTGCTTCATTCTTCACCTTATTCAAAGAAGAAAGAACAGACCATGTATTCCATCCCTCATCTATTATTTGTTGCTCCAATCGAAGTAAATTACGTTCAAGATTCAATCCATTATTAAGATTAATATTATTAGTGCTATTTATACTTTCATTATTATTATTATTGCTATTATTGTTAATATTATTGAGACTGGTCTCTGAAAAGCTATTAATATCTTCTATCCCAATTAACAACTCCAAAGTCTTCTCCGCACAATCAGGCATTGCATTAATCCTTTCTTTCAAAATGTCCATACATTCCACATCTC
>PIVJ01000317.1 GCA_003353955.1 Bacteroidota bacterium | reverse complement strand
AAGAAACACTAATGCAAAATGCAGAGTGGGCTATTGATGGTACATCGCTAGATAAACTAAGTGGTGATGATTATTATGATGCATTGGAAGCAGTGGTTAGTAAAACTATTGAACTTCTTTACTATAGCTACTTTACAAACAAAATACGACACCTGTTGGATAATAATATAAAATAACAAATTATGTATTGTAGATGCGGAACAAATATACCACGGTTGCGATTAGATATGGGCTACAAAACCTGTGTTAATTGCTCAACAACCCAAACGTACAGCTATGTACCAATTATTGAGCATAAAACCGGTAATACAATACAAATTGTCAGCCAAGAAGTAAGTGCAGCAGTGCACCGATCTTGGCGGCGCAAGTAGACTGTCGCTGTGTGTACTCAGGGAGGAGATGACACAGCAGGTCTAATTAAAGCAGGTTGACAGATGTCGTAATGTTGCGTAAAGACAACCCCTGCAAATGGGCGTGAAATGGTTAGGTTGAAAAGTAACAATCGAGTGGCTAAACAATTTCAACAACGCAGGTTCGATTCCTGCCACGTCCACTAAAATTAAATAAATATGACTAAAATACCTACGCTATACGAAAGGCTAAAGCCTAAAGTTAGAGCTAAGCTCAAAGAAAATGAAGGCAAGTACAGCTCATCTGTTAGAGAAGTAATTGCTAAATTTGAAAGCACATACTTTGTCGGTGATCTAACTATCGACGATATGAGAAGAGTTCATATGTTCTCTGATACAAGCTATGTAGACCAATCAGCTATCTCAATCATTTGGGGTGACGAAATCTTTGAAGACTATGACGGAAGCAACTAAATTAAAAGCACACGATAAAGCTTTTTCTAAAATACATGCTCTACAGATAAGAGTGAGTAAACTAAAATACGACATTGAGCGTAAAAATACTGGTGTAGTAACTATGCACGAGCTAGAAATATGTCTTGACGCTGCAACGCGCGAGCTAGAAACTTGGAATTATATATTTAAACTAATAGAATTAGACTATGGAAAATACAACTACGTTGATGAAATACTTGGGAGTAGAGGAAATCACGACGCCTAAACAGCGTAATAATGGTACTAGAGAGTTTGCGTTGCCTTACAAAGTAAGAGGTAAGCGTGTGACACTAGCCTCTTATCAATCAGGTTATGTAAGGATTGACAGAAATTGTAACTCAAGATATCAAATTAATCCAACTTATGATGTACCTTATAAAGTAATTGACTCACACGGTATGCTTATAACTTGGACAAACAAAAAACGTATAATGATATACGGTGAAAAATCACGTATTGACTTTATATTTAACTACATTATTAAAAACTATTACAGCCAAAACAAATGGAAAAAAAGATAACAGATAAGCTAATAACTGACAAGCTAGAGGCTAAAGGGTACTTAGAGTACCACGAGATGGAAGAAACGAAAGCGTGGAACTTGCTTGAAAAGCATTATGACTGCGAAGTTTCAGACCAATGGATTAATAAACACTTTGATTTTTATTGCTACTCCGAAACAACTGCAGACGGTTACGAAGTATTTATTGCTACCCTCAACCCTGACAGTGTGTGTATAAGTGAAGATGTACACTACTATGAAAACGATTTGTCAAATGAAATTGCAGCAGCAATACAAGAAGGCTACAATATGTATATCGATGACTTAGATTGGGACCCGTTTATGGACGCTGTTGAAGAGTCTTATGGAAATATGGTAAACGATATTAAA
>PIVJ01000316.1 GCA_003353955.1 Bacteroidota bacterium | reverse complement strand
CATAAACTCCATGCTCGATCTGATAATGGGAGAAGCACTTGTTATCTAATTCAAACAGTCATTTTTTTGTTTCTTTTAATTCATCCAACACATTTCGCACCATCATTGCTATTTTTGATTTGACAATTGGCTTCGTCAATAGACCTTTTAGACCCATCAATGCAGCCTTTTCATCAGTGATCCTTTCGCTGTATCCAGTGCAAAGTAAAATTGGAATATCTGGTCGTGTTTTCAGCAATTCATCAGATAATTCGTCTCCAGGCATATTCGGCATCGCCAAGTCAGTGATAACGATATCAAATTTATCGGGGTTGGCACGAAAAAATTCAAGGGCTTCCATACTGCCGGTATGTCCAGTAACTTGATACCCTAAACGCTCCAGTATTTGTTTTACCATCTTAACTATCGCTGCTTCATCATCGATAAGAAGGATATGCTCAGATCCACCTGGAATCCCTTCTTTGATCCTAGTGTCACGTTTTTTGAAAGAACTATCAACCACTGGGAAATATACATTAAATTCCGTTCCTTTCCCAGGTTCGCTTTGAAATTGAATGGCACCAGCCATGCTCTTAACAATCCCGTGAATAACTGCCAATCCCATTCCAGTACCCTTACCTCTTTCTTTGGTTGTAAAAAACGGGTCAAAGATCTTTTCCGTTAATTGTTTATCCATTCCAATGCCTGTATCCGCTACTGTCAAACAGTTATAAATTCCTGGTGCCATATTTGGGTTGAGCAGATCAAGTTCTCCAAACTTAACTTCCTTCAGACTTATCCTGAGTTCTCCGCCTATTTCTTCCATCGCATGGTAAGCATTTGTTGCAAGGTTCATTACAATTTGATGAATTTGAGTTGGATCAGCTTTGATCACCCGGCAGTCAGTATTAAGATCCTGCTTAATTTTAATTGTTGTGGGAACTGTTGATCTTATAAGTTTTAATGCTTCCTTGATAATGGGTTGTATCTTCATTAGTCTCAACTCACTATCCCCTTGACGGGAAAACATAAGGATCTGTTTTACAAGTTCCTTGGCTCTTAAGGCTCCGGTATAAATTTCATTCAAGCCATCTTGATATGGGCTATCTTCAGAAATATCCTCTAATAGCATTTCAGAATGGCCTATAATTGGGAAAAGAATATTATTGAAATCATGTGCAATTCCGCCAGCAAGAGTACCGATGGATTCCATTTTTTGGGATTGTTGAAGTTGAGATTCAAGTTTCCTTTGCTCTTTTTCCATTCTTTTTCGTTCAATTTCAGCAGATACCCTTGCGGCCAGGAGACCGATTATTTCCCTTGTACGTTTTGGAAGATTTAACTTACTGCGGGATATAGCACAAAGAACGCCAATTGACTCATTATTGCTATCAACTAATGGCGTTCCGATATAGCCGACAGCATTGAGTTCGACAAGCTTTGTATCCTCAGGAAATAGTTCCCACACATCCACTGGATGCACACAGAAGCCTTTCTCAATGACATTTTCACAGGGAGTTCCCGCCAGTTCATAATAATAGTCATCCACGGGTTTACCATCAACTTGCATTCCAATTGCATGGACAGTTGAAGTTCCTATAATTTCACCCACAATAGCGCATTCACAACCAAGCCATTGACATAATTTTCCAGCAATTTTGTCAAAAAAATCTTGGCCGATAATGCCGACTGTGCTTTCAACAAGAGCTCGGACATCGCTTTCAATTTGTTTTTGTTCGGTTATATCTCTTGCCATACCT
>PIVJ01000028.1 GCA_003353955.1 Bacteroidota bacterium | reverse complement strand
CACATCCTGGGGCTGGAGAAGGTCCCAAGGGTTGGGCTGTTCGCCCATTAAAGTGGCACGCGAGCTGGGTTCAGAACGTCGCGAGACAGTTCGGTCCCTATCTGTTGTGGGCGTTGGAAATTTGAGGGTACCTGACTCTAGTACGAGAGGACCGAGTTGGACAAACCTCTAGTGTACCTGTTGTCACGCCAGTGGCATCGCAGGGTAGCTATGTTTGGATGAGATAAGTGCTGAAAGCATCTAAGCACGAAACTTAGCCCAAGATGAGATTTCCTTTAAGGGTCGTTGTAGACTACGACGTTGATAGGCTGCAGATGTAAAGTCAGTAATGACAAAGTCGAGCAGTACTAATTACCCGTAAGCTTTCTACTATGATGTTAATTTATATCATGAACTTTTGTATTTTCTTTCGTCAAATATGTCGTTTTTATTAAGAAATTTTTCAACTATTAATTGAGAATAAGAATTTTTGGTGATTGTAGCGGTGGTGTTCACCTCTTCCCATTCCGAACAGAGAAGTTAAGCCCGCCAGCGCCGATGATACTGCATTTATGTGGGAAAGTAGGTCGTTGCCAACTATCATAAAAATCCCGATCTTGAAGATCGGGATTTTTTTTTGCCATAACATCCTTAAACACTACATTTATCCTTATTTTTGAATAATGTATTATTCTAAATATTAATAGGATTTTTTTTATGAAGATTCAGCAGATTACCTCACTTATTGCACTATTCATAGTCTCTTCCCTACCCTTCTCAGTTTTCGCATTAAGTAGTTCGTTTAATAATCCTGACTACTCCAACATCACAATTCAACAACAAAAACAAGATACCATTATTCCAAAAAGAGATTCGATTTCTTCAGTCCTAAAAGATACCACTATTAATACACCTCTGGATAGCCTCTCAGTTTCAGCTCAGGATAGTTTGATCCAGCCAGAAAAGGATAAGCGCATATTTAGACAAAATGGTCTGGCAGACAGTATACCTCATCCAATAATAGACTCTACAGCTGTTTATTATTTTACCGGATCTATTGAGAATTTGGCCTTGGGTAAGCTTCATCATATTGATACCGGACTAACAAACATTCACCACTCCAATCCTAATTTTCAAAAAGGAAATTACTTTGCGAGTCTTGGAAACATTGGTTTAGCAGTAAAAAGTTTACAATTTAATCCAAGCATTCATGAAGGCTTTGATTACTTAAATACGTCCTTAGACTTGTATACATATAACACTAATGATGTTAAATATTATAGAGTATATAAGCCTTTTACTGAACTATATTATGTGATGGGGCCACAAAAAGAAAATAACTTAAAAGTGATACATACTCAAAATATTATGCCCGGACTGAATCTGGGGCTAAACTTTAGATTTATTAATTCTCCGGGAATTTATGAGCGTCAAGAATCTGACAATAAGAACTTATATGTAACAGCCAGATATACGACTAAAAATAGTCGATATGGTTTGGTTTCCAACTACATTCATGACAAATTAATTGTAGAAGAAAATGGAGGAATTCAGAATGATAGTGTGTTCGAATATAGCCTTGAAGTTAATAGAGCATTAATCCCGGTTAATTTACAAAATGCGACCAACACATATAAAAAAGGCAGCATATTTATTAACCAATATTTTAACCTAGGAAATGCGCCTTCAATCACAACAGATACATTAGGAATTGAAACGGAAAAAGGGAAATTTCAGATAGGTCGGCTTACTCATTCATTCTTTGCTGAGCGAGAACAACACTTCTATGCCGAAGTCGATTCAGTAAATATTAGTTATTATAGTGAATTTGATGAACTCTTGAGTGATTCTATTACTCTTGATTCTACTTCGATTTTTACCATCGAGAATGAACTTTTGTGGTCAAATATCTCCTACGATGAGCAACCCGAGAATAAATCGGTATATGTATATTTCGGAATTAAACATCAATACATAAAAATTACAGATACACTACGAAAAGAAACCATAAATCAATTAATTCCCAAAGCCGGATTTTCAGTTTTCTTACTCAATAGCTTTAGGCTAAACATGGATGGTTTTTATATATTGGGAGATAAAAACAACGGTGACCATTCTCTAAAAGTCAATATTAATCAATATCTCGGGAATGTTGAAAGAAATTACGGATTACTAAAAATTAGTGCCAGTATCAGTAAACAAGGTCCAAAATGGTTTTATAATTTTTATCACGGTAATTATATAAGATGGGAAAACAATTTTAATGCTGAAGAACATCTCACTCTAAAAGCTGATTATTCAATCAAGAGTCTTAATCTGGAAGTATCATATAATAGAATTGATAATTACATATTTATGGATGAAACTTCCCATCCGGCTCAAGCCAGCGAAACACAATCAGTATTATCAGCTACACTTGATTATAGATTGAAATATCGAAGTTTTCATTTAGATGCTAATCTGATCTACCAAAAAAGTAAAAATGATAGCTTGCTAAAACTTCCGGAATTTATTGGAAATACCTCTATTTATTATATGAAAAGTGTTTTTGATGGAGCCGCAATAATACAACCCGGAATAGAAGTCTTTTATAATACCTCATACTTTGCTGATGCTTACATGCCTTCAACCAGAAGCTTTTATCTACAGAATAAAAAAGAAATTGGAAACGCAATTTATGCTGATCTTTACTTCAACATTCGGATAAAGAGAGCAACTTTATTTCTCAAGTATCAGCACTTTAATGCCGCATTAACGGGTTACAATTACTATTCTGTACCACATTATCCAATGCAGGATTATGCAATTAGATTTGGTGTGGTTTGGAAATTTTATGATTAAAATTCTGGTCTTGATTTACTTTATACCACGCTGCTTTTTAATTTCATCGTAAGCACCATTTAATTTCTGTAGCTTTTCTTCAGCAGCTTTTTTAATTTCATCTCCTAAGTGAGCAACTTTATCAGGATGGTATTTGGTCGCCATTTTATAATATGCCTTTTTAACTTCATTATCAGTAGCAGACGGCTTTACCTCTAAAATATTATAAGTGCTGTCAGTATCTTTTATAAACATCGCTTTGATAGATAAAAAATCACTTCTATCTATCTCCATAAATTTGGCAATTTGATCAATTACATCTATTTCTCTAGAATGCAATTGTCCATCGGCTTTTGATATTCCAAACAAGAAATGCAACAATTGAAGTCTTGCTGCATAATCCATGTACTGCTTAATTTGCCGACATACTTCAATCAAATTAATATCTTGCTTAAGAATCTCATTCAACAGTTTGATATTTCTGTTCGCTGTTTCAACTCCGAATTGCTGTATAAAGAATTTTCTGACGAAATTTAATTCCGACTTCATAATTCGTGCATCTGCTTTCATGACGGCTGCAGATAAAATCAAAAGGCTAATACTAAAATCACCTTCTTGCGTTTGATGTGTTTGGGGAGTTCCTGTCTGGTATGGATCGTAAGCGTGTTGACCTTTTTGTAAACCATCGAACATCGATCCAAACATAAAACCCATAATACCACCAATAGGCCCGCCAAAGGCCCAACCAAGGCCGCCACCTATCCATTTACCATAACCTGATTTTTTTGCACTCATATTTAAAATTAGTTGAAATTAAATTCAAAAGTAGTAAGGATATATGTAAAGATTATTGACCAATTGTTAAAAATACTTAATTGTTAATACATAACTTAGAAGTATCTAAGTAAGTTCAGTCTCATTCTCGATAAACTTAATTCCATAAGCCTCTAATTCGGATAAGACCGGATCATAAATCTCCTTAATAATTGGGAGTTGAACACCCGTTAAGTTGATATCTCCATTTAAAATTAACTTGGTGACTATAGCAACAGGAATTCCAACTGTGATGGACATGGCAGTGTGCAATTTATCGTTACCAATTACTACCATAGTTGAAGTTAAGTGCTTAGTTTGGTTATTCATCTTGTAATCGAATATGTGATGCATCAAAATCATGTCTTTATCATCATCGCCCAATTTCCATTTCGATTGTAGTAATTTTTGAAGAACTTGCGCAGGAGTTGCTTCTTTTATCCCAATCACCTCATCACTAAAAATACCGGTCCATCTCAATTTATTCATAATCTCAGAATCTTCAGCTAATCCAAGTAGCTGAGCCGTTTTCTTCTCAGCTGCCGCATTCTTATCAAAAGGCAAAAAACTATTTATAAACAAACGATAGCTTAGTTTTTCTGAATCCTCAACAATATAGGAATCATCCGTTAATCCTAATTGAACAAATACATCCCAGGCTTCCGAATATCCAACACGACGAATAGTGCCTCTAAACATCGTATGAATATCTTCTAATCCATATATTTCTTTGTATTGTAATGAATCACGATTGGGATACGCTTCAAATCTGCCAAAACCAAGAATATCAATCACTTCTGTTCTATTAAATAACTTATGATAAGGAATGTATTTGTATCTTCCGTTATGTAGAAATTTTGCTCCCCCCTGCCCTGCTAGGATTACGCTTCGAGGATTCCATGTAAATTTATAATTCCAAGGGTTATTATCATATTCCGGAGCTACCAAGCCACCAGTTGATGATTCGAAATTAATAATCTCCCCACCCTGTTCTCTGACACGGTCAATGACTTGCATTGCCGACATATGATCAATACCGGGGTCAACTCCGATCTCATTTAACAGCAAAACACCCTTTTTCTTAGCTTCTTCATTGAGCGCCTTTATTTCTTTTGAGACATAAGATGCCGTTACCATATTAACACCCAGTTTAACGCAATCTTCCGCTACCAAATAATGCATTCGTGCAGGCAACATTGAAATAACAATTTCTGATTTTGATATTTCAAAGGATCGTTGACGATCATCGTAAACATCACACTCAAACGCTTGACTGTTCGGATGATTTTGTGCTTTCTTCTCAGCCATTTCAAGCGAATAATCACCAATGGCAACTTTCCAATCAAACTCCTTTGAATGATCGAGTAAATATTTTATTAAACTTGAGGAGCTCAAACCCGCACCAAGAACCAGTATTCTTTTCATCCTTAACTCACAATTTAATCAATAAATTTAAAGGGGCTAATGTAAATGTTTATTTATAAATCAATCTAAAAAAAATGTTAATTTTCTTTCTGTAAAATCAATATATAAAAGCTCTAAATAATATTATAAATATTGATTTATATATTCAAAATCTGGGGTTAGCTCACCTCTATGTATTATTACTGCATTTTTAATTGGGTCAGGTAAATTTAATAATTCAAACGGGACCTGGTAATCCACTGAAGCGATTGGCTTAACAAAGTCAAATAAGGCATCACCAAAACCAATAGATGATTCCCGAGGCAACTCACTTGGTAAGATATCAACAGACATAACTAATATTCCTTCACCCTTAAACCCCATTGTTGGTTTTCTTGTTTTTGGATTATATACAAATACCGGATTTTCAATTTCAGTACCAATGTGTGTACACTCAATAGATCCATCAGGATCACATGTAACATCTCCAATTACCTGAAGCTTTTGATCATTATTTTCACATATAGCAGATAAGAAATCCTTCGTTAATATCCGTGGATATCGATCATCCCAATACATACAATTCATTAATATAGATAAATGTGGCACATATTTTTCAAACGCATTTTTATAGGCTTCAGGATGCTCATAGTAATGATTTAACTCAAAATTAGTATTAGAATCAATTGGAATGGATAGATCAGATTCTTTAAAAACAGTTTTATAAACAATGTTCCCTGAAATATCCCTATTATTCTTTAACTCCAGTAATTCATTTGGACTTACTTCTTGTAATGGTAATAATGATGTAATTTCTTGAGCACCTTGCGAAACATTTCCATAACCTGTAACTCCAATAGTTAAGGGGCAAATACATTCAGGTAACCCATTCAATTTTATTTCCTCCCCAACCGCAATTATATCATTTTTGGCTTCTTCAAGAGAAGTGTATTTATGTGATTGCTTAAGGATTGAAAAGGGTGTTTGGATTCCTTGTTCCTGTAAACGTTGTCCTAATGACCACAGAGTGTTAATCATGCCAGCCAGCCCGGCATACCTGCCAAAAAATATCAATCTCCTACCCTTCTCATCAGTTATTCTCTCATATTCGATTAATGTACACTTTTGTGCCATCATTTTTTTTAACATCGGCATATTATACGATTGGCCTTTAATAACATGAGAAAAAAAGATGTATGTTTTATTCCGCTCAAAAAACGAATTCGGCATTTCTTTAACACCAAAAATAACTGGCGGAACTGATAAATCAGGAGTAAGTATTGCTCCAACATTATCAAATTCATTATCCGTGAACACTCTTTTAGCAGAGGGCTCAATATATACCTCAATACCTTTATTTTTAATTAATTTCTTAACATGCTCCGGAGTCAACGCAACTCTTCTTTCCATGAGATATTTATCTTCGTGTCGTATTCCAATTTTATTATTCATTCGTGCATTATTTTTTATGTTAATTCTAGAATTATGATTGACTAAATTACGAAACATATACCTGATTTCTTCATATTTATTTTTGTTATTTTGATAAAATAAATGGCATTAATTTATCATGGTATATTTAATGCCTTTTTTCCTGACATGGTTTTATCAAGGAGATTTTAAGGCTCGAAAACGATCAATTGAAAGTTTTTAAATACTTAATCTTTTAATTTATTACCTGAACCTGTTAATGAAAACGAATATCATTCATAATTAAAATAAAAAGAATTACTTTATCAAATTCACAAACCTATCTTTCACTGTGTTAGCTTAATAGTTAATCATTATTTATTACCTTAACCTACTGAAATATGATAGCATTTTTTTGTAAATTTGTGCTTCGTTTCTGGTTTAATCCAGAATTAATAAAAACGAAATTTAATAAACTCAAAAATAAAATATACAATGACAACTCAAAAACATGTTTACCGCTTTGGAAATAAAACTGCAGATGGCGAAGCAGGGATGAAAAATCTACTTGGTGGTAAAGGGGCAAATCTTGCCGAAATGAATTTAATTGGTGTTCCGGTTCCTCCTGGATTCACAATCACAACAGAAGTTTGTAATGAGTATTACAAAATCGGACATGACAATGCAGTGGATCTAATACGTGCTGAAGTAAAAGAAGGGGTGAAATTTGTTGAGGAGATTATGGGAAGCAAATTTGGTGATAAAGAAAATCCTTGTTTGCTGTCAGTTCGTTCCGGAGCTCGGGCATCTATGCCGGGGATGATGGACACCGTACTAAATTTAGGTTTAAATGATGCAGCCGTTGAAGGAATCGCAAAGCGTATGGGAAATGAACGTTTTGCATGGGATTCATACCGACGCTTTGTACAAATGTTTGGCGATGTAGTGTTAGACATGAAGCCTGATTCAAAAGAAGATATCGATCCTTTTGAACAAATCATTGATGATTTGAAAGAAGAAAGAGGAATTGATGATGATTCGGAGTTAACAACCGAAGACTTTAAAGAACTCGTTACCAGATTCAAAAAAGCAGTGAAAGAAAAAACCGGAAAAGATTTCCCTGATGATCCATGGGAACAACTTTGGAGTTCAGTAATGGCTGTGTTTAACAGCTGGATGAATGATCGGGCAATATATTATCGTCAATTAAATAATATTCCTGCTGAATGGGGAACTGCCGTTAATGTTCAGGCAATGGTATTTGGAAATATGGGTCAAAACTCAGGAACAGGTGTTGCATTCACAAGAGATGCCGGAACCGGAGAAGACTTATTTAACGGAGAATACCTAATCGATGCACAAGGTGAAGACGTAGTTGCTGGCATTCGAACTCCACAACAGATTACCCTGGAAGGCTCAAAAAGATGGGCTGACTTGGCAGGCGTTTCGGAAGATGAAAGAAAAAACAACTTTCCTTCTTTAGAAGAAGCCATGCCCGTTATTTATAAAGAGTTAATGCTTACACAACAAAAACTAGAAGATCATTACGCTGATATGCAAGATATTGAGTTTACTATTCAAGATGGAAAACTTTGGATGTTACAAACACGTAATGGAAAACGTACAGGAGCAGCAATGATCAAAATTGCCATTGATTTACTAAAAGAAGGTAAGATCGATGAGAAGCAGGCAATCTTACGCATGGAACCAAACAAATTAGATGAATTACTTCATCCGGTTTTTGATGTACAGGCTATGAAAGATGCAGAAGTTATTACTAAAGGATTACCAGCATCACCAGGTGCAGCTACCGGTCAAATTGTTTTTCATGCAGATGAAGCAGAAGAGTGGGTTACAAAAGGTAAAGATGTAATCCTCGTCAGAATCGAAACCTCACCGGAAGATCTGAAAGGAATGAATGTAGCAAAGGGTATTCTTACTGCTCGTGGTGGAATGACTTCACATGCTGCCGTTGTTGCCAGAGGAATGGGGAAATGTTGTGTTTCCGGTGCAGGGAGTTTAACCATTAATTATAAAACCAGAACTGTAATTGCTAACGGAAAACAATTTAATGAAGGCGATTGGATTTCTTTAAACGGATCAACCGGAGAAGTTTATAGCGGAAAAATTAAAACGATTGAAGCGGAAGTAAGCGGTGATTTTGGTCAGGTTATGGAATTGGCTGAAAAACATTCAATTATGCTTGTTCGTACCAATGCAGATTCTCCAAGAGATGCACAAGTTGCACGGAATTTTGGAGCTCAGGGAATCGGACTCTGTCGTACTGAACATATGTTTTTCGAAGGTGACAGAATTATTGCCATGAGAGAAATGATCTTGGCTGATGATGAAGCAGGAAGAATTGAAGCCCTTAAAAAATTGCTGCCTATACAACGTGCCGACTTTGAAGGTATTTTCGAGGCAATGCACAATCTTCCTGTAACTGTTCGTTTGCTTGATCCACCATTGCATGAATTTGTTCCTCATGAGCCCGAAAATCAAAAAGTGATGGCTGACCAAATGGGAATATCAGTTGAAGAAGTACAGAAAAAAGTTGACGACCTTGCTGAATTTAACCCGATGCTAGGCCATCGTGGTTGCCGATTAGGAAATACCTATCCTGAAATCACAGAGATGCAAGCCAGAGCAATCATTGAAGCAGCATTAAATTTAAAAGCAAAAGGCGTTACTGCAATACCTGAAATAATGATACCATTAATCGGAACCAAAAAGGAATTGGTAATGCAGGAAAATATTGTTCGCTCTACCATAGAAAAAGTATTTGAAGAAAGAGGTGAGAGAATAAACTACTTAGTTGGCACAATGATTGAAATTCCTCGAGCAGCATTAACCGCTGACTTGATCGCAGAATCTGCTGAATTCTTCTCTTTTGGAACCAATGACTTGACACAAATGGCATTTGGTTATTCCAGAGATGATGCCGGTAAATTCTTACCCATTTACATTGAAAAAGGCATATTAAAAGATGATCCTTTTGAAGTGTTGGATCAGGAAGGTGTTGGACAACTGATGGAAACTGCGGTTGAGAAAGGCAGAAAAACCAGAAGCGATATTAAAATTGGAATCTGTGGAGAACATGGTGGAGAACCTTCTTCTGTAGAATTCTGCCATACGTTGGGATTTAACTATGTAAGTTGCTCACCCTACAGAGTACCAATCGCCCGTTTAGCTGCAGCACAGGCTGCTATTAAGCAAACTTAAATATAAATTTTAGTGTATTGAAAATCAGAAAATCAAAACCTAAGGCTCTCAATCCCTGATTGACTTCTAACTTAAAATTTATATATTTGATCTAGCAACTTTTTTGAATTATACAAACAGAATTTAAACAATTATATCATCATGACTCACCTCAATAAAATAAAAAACGAACTAAAGGAATATGGTATTTCAGATGTTAATACCATTTATCATAATTTATCGTACGATGAATTATTCGAACATGAAACCAATCCTCAATTGGAAGGATTTGAAAAAGGATTTATAACTGATACTGGTTCAGTTACAGTTGATACCGGTATTTTTACAGGACGGTCTCCAAAAGATAAATATATTGTGAAAGAAGAATCTTCTGAAGAAAATATATGGTGGGCCAGCCCGGAACGCAAAGGATCTGACAACAAACCTATTTCAGCCGAGTCCTGGAATTTCTTAAAGAAAAACAGTGCGAAACAATTGTCAGGTAAAAAGATATATATAATGGACGGTTATGCCGGTGCGAATGAAGACACACGCATGAAAGTCAGATTCATTATGGAAGTAGCCTGGCAAGCACACTTTGTTAAAAATATGTTTATCCGACCATCCGAAGAAGAGCTCCAGAGTTTTAAACCGGATTTTGTAGTATTGAATGCCTCAAAGACATCCAATCCAAAATGGGAAGAACAGGGCTTAAATAGCAAGGTTTATACTGTTTTTAACCTTAAAGAAAGAATGGCTGTTATTGGCGGAAGCTGGTACGGTGGTGAAATGAAAAAAGGAATTTTCTCGATCATGAACTATTATCTTCCTCTTAATGGTATTGCTGCAATGCATTGTTCAGCCAATGTTGGTATAGATGGTGATACTGCAATCTTTTTTGGATTATCAGGAACCGGTAAAACTACCCTTTCTGCTGATCCTAAACGTGCCTTAATAGGTGATGATGAGCATGGCTGGGATGATGATGGCATATTTAATTTCGAAGGTGGTTGCTATGCAAAATGCATCCATTTAAGTGAGAAAGATGAACCGGATATTTACAGAGCAATTAAACGAGATGCCCTACTGGAGAATATAGTTTTTGATAAAAATACAGGAAAAATTGCCTATTCTGATAATTCAAAAACTGAAAACACACGAGTATCATACCCAATTTATCACATCGACAATATTGTAAAACCTATATCCAAAGCCGGTCATGCTAAAAAAGTTATCTTTTTGACTGCTGATGCCTTTGGTGTTTTACCGCCAGTATCAAAACTTACTGCTGAGCAAACAAAGTATCACTTTTTAAGTGGGTATACTGCAAAAGTTGCTGGTACCGAATTGGGTATTACCGAACCTAAGCCAAGTTTCTCTGCATGCTTTGGAGCTGCATTTTTATTGCTTCACCCAACAAGTTATGCGGTTGAATTAATAAAAAGAATGGAGCAAAACAATGCTGAAGCATATTTAGTTAATACAGGATGGATTGGTGGTGCTTATGGAGTTGGTAGCAGGATTGACTTACCAACAACCCGAAATATCATTGATGCCATATTGGACGGAAGTTTGAATAAATCAAATTTTGAAACGCTACCAATATTCGGACTTAATATTCCAACTGAAGTAAAGGGAGTAAAAAGTACAGTTCTGAATCCCAGAAACTCATGGAATAATCCTGCTGATTGGGATAAATCTGCAATGAGTCTTGCAAAAAAATTCATAAAGAATTTTGAGAGCTTTACAGATAATGAAGAGGGAAAACAACTTGTTAACGCTGGGCCAAAAATTGATTAGTCCATAACAAGCGGATCATAATAATTTCCAGAAAAATGAAGCTCCTCGCCACAAGCAGACGGGGTATCATGATGGGTTCTATTTTATTTCGCCCCAAGGGGCGGCGGAGAATATAACCCACAAGACCCTTCAACTTCCAGAGTCACTTCGCCTAGTTAATTTTGTTTCACAAAATCAAAGCCTCACTGATTTAAGGTAGAACGTCTTACATAATTCTGTAAATCATGAAAAAAATTTGTATTCGCATAAAATATCTGTATATTTGTAGTAGTATTAACTTTAACTATTATTATTATGTCAACTGGAATTGTTAAATTTTTCAATGAGAGAAAAGGATTTGGATTTATTGTTGAAGACGAATCAAAACAAGACATCTTTGTTCATGCCACTGGTTTAATTGACCGAATTAATGAAGAAGACAAAGTTACTTTTGAAATTACAGAAGATAACAGAGGAAAAAAAGCTATTAATGTAAAAAAAGCTGAATAAGACGTTCCTTTAATGTATATATAAAGCAAGTTTATTGCAACTCTTTATCGAAAGCAAAAAAAGCAAGCATCTTTTATTAGATACTTGCTTCCTTCAATGTTTTAAACTCTTATTACTGATTCAACATCACAGGCATTACCAACATTAAGATGTCTTCATGTTGGTTTTCATCTTCAACGGGCAATATTAATCCTGCTCTGTTTGGTGCTGACATTTTAAAGCGTACTACATCAATTTCTAAATTGGTGAGCATTTCCTGAAGGAAACGTGAATTAAACCCAATCTTAATATCTTCTCCTTCATAATTACAAGTTAAACGCTCCTTAGCTTCATTTGCATAATCCAAATCTTCAGCAGACAATGTTAGCTCTTTACCAGATATTTTAAATCTAACTTGATGTGTTGATTGATTAGCAAATATTGCGACTCTCTTTATCGAATTAAGAAGTGACAATCTATCAATTGTTAGCACATTTGGATTGTTTGAAGGAATTACAGCATCATAATTGGGATATCGTCCATCTATGAGCCGACAAACCATAAAAACGTTATCGAAGCTGAAAAACGCATTCGTTTTATTATATTCAATCTTAACCTGAATTTTATCATCTGAGGATAAAATATTCTTAATTTGGTTTAATGGCTTCTTAGGCAAAATGAATGAAGCAGAACTATCTGCCTTAACATCAGTTCTTTTATACCTTACAAGTTTATGGGCATCCGTCGCAACAAAGGTAATATCGTCTGGAGTTAACTCGCAAAACACCCCGGACATCACCGGGCGGAGTTCATCATTTCCAGTTGCAAATAGTGTCTTATTAATGGCATTTACTAAAATCGAAGATTCAAGTTCGAGTGAAGTAACATCCTCAAATTCAGGCATTTGTGGATACTCATCGCTTCTATGTCCACTTAATTTATATTTACCGTCACCAGCTGATATTTCAATACCTAAGGTTTCATTATTAATTGAGAATGTTATTGGAATATCAGAAAAGGTTTTAAGCGTTTCTAATAATATTTTTGCAGGTATCGCTATTGTTCCTGTTTCCTCTGATTTAGTTGGTTCCAATGAAACGGTCATTGTGGTCTCTAAATCCGACGCTGTTATAAATAATTTTTCATCTTTAAGCTCAAATAAAAAGTCATCTAAAATAGGGAGTGTATTACTTGAATTTAGTACTCCGCTTAGCGCCTGAATATTTTTTAACAATAATGAGCTGGAAACTATAAACTTCATATTATTTCAAATTAAAATGGGTTCTTTAATCGTCAGTAAATATATTAAATATAATTATGAAAAAGGTGATTTTAATTATTCTTTCTCAACAAACTTTTTCACAACTTAGTTGGTATCTTCTATATTTTATTGAATGAGAACTTTGATTCTTCGCCTTTTAAAACCCGCTTGATATTATTGTGATTCATCACCTGAACAAAAATACCAACTGCAACAGCAAGAATGATTAAGGGCAAATAAGAGATGGTATAAAGAAAAATAACAATAAGGGGAAAGGATGCCGAAACTAAAATTGATGAGATAGATAGCATCTTGGTTATAATGAATACGGTCAAAAATACAGCTAGAACAGTTAAAACTGAATAAGGGAATAAAATTGGCAAAATGATGTAAATAATAATTTCAATCGTATCAACACTAATTAACGAATTTTGCGGCAATCCAACTATTCTTTGTTTTTGAATTTAGCATTTTAAATCCATGGCTAATCGCCGCTTTATTAATCTTATCAAGATCGTCTTTATAAAATCCACTAAAATAAATCACTCCATTATTTTTTAACGACTTTGCATAATGAGGAATGTTTTCAATCAAGATATTAAGGTTTATGTTAGCAAGAATAATCCCGTACTCCTTATTTTCAATTATTCCAGAATCGCCAATGAAAACATTTACATTATCAATCTTATTCATTTTAACATTGTTGATGCTATTCCGATAAGCCCATTCATCATTATCAATTGCGTCGATGGATTTTGCTCCCTTCTTTGCTGCCAGTATAGCCAAGACCCCGGTACCACAGCCCATATCTAATATATCTTTATCATCAAAACTATCTTCCAAAATATATTCGATCATTAATGAAGTGGTTTCATGATGTGCGGTTCCAAATGACATTTTTGGATCGATAACAATATCATATTCTACAGATTTATCTGGTTCATGGAAGGATGCCCTAATTAAACAATTATCAGCTATTTTGATAGCCTGATAATTACTTTCCCAGATTTCATTCCAATTGCGATCTTTTAATTTTTCATAATTATAGCAGATATCCATGCGTTGGAATTTTTCATTGGTTAATAAGGATTTTATCTTTTCCTCATTAAAATCAGATATCAGAATATAAGCTATTAAACGATCTTCCTGCTCCTCAAAACTATCAAATCCAATTTCTAGCAGAAAAGCAATTAGTATTTCACTATCATACGACTGATGACTCGATTTGAACTTAACTCCAATATATTCCATACCCACCTAAAAACTTTTATAAATTCTATAAAAGTCATCTGCATTTAAAGAAGCTCCTCCTATGAGACCACCATCTATATTTGGCTGAGCAAATAAATTCCGTGCATTATTTGCATTGCAACTTCCGCCATATAAGATGGACATTTCGTCAGCGATACTTTCACCGTATTTATCAGATATTAATTTCCTGATATATGCATGCATTTCTTCTGCCTGCTCAGGCGTGGCTGTTAATCCGGTACCAATAGCCCAAACCGGTTCATAGGCCATTACCACATTTTTTATCTCTTCTGTATTTAGGTGAAAGAGGCTTTGTTCTATCTGTGCCTTCACAACTAAAAAATGAAGATTCTCATTTCTTTCATCTACAAGCTCCCCGCAACAGAAAATGGGTTTAATAGCTTGTTCAAGTAATAAATCTATTTTCTCTCTGATCTGTTCCGGAGTTTCCTTAAAATATTTCCGTCGTTCTGAATGTCCAACAATGCAGTAGGCAACATCCATTGAATTAAGCATGCTGGCTGATACTTCACCAGTATATGCTCCCTTTTCTTTATTACTTACGTTTTGAGAACCTATGTAAACATCAACTTCGTCAGTAAGATCAGTAGCTAATTCAAGATACGGGAACGACGGGAAAACGATCATTAATAAGCCTTCTAGCTCATCACCCTTCTTCAGATCGATCAAGGATTCTATTAATTCTTCGGCATCGTCAAAACTTAGATTCATTTTCCAATTACCTGCAACAATATATTTTCTCATAATTTAAATAAAACCCAAAATTAACAGATTTAGTTTTGGTTTACAATAAATTTCCTTCTTAAGCATAACGAATCCGGGGATCCAGGAAGGCGTAAATGATATCAACCATAATATTGATGATTACCAATAGGATTGAAATTACCAGCACGGCTCCCATTATGACAGGGAAATCATATTTCTCCAGCGCATCCACAATGACCACGCCAACACCTTTCCAATCAAAAACATATTCTACAAATACGGCTCCTGCCATTAATGAGGCGAACCAGCCTGAAACTGCAGTGATAACAGGATTCATGGCATTTCTCATCGCATGTCTGGTAATAATTTTATATTGTGATAATCCTTTCGCTTTTGCTGTTCTTATAAAATCCTGAGAAAGTACATCTTGCAATGAGCTCTTTGTTAATTCAACCACAATGGCTAGTGGTCTTATGCCCAATGTAATTGCAGGCAGTATCAGGTTTCTTAAATCAAGGTATACCCCCCTGCCCAAATCATCAACAGTGTATAAGCTGCCAAACATGCTTAACCCGGTGATGTCTGCGAGCAGAAATGCAAAGACCCAGGCAAAAATTATCGCAACAAAAAATGAGGGGAGGGACATCCCTAATACAGAGAAAACCATCGATATCTTCTCAATAAAATTATTCTTTTTCACAACAATGATCACACCCATAAATATACCAAGTACAACCGCAAAGATTATGGATACACTAGCTAATAACATGGTTTTTGGAAATGCTTCAGCCAATATTTCAGACACGCGTCTCTTGGTTTGGTAAGACCTTCTCAGGTACGGTTTTTTAATAACCCATTTTTGATTTGTTAATGTAAGCAATACACCATAAGAGTATTTTTCAGAATCGAGATACCAAAAACTTTTTTCATTTTTATAATTATGGATTGAGATTGGGGATAGATCATTGAGAAATCCAACATACTGTTTATGCAAAGGTTGGTCTAATCCTAAATCATGATTAATCGCTTCAACCGAAGCAATGTCTGCCCGCTGACCAAGCATCATTCTGGCTGGATCGCCGGGTAATACATTAAAAAGCAGAAAAATGATAGTTATAACCCCAAAGAGGACTAATACGCCATAAAACAATCGCTTTAAAATGTATTGAATCATCAGCTAAAGATACACAGAAAATAGATTTAAAAGCCTGAGAATTCAGATTCCAAGGATGATATATCCGGAATATCGTTATAATGCCATTTCCCCAAGATGATGCCATCCTTAAATAGGATGAATCCCGGATTTGCTCTTATCATAGATTTTTGGATAATATCATCGGCCAGGTAAAAATTGATTTCAATTCCGGTATTGGCATAAAACTTCTCAATATCTTCAGGCAAGTTGCTGCATATACCATCTACATCATATCCTTTTTCAAGAAGTTTTGATGAGAGGGTTTTTATCTCGTCTGTTATTTCTAAAGGAAATTTATTCAAATCCCAAGAAACAATCAATAATTGATAATTGGGGTTAGCAATGATTGCATCCGTTAAGTCATTTCCAACATCATCTTCAATCCGCAAATCATGCGCCCTAACCACCTCTGAGTCGTCGGTACGCTGTTCAACAAATTCCCACTCCGACATCCAAACAGAGTCATTCCACGGATAATCCGGAGAGAGAAATTCTTTTGTTTTACTGGTGCTTAAATTCCTGTAGGTCAAATAATTCTTTACTTCTCCGCCTTCATCCAGAGCCATGTCGTTTCCAATTTTCCAATCCCGAAAATCGATATATGGAAGATGATTTAGTTGATAAATCGAAAAGCACGTAAATCCAATTACCGCTATAATTATTAGCAAGTATTCGTTTAGGTTTCTCGAGAAGCCTGTATATTTTTTTCTGGATATAAAAATAAAAATCACCAAAACGATCAAGACAATATTCTTATAAAATGTTTCCCAATTCGTAAGTTTTATTGCATCGCCAAAACAACCACAATCCGGGACAGGATAATACAAAGCATCATTAAAGGTGAGTATCGTAAAATAGAACATCAAGAATAATAATATCCACGACATTTGTTTTAAGCGAGCATTGAATATCAAAGCCACTCCTAAAACAAATTCCAACATACTCAATGAAACTGATAAAAATAAGGCCAGTGGAATTGCCCAATCCCATCCAAAGGCAATAAAATAATCTTCAATCCGGTAGGCTGTTCCATGCGGATCAACCCCCTTCACTAATCCTGAGAAAATAAAGACGATGCCAACCAAAATCCTGCTACTTAGTCGAAGAAATTTCATTTTAAGCCTCCTCTTTTTTCTTAAGTTTAATCATCGCGAAAATGGAATAATTAACGATATCGAAATAATTGGCGTCCAATCCTTCTGAAATAAAAGTCTTACCATCATTATCTTCAATTTGCTTTATACGGAGGAGTTTCATTAAGATAATATCAGTCAATGAACTGATACGCATATTTCGCCAAGCCTCACCATAATCATGATTTTTATCTTCCATTAATGCCTTAGCCTCAATAATGTATTTATCATAAAGTTCTTCTACTTGAGTTATGGGAAGTTCAACATTTTTCTCATTAATACCCAACTCAAGTTGAATGAGTGCCATTACCGAATAATTAATTATTCCAATAAATTCAGGCTTAACTCCTTCCTTAACTTTATTGATTCCTATGTCGTCTATACTTCTAATCCTATTCGCCTTTATGTAAATCTGATCAGTTAAAGAGGTTGTTCTCAATATGCGCCAAGCAGTTCCATAATCCTTCATCTTTGTTATAAAGATATTCTTACAGTCATCAACAGCTGCATCATATTGTTTAGAAGTAATGTCACTCATTTGAATAATTTATTGAATCTATAGATTGTGGAAACCAACTGATATTAAGAGTTTCTTTATCTTTGCAAGGAAATAATACTCTCTATTGATGTCCACTAATATCAACAATAAAAATACAGAAATATCAGCAATAAAACCGTTGTTATCAGGAAGTAAATCTCTCTCATTTGATAATCCGTTGGTAATGGGGATTTTAAACATTACTCCCGATTCATTTTATGATGGAGGTAAATATCGAAATCTGCCTGAAATAGAAGATCGAGTTAGAATTATGATCAGAGAAGGTGTGGATATTATTGATATTGGAGCAGTTTCTACACGACCTAATGCAGAAGATGTATCGGAGAAGGAAGAACTTAAGCGATTAATTCCAGTATTGGAAGGTGTTCGGGATCTATTTCCTGATATTTTCATTTCGGTTGATACATGGCGGTCAACGGTTGCAAGTTTGGCTGCCCAATCAGGTGCAGATATGATTAATGATATTTCAGGTGGAAGTTATGATAAAAACATGGCAGCTACCGTTGCCGAACTTCAACTTCCTTTTGTAGTAATGCACACCAAAGGGGATCCAAAAAATATGCAGAATAATCCAACTTATAATAATGTTGTGTATGAAATTTCTAATTATCTTGAAACACGCATTAAGGATTTAACAGCAAAGGGAATATCTCAAATTATCATTGATCCGGGATTTGGTTTTGGGAAAACAATAGGCCATAATTATGAAATTTTAAGAAGTTTGAGTAGGTTCTCAGCATTTAAGTTACCAATTATGGTTGGGCTCTCACGAAAATCGATGATTTATAAAACCTTAAACATCACACCTGATCAATCACTTAATGCAACAAGCGTTACGAACACACTGGCACTAATGAGTGGGGCTAATATTTTACGCGTTCATGATGTTAAAGAGGCCGTTGAAACAATTAAAATTGTTACTAAGATTACTGAATAATCTTTTTTATTAGATCAGTGAGACTTTGATTTTGTGAAACAAAGTTAATTAGGCAAAGTGATCCCGAACAGAAGTCGAAGGATTTTGTGGGTTATATTCCCCGCCCTTTGGAGCGAAACGAAATAGAATCCATCATGATAGCCCGTCCACTTGCGGCGGGGAGTTTCATTTCCCTTTGAAATAAAAATCTAATGAACGGAAGGAATCTTAGTTTAGATTTTCATGCAGTTTATGTATATTTACATAAATAATTTATATCGGTTTTAAAATAAATCCGCAACTTATGCTCAACTTAATTATTACTGGCTTCATAGACATTCGACTACTTGATATCATTGATATCTTTTTGGTTGCCTTGCTTTTGTTCGAGTTGTACCGTTTGCTTAGAGGTACAGTTGCGATAAATATTTTCTTTGGAATAGTTGCTATCTTTTTGATTTGGAAATTGGTTGATGCCTTTAAAATGGAACTGCTAAGTGAAATTCTAGGGGCTTTTATAAGTGTTGGATTTATTGCTCTCATTGTTATCTTCCAGCCTGAGATAAGGCAATTTTTATTAGCACTAGGTACGCCAAATTTTTTAAAAAAGAGAAAAGGAAAGTTTTTATTCTGGTCTTTTAATATGCAGTATGAGACTGAATTAGGCATAGATAAAATAATTGTTGCATGCCAGCGAATGGCTGATGCTAAGCAAGGGGCATTGATTGTAATTACCGAAAGAGGAGAATTGCGTCAATTTATTGAGACCGGTGAAATAATTGATGCTCGATTATCCTCACATTTAATTGAGAACATATTTTACAAAAACAGCCCATTGCATGATGGAGCCATAATCATTTCAAATAATAAGATAAGGGCTGCCGGATGTATCTTACCGGTATCTAATAATTCTGAACTCCCTCCGCGATTAGGTCTTCGGCACCGCGCAGCAGTTGGCATTACTGAGCAATCTGATTCTATCGCGATTGCAATATCAGAACAGAGTGGTAAAATATCTTACTGTAAAGAAGGGATTCGGATTACCGTTCAACCGGCAAAACTTAAAGATATGCTCGAAGAGGAGTTCGGAAACAATCCTGAATTAGAATCAGAAGAAACAGATTAATTCCAACCTATTTTACTTGATTACGGCATAATATTAAAGCCGGACAGGGTCTGCAAATATCCTAATGAGCACAGTCCATTTTTTATTCTTAAATTGACTCAATCTCCAAAAAACTCCTTCTTTTTACAAATCCCGAACGGCTAACGTTCTGATTTCCAAATCCTGGTTATCAAGGTCAGCCAACCCGATTACGCCCAATCTCTTATCAACAGTCAGGGTGTTTTTTTTATTCAATGGATAAAAATCGTGATTGGCAACGCCCTCAAATATTACACTGACATTATCAGTTTCAGGAGCATTGTTATAAGAAATGCTAATAATTATAAATATTCTATAAAATCTATCCTATTTTCTGATTTACAATTTTCAGGATTTCAGATTCCAGAGCAATGGCGTTAGCTTCAATCTCAGCACCTTCATTCAGTTTACGCTTCACGAAAGATTTATCTTCAACATCAGCAGCATTGATTTTCACATTTAGGAAAGCGCCCATTACCGAAGTACGGGCACATAGCGCGCCAACACCTGCATCCGATACTGAATTTGGGTTTCCAATTTCTGCCATGACTTTGATTACCTCCATTGAATCTAAGGATTTCTGCATGACCTTAAAAGGGATCTCGATGGCGTATTTCGAAGCCTCCTGAATAGCCTGATGACGAATTGCTTTTTCAGCATCATTTCCTTTAGGTAAACCAAATGCGTCTATAATTTTATTGAATGCGTTGGTATCTTCATCAACTAAGAATAGTAGTTCATCTTTCAACTTTTGGCCCTTCTCAGCCCATTCAGAGAATTCTTCCCAGCGTTCATCCCAGCCACGTTTATGTGAGGAGAGGTTGGCTACCATAGTGGCTAAAGAAATTCCCAAAGCTCCTGCATAAGCTGCGATTGAGCCTCCACCGGGAGCGGGTGATTCCGAGGCAGTTTCATTGGAAAAAGCGACAAGATTCATCCTTAGGAGTTTATTGCCCGCATCTTCCTCCAACAAGTATTCAATAATTCGTTCTCTCGGTTTAAATGGTTTTAATTCATCCAATCCCATCGATTTTATCGCAATTCGAATCAACTCAGCATTATCAACTCCCATGGAACGATTTTGTTTTTTAAGAAAATATTTACCGGCATCAAGCATGGCATTTAAAGGAATTAATCCAACCAATTCTGAACCAGTAACACGTATTCCTCGAGCGGTTGCTCTTTTATCAACCTCATCAAAAGCTTTATGAACAGAGGTAATCGAAATATTAGTTAGGTTCATTGATATTTGCGCCACTCCGTATTCTTCGATAAACCAACCAATTGCTTTTACTGCTTTTAGGCTACCCGGTATCATCACGGGTTTTCCATTTTTATTTTTTACAATTTTCCCGGTAACCGGATTTCCTTCTCTTTTGGTACGACCTCTTTCCCTTACGTCAAACGCAATGGCATTGGCACGTCGCGTTGAAGTCGTATTTAAATTTACATTGTATGCAACCAGGAAATCGCGTGCGCTTACGGCGGTTACACCCGCTCCAATATTTAATTTTGCAGGCCCAAAATCGGGTTTCCAATGAGGATCCTGCAGTTTTTCAAGCATGGCTTCATACTCTCCGGATCGACAATTCGCCAAATTCCTTCGCTCTTCAGTAAAAGCCGCATTCTCATAACAATAAACAGAAATATCCAATTCTTCGCCTATTCGCTTTGCCAACTGGCGTGCATACTTAACGGTTTCATCCATCGTAATCCCTGAGATTGGAATTAATGGGCAAACATCAGTTGCTCCCATTCGCGGATGCTCGCCTTTATGCTTACTCATATCGATCAGTTCAGCAGCTTTTTTAACGGCGATTACTGCTGCATCCAGCACTTCTTCAGGAGTGCCCACAAAAGTTACCACTGTACGATTGGTTGCAGCACCCGGGTCTACATCCAATAATTTTACACCTTCAACTTTTTCAATTTCATCAGTGATTTGCTTGATAATTCCCATATCACGCCCCTCACTAAAATTAGGCACACATTCGATTAATTTCTTCATTTTAGACTTTTTGTTTATTTCTTAATTCCGTTAATTATTACAACTTCAACTTTATTTGACCCATAAGCGTATGGCATAAATTCAATGGATGGAATTTCGTTGGTTATGAAAATATTCGCTTTCTTACCAACTGTAATACTTCCCAATTCTTCACTAACACCCATGGCATAGGCTGAGTTAATGGTAGTGGCGTTAATTCCTTCTTCGGCTAACATATTGTAAACGATACTTCCCATGGAAAGAATAAATTGCATATTTCCTGATGGAGATGAGCCCGGATTAAAGTCGCTGGCCAAAGCGATCGGTAATCCTGCATCAATCATTTTGCGAACCGGTGCATGGATCATACCTAAAAAGAAAGCAGCACCCGGTAAAACGGTAGGCATTGTTTCTGTTCCGTATAACGATTTAATTTCTTTATCATCCGTAAATTCCAGATGATCAACTGAGAGTGCATTATACTTCACCCCTACTTGAATACCACCTGAATAATCCAATTCGTTGGCATGAATTTTTGGTCGTAAACCATATTTCATTCCTGCGTTTAAAATACGATCCGTATCCTCTACCGTAAAGAATCCTTTATCACAAAATACGTCAATATAATCAGCCAATTCTTCAGCAGAAACTTGTGGGATCATTTCATTAATCACCAAATCAACATATTCACTCTGCCTACTTTTAAATGCTGGTGGAATAGCATGTGCGCCTAAGAATGTTGATTTAATCGTTAGGGGGTGTGATGCTTTCAACTTTTTAATCACCCTTAACATCTTTAATTCAGATTGCAGATTTAATCCATATCCGCTTTTAATCTCAACTGCACCCGTTCCTAAATACATTATTTCATTAAGGCGCTGGTATGCAGAATTGAATAATTCCTCCTCAGAGATCTCTTGCATTCGCTTTGCTGAATTAAGAATACCTCCCCCGCGTTTTGCAATTTCTTCGTATGAAAGACCTTTAATTTTGTCAATATATTCGATTTCACGGCTTGCCGGATATACCAAATGTGTGTGTGAATCACAAAAAGACGGAAATACCATTTTTCCCGAAGCATCAATAACTTCATCAGGCGTTAGCGCGTTGTCAAGCTCGCTCATTTTCCCAAATGCAGCGATTCGACCACTTTCAATAGATAGCCATGCTTCGCTTATACTGTTAAGCTTAGCCATATCTTTTCCGGCAACAAAAGTTCGTGGACTCTCTTCCACCTGTACCAATTTCTTGATATTCCTGATTAGAATACTCATTCAAATATTTTATTCGCAAATTTAATAAAAACCCAGCCTTAACAATTAAAAACAGCTAGTTTATTCTTCCTCAAAATGAGTGCCTAATTCGTACTGATAAGGAGGTTCTGCACCCATGAGATGCTTCACAAAATAATCCCATCTTTTGCGCGTGAAAAATTTATGATCGTAAATGCTATGGGTTTTATTAGGAAGTATCAGCATATCAAAATCACGGTTGGCTTCCATAAAAGCATTCGCTAATTGCAACGTTTCGATCGTATTTACGTTATTATCCATATCTCCATGAACCAACAAAAGTTTCCCTTTTAAATTGGCCGCTATGGCCATATTAGCTTGTTCCGCATATTCAGGTCCTTCAGGAAAACCCATATATAGTTCTGGCCACCATGCTTTTGCCAGGCGGTGATCGTGGTTTCCAGCAGATGAAACTCCAACTTTGTAAAAGTCAGGTTTAACTAATAATGCCCTAGCCGCATCATAACCACCTGCTGAATGGCCAAATATCCCGACCCTGTCAATATCCATAAAACGATATTTCGCAGCAAGCTCACGAATGGCTTTTTCATGGTCATCTGCTCCAATATCCCCTAAATTTTTATAAGAGAAATCAT
Organism: Bacteroidota bacterium; assembly: GCA_003353955.1. GTDB lineage: Bacteria > Bacteroidota > Bacteroidia > Bacteroidales. The sequence goes on along the minus strand of PIVJ01000028.1, from coordinate 7,019 downwards.
GGAATTTTTTAGACCGTTGTGCAGTACCAAGGCCATCAACAGTTACAACAATGAATCCTAATTCCGCAAAGGATTGATCCCAGCTCCGAAACGCTCCAGTGAAATCAACCGCCATTTTCACAGCTTGCGGGCCGGAATATGTTGCATCAATGATTCCATAAGATTTTGAAGAATCAAAATGAGATGGTCGTCGGATAATGCCCCAAACATCAGTTTCACTGTCTCTGGCTTTCACTGTGTATACTTCAGGATAGGTCCAACCGGTTGCTAATAGATCTGCAATATCTGCCTTTTCAATTTCCATTAACACTTCACCATTTTTAGCAGATCTTAAGATTGAAACTGTTGGTAGGTCAACCCTGGAATAATTGTCGATAAAAAGATCACCCTTTTTATTAAAACTAATTTCGTGGTGTGCATCTTCAGGTGTTAATAAAACGAGGTCTGACCCATCAAAATTTACTACATATAAATGATTAAGATAAGGATTTCGCCCTGCTTCTTTTCCTCCAGCTGTGAAATAGATTTGTCGGTTTTTTTCATCAATAAATTGAACATTCTTAACCACAAATTTGCCTGTTGTGATTTGGTTTTTAAGTTCTTCATTTTCCCAATCATATAAGTATAAATGATTCCAGCCATCCTTCTCAGAATTCATGATTAGCTCTCTACTCTTGTCCAAAGCTTTATAATAGGAAATATTCACATCAACATACGTATCCATTTTATCGCTGGCTACTGCCCTGGTTTTTCCAGTTCGCGCATTCACTTCAATGATGTCAGTTTGCTTGAAACCCCGATGTCTTCTGTCCATAACAAGTACATCGTTATTGAGCCATTCCATGCTTCCCCAGTAAAGGAAAGAAGCATAGGGTTCGATACCAATCTTGGTTTGTTTTCGGGTATTCACATCAAACAGCACAAATTCAACCATAGCCAAATCTGTTTCACCGGGTAAGGGGCGTTCGTACGACCAAACCTTTGCACGCATACCTTCCTCAGGAACACTTTGCCACAAATACAAATGTTTTGCTTTCCGATAATCTGTACGAATGGTTGCAATTTTTTCCGAATCAGGAGACCATTTAACCGTCAACTCTGATTTGGCCTCTTTGGGATTATCTACATCAACTAAATTATACCATGAATAGGATTGAGCATATTCGTATTTTTCTATTCCATCCCAACTCAATTGGATCTCTTTTTGAGTACTCAAATTTTTAATGTGTAAATTATGATTCTTCACGTAGGCAGTCCATTTCCCATCAGGTGACTTCTCCCCTTTTACGCGAGTTTCTCGTTCTATTTCAACCAACTCAAAAGTCTCGTTATCAAAATGATAGATCTTCTTTTTCAGTGTAAATTCAATACGTTTATCCTCATTAAATGAAATTCGATTAAAAGGTAATTTATAAGGGTCGTAAACAGTATCTAATAAGTTCGAAATTCTTTCAGCCAAAACAATATGATCGAAAGCAGCTTCCTTTGTTTTAACCGCTGTATTCACTAGTAAAAACTCCTTTCCTTTGCGAGTATTTAGGGTATACCAGAAGTTATCAGTCTCATCAATCCAATTTGCACGAACGTTATTATTGAAAACCAATTTAGCTGCGTTCTTTGGGATGAACTGTTCAGCACTAATGTAATTTTCAACATTCAGATTTTTTATTCCTGAATCGCAAGAAGAAATAAGAAGTAATAGAAGAAGAAATAAGAAAATGTTGGAATTTCTCATGGGAATAAATGTTAGCCTGCTAATTTATAAAAAAACCACATCTGAAATACGAATTCAGATACAAATCAAAAAGTGAAGGGATTTGATTTCAGACTTCAGAAACCTAGTGCATCCAGTATTCTTTCATTTAACTTTTGCCTTACGCCCTCATGAGGGTAGCAATGTATGTGTATGGCCGGATTAGAATTCAATTCAATGATGCAATAATTATCGGGTGTAGCCGGAACTGTAGAATCCTTAATAATCATATCCAAGCCCGTAATACTTACATTAAGTGCCTTTGCCGCTTTTACCGCAATATCTTTATATGATTGATGAACCAATTCTGTTACAGCGATACTATCACCGCCAGTACTGATATTAGAGTTCTCTCTCAAATAAACAATTTCATTTTTTGGTGGAATGGTGTTAAAATCGAAAGATTGAGAAGCAAGAGAAATAGATTCGGCTTCGCCAAGATTTAATTTCTCCAACGGGCTTCGATAAGATTTCCCACGTATGGGATTATCGTTTTTCTTAACCACTAACTCCTTAATACTTTTTTTTCCATCTCCTACCACATTTGCCGGTACCCGATTTAATATTCCTTCTACCCTATTGCTAATCACGAAGAACCGATATTCATCTCCTTCAATAAACTGCTCAATCAAAACAGTTTCATCATTTTCAAATCCAATTTCCAGCGCACGTTTATAAATTTTACGATCATTATTGTTCTTTATAATCGTTATGCCCATTCCGAAATTTGTTGTGTTGGGCTTTATAACAATGGCTTGATTTTCGAAACAGCCGAAATCATCGTTTGCAGTTTTCAGGTCGAAATATTGTTTTCCATCAGCAGTACTAATTCCATTCTCCTTTAAAAGTTTTTTAGTAAGCTGTTTATTATCCATTAGTAATACCGAGCTATAATTATCGAGGGAGGTTTGCGTAGCTTGCTTGATGTAATGGATTTTTTCATCATTTTCCAATTTGATAAAATTTGCTGTTCGCTCCAGGACTTGAAAATTCAACCCCCTAAGTACCGCTGCCTTCAGCAATAGTTGTGTTGATAATTCCATGTCTTCCAATCCATAAAAATTAAACCCTTTCTTCAAGGTTTCATTTTTATATATTTTCGCTTGTTTTAAATGAAAATCAATAAATCCCTTTTGTTCAATTTCTTTGGAGATATAATTAGCAGCTCGTTTTTCAGGATTCTTAACAATATCTTTAACTTTTTCAAATGCTGATTGATATTGCTCATTTTTTAGCAATCCATTTTTATTTACAAAATCACTCATCTCATTAATGAATGTCAATACCCTTTCGTGGGCTTTGATTAACTTTCCGGTAAATAATGATATTTCCATATCATCCTCTAAGCCAAAACAAGCTACAAGATCATGATTAGCGTTGGCAATTATTTGCTCGTCCTTATTAAAATTGCTTTTTTCATTGAGAAATAAACAATATATCGCGAATAAGTGAAAGAAATATAAGCTGGTTTCTGAGATTCCGGTTTTTTCTAACGGATCCAAATCGAGTAAGCGTAATTCGATATGAGAGATTTGAGGATCCTGATCCAAATATTTTACCCTTACCGGGTGATAAAGTTCCTTATCAAACGAGAGTTTCCCTGAGTTAACCAGTGCCCTAATCGACTGATGATATGATTCAGTATTGGAATAATCGATATAATAGTCTTCTTTATTTCTATATCCGGTGCGGCAGTTTCGAAGTGATATTCCTTTGGGACAATGGACAGACTCATATGAATCAGAAGTAAAAGATTTCACCTTAAATGAGTCTTCTGTTTTCGGACTTTTACCAAATAACCAAATTAATAACCATCGATAACGCATTAAGTTTCTAACCAGGCGGAAATAAATTACTTCTTTAAAGCTTGCAAAATCATTTTCTTTACCCAGCGCATCATGCAATACTCGAAGAAGATCATCGCTAAAAGAAAAATTGAAATGAATACCCGAAATTAATTGACGCTCTTTTCCGTAAATTCTGGACAACAATTCACGATACGTTTCTTTGTCCCTGCCTTTCTCACCAAATCTTGCGATGGGAATTTTACTTTCATCAGGCAAAATAGGAGGCAAACTCTGAGTCCATAACAATTCTTCTCCAATATTCTCCGTAACAATATCATGAAGTGTCGCGATAAAATCGTTTAATTCAGCAATCGTATCTAAAGGTGGTGTTACCATTTCCAGCTGACTTTCAGAGAAATCAGTGGTTATGTATGGATGCGTATTTTTATCACCAAGTGCTTCCGGATGCGGAGTAAGTGCTAATCTCCCATCTTTATCCACACGTACATTCTCCTTTTCCAGTCCAAATTTACCTTCCAATAATTTATCAGTGAGCTTTTTGTCACCTATCAATTTTGTAATATGATTAAGTTCTTTCTTCATGTGTTAAGCAAAATTAGATATATTCTTTTTTTTAATTAGTTTCCTCATCACCCAGTAAAACAAAAAGGATAAAAGTACTCCTTTTAAAATACTTGTTCCAGCAATACTCCACCATACGCCATTTAATTCAAGTGCGGTATAAAAGCCCAAAAAATAAGCCATCGGTATTCTTAGTGAAGTTAGTGAAACACCTACTACTGCTGGAAATTGTGTTTTCCCTAAACCATGAAATGCACCCGAAGAAAGCATCTCAACCCCCATAAATACTTGTGAAACACCAATAATCATTAGATAATTTCGCCCTAAATTGATGGCAGACGGGTCACTCACAAATATAGAGAAGAGCACGTCAGGAATTAAAAGAAATAATAAAGTGGTAAGTATGCTAATACTTACCACAAGCAATAAACCCTTTTTATAAACCACCATGATGGCACTGTAATTTTTTGCACCAAAATGTTGGCCGATTGAAATACTAACCGCTTGTAACACACCGGCGACAATCATATAAGTTATCGATTCTATTTGTACTCCAATTTTCTGAACAGCGATTGCTTCTGAACCCCATTCGGAAATGATGCGGGCAAGAAAAATATAAATTACAATAAATGATATTCGTTGAAATGAGGCGGGTGATCCGATTCGTAATATTAACCATAAGCGACTGAGCTTAGGCTTAAATTCAACAAATTGTATCTTTTTAGATTTTATAACCAGGAAAAGAAATATGCTTAATGCGAACACATGCGCAATTATACTGGCGTATGCAGCCCCTTGTATCCCTAATTTTAATCCAAAAATAAAGATGGGGTCTAAAATTATATTGATTACGGTTCCTGTTAAACTCGCCCGAAAAGATAATTTGGTAAATCCATGAGCATTAAAAATACCAATAAAGAATATGATGGCAAAAGTTAAGATAGCACCAGCTGCAGTGATGGTTAAATAAGATATTGCCCCATCAATTACCTCCGTGTTTTGTAAGTTGAAGAAACCAATTAATTGATTACGAAAGGAGAATAGTAAACTTGTATAAAACAGAGCCAATATCGCAATACCCCAAGCTCCTGCCGTAGCATATTTCCCTGCTGCTTTTTTATTTTTAGCCCCGATTGAATGTGCGACTTTAACGCTTACCCCGACCACAACAACGCTCGCCAATGCCCATCCCAGGTTAATAAAAAAGCCTGCCGTACCAATAGAAGCAACAGCTGAAACCCCAATTCTTCCAACCCAAATCATATCGGTTAAATGGTATGCCATATGCAAAATAGAAGAGCCAATAATCGGTATTGCCAATTTAACGAGTGTTTTCATTTCAGCTGAAAACGTGCGGTTTATATATTTATTCAATTCCAATATTCTCACTTCTTCTTTCTAATAAAATATTATTTTTCCATTCGCCTTTAAAGATTCCATAACTCATTTTACCTACTCTTTCTTTATATCCAATTTCTCGAAACCCAAGTTTTTTATGCAATTTTAAACTGGCTTTATTTTCAGGGAACAAGGATGCATTCAGCATCCAAACTTTATTTTTTTCTGATTCAATAATTAGTCGTTTGAGTAGGTCTGTGCCAACACCAGCCTGCTGAGAATCCACAGCCACATAAACAGAAACTTCAGTAACCCCGCCATAAATACATCTGGATGATACCATTGATAAAGCAGCCCATCCCAGTATCAATTCATTTCGTAAAGCTACCAATCGACAACTCTCCAGGTATGTACTATTCCAATCTTCCCAGCTGGGAGCCTGCGCCTCAAAAGTGGCGATACCTGTCGAAATACCTTGCTCGTAAATCTCTTTAACGACAGGCCAGTCACGGCTAGTCATTAATCTAATTACGGTATCATCCATTTCTTATTGTTATTAAGCTTAAATCTAACACTAATTATTATTATTCTTTCCATAACTTTGTTGCAAAGATATAAAGTCTTATTATACAATTGTTGCATTTAGCAACTTTTTTATATAATTTTGTCAAATATTATGTTGAACACAGAAATCATCAGGAAACTACGAAAGTCATTGCGCTTGTTTGAGAGGGAGTTATACAACTATAATATCGCTAATTGTTGTGTGGGCGTTACTTTTAAACAATGCCATATATTGTTAAGTATTGATGATACCGACAAAACAAATGTGAGTAAACTCTCCAAAGCAATGAATTTAGATAAGAGTACCATCAGTCGAACCATTGAAGGTTTGGTAAGCATCAATTTAGTTGATCGAGTGATACCTCAGGATAACCGAAGGAGCACGGTAATTACTTTAACCAAAGAAGGGCAAAAATTATGTGACTCAATTAATAACAGCAATGATAATTATTTTGCAAATATCCTGTGCTCATTTACTGATAAGGAAATCATTCAGCTTTCAGGTTTACTGGAGCGAACAACTTATAATATGGTAAATTATAAAGAATGTTGTGAGAAAGAACCTAAGAATGCACTTTCCTCTTCAGTTTTGAAGAATGCTACGTCGTGTGATGATTAGCAGATCCGGTAAACACACTAATTTCGCAATAAATATTTATTGGATTAAACACCAACTTAATCCACAATCCAGATCCATTCTAATTCGCCATAGCCTGTAGCAACTTTATTTTTTCTACTTATTACTTAATTCACTAACGTTTCTTTTAATGAGTTCGGTAAGCGATTTTAAATCAGGGAATTATATTTGTAAGGTCAATTTTCTCGAAATTTGCCATGAGAACATCATAGCATAGATTAAGGTCAAGAGTAACTTTTTGCCCGATAGTACCACTGAAATAATACGGACTTATTCCAGACACCGCCAAAACCTTATCAAGCAATCAGGCAGAACTGTTTTGAAAATTCAGAAATACTTCAGGTTAATGAATATGAGG
>PIVJ01000315.1 GCA_003353955.1 Bacteroidota bacterium | reverse complement strand
CCTGTACAGCCTCATTACTCTTTTCAACCAAAAGTTCGAAACGTTCATCCAGCAATCTACGACAATCAACATAAATTGATCCTATAGATGGAAACTCAGATGCAAGTAATTTAATTTTATCTAAGTAATGCCCTACCATGTGAGAAAAAGATTTATCCTCTTTAATCCCTTTCAACATAGCCTCGGTTTGCTTTTTCAAATTTTGTAAGAACCTATCTTTACCAAAATTCTCCTTAGTATTTTTCCAATGACTATTAATTTTATTGATATCTTCTATCCTTTCCATCGATTCTTTATAGGATTTAACATCTAAATATTCCAATGTATTACCTCTCTTTAAAAAACGATTGAAATACGAAATAACCTTTTCAATATCTTCATTCAGATAGTCTGTTGTCTTCTTCACGCATTCTTGATATTTGCTTTCTATAGTTTTATCACTCAACTCACAATTAAGTTGTTTAATTTGATCCAGTTTATACCCTATGAATGCATAATCATTTCTCTTTAAAGCATGAGTAATAGATAGATAATGCTTATTCATTTGATCTTGAATAGCTGCTTGTGATTCCACCGAAACAGAAAAATGGAAAATTTCACTTGGACGGACTATAAATTTTCCTGCTTTTAGCAAAGACAAAAGCAAAGATGCTCCATTCCCACTCAGTGGCTTTACTGCTTCCACTTTTGTTTCGGCTTTATCAATCATATTTTCTAATAACATCAAGAAAGCATTATCTACACATTGTTCTTCCAAATATTGTTCATGCAAATTAGATAATATTTTAGGCAGATTTCTTATTCCATTATCATCAAATTTTGTAAATAGATAAGAGATAGAATCCTTATGCTCCTCTATATTCTTAATCATACCGACCAACAAATGAGCCAAATTTCTCATCCCCTGCATACGATCACCTATACTCATTCCACTAACTAATACAACAAGTTTTGCACTTTTACAACCTTTGATAGCCTTTACAATTCCTATGGCATTAGCAACATCCACTTCAGAACCACTTGTATCTTCAAATCCAGGAGTATCACATAAGAAGATCTCCCCTTTTCTAAATTTATTTATCCTTCTATGTTTAACAGGTACAGCCGTAACACACTTGGTTTCTGAACGAGGTTTAGCACTTACTGAGACAGCTTTAAGTGTCTTATTATAAATCTTCACTGGAACGATGTGAACCACACCATCTTCCTCAACCTCCTCCATTTCAGAACCTGACAAAAAATGGATAGTTGTTGACTTACCCACTCCTGTGCCCCCAAGCAATAAAATTATATCCTCTCCATTTATAGCTTGTACAGATTTATCACTCTTTTTTATCAATTGTAAAGTCCTTGCAATGTCAAAGGGACGTATCTCTTTCATAATTGCGTACAAACATTTCTTCATTTTGATCCAATCCTTCCTCTTTGCTTCATTCTTCACTTTATCTAAATAAGAAAGAATAACCCACTTATTCCATCCCTCATCTATTATTTGTCGCTCTAATCGAAGCAAATTATGTCCAAGATCAAATTCATTATTAAGATTGATATTGTTAGTGCTATTTATACCTTCATTATTATTATTATCGCTATTTCTATTGCTATTATTGTTAATATTATTGAAACTGGTCTCTGAAAAGCTATTAATATCTTCTATCCCAATTAACAACTCCAAAGTCTTCTCCGCACAATCAGGCATTGCATTAATCCTTTCTTTCAAAATGTCCATACATTCCACATCTC
>PIVJ01000314.1 GCA_003353955.1 Bacteroidota bacterium | reverse complement strand
CACATTCGATTTTTTTTCTTCAAAAACATTACCAAAGTCATAGGCAGTAGTTTTTCAAACTAAAATAAACTAATCGTAGCACGTAAATAACTGGCTCCTTCCTGATATTCGCCTAGCATGGCCTAACACGTTGCAAAATTTATAATTAGTGCACGAAATTTGCAAATTGGGTGTACTGCTTCATATTTTAAATTTAGTTTAGAATAAGAAATGAACAGGCCGTACTCTCTTTGAAACACCTGTGCTCTATCTGTGAGAACCGTGCGTATTGAATCAACTTAGCAGATGTAAATTGATAAGTCTGGTAGCATAGAACAATACCGAATCACAGAATTTGCTTTCCCCTTACACTATGCTATCCTCCCACTCGGCCTCCCAGACCTACCAAACTGAAAGGTTTGTCTTGCGACGCTCAAACTTTATGTTTTGTCTATTCTCTTCTTTCTGGTCAATTTAGGTGCTTTTTAATCCGTTTGACGTAATTGATAAGCATATGTCATACTAATTAACTTTGATACGATAAATTAAACTGAAACTCTTTAATCCACGCTTGTGAACGTGCTACAACAATGCATCATGTCGCATGCCGCGGTTTGGTGGCGGTTTGACAATTCAACAATTATGTTTAATTTAGTCAAAGTTTAAAAACAACTCTACGGAAAGCTACGGCACAACGTCATATGCTCACCGTTATAGGCAAGCTTTTCTCATCACTTCGTAGTTAAGTAACTTTAATCAGACAATAAGAGTAGTTAAGTATTCATAATGACAATTATATTTGCTTTAATGTCTAATATACTTTACATTTGTTTGAAAATTAAATTATAAACTATGAAATTATCAAATCTATCCTCTTTGAATCCACATTATGTAAAAAGAATTGGACTTATTTTTGCAAGTCTTTTCATCGCTTTAGAAATTGTTGCCAAATTGACTGGCGTAATTGATGAAATTGATACTAGCTTGATTAATCTTTACATTCTTGTTTCGATGTCATTTATAGCATTCAGTAAAGAAAAAGTAGATGATGAAAGATCGAAAGCTATAAGGTATTTTTCTTTAAAACTGACATTTGGATATCTTATGTTTGGTATTGCTTTAATTTATGCTGCTGAATCAATTCTTGATACTAAAATAAATATTGAACTTATATATATCGCTATATCATCTTTAATTGTTTATTCTATAATTTTCTATCTAGCAAGTTATTTTAATCCTGACTTCATTTTCAAGGAAGAAACTAAGAAAAATGTAAAAGGTATAAAATTCATTGTAGGGATTATGATATTTATTGGATTTGCTTTCTTGTTTAATATCATTAGGACATTAATAGGTTTTTAATAATGAAAAATTGGATAAAAGTAGAAAGAGCTAAAATTAATATTACACAGGCGAAACTTGCTGAAGAATTGAATGTTACAAGACAAACTATAAATTCAATTGAACTTAATAAGTTTGTTCCTTCAACAGTTCTAGCATTAAGATTGGCTAAATTCTTTAATGTAAAAGTTGAAGAATTATTCTTTCTCGAAGATAGTGAATTGTAGTTAATTAATAAAGCCAGCCTATAACATTGCATCATAAAACATAAGGGTCTTAGACGTTTTTAGTTAGTTTTTTGCAAGTAATTTGCTCCGCCAAATCTGCGATTTGACTAATTAATAAAAAAAGCTAAATTTGTGTCTAATCGCATATGTGGCTCATAGCTATTTTGATAAGTAAACTTATAAAAATCCCTTACAGTTTCATATGCAAAGACCGTTGT
>PIVJ01000313.1 GCA_003353955.1 Bacteroidota bacterium | reverse complement strand
TTCCATTCTGATTTTAATTGGTGTGTTGATAATGACTTCCAGGTTTATATAAAGCCAATGGAATTAACTGGTCATTGTAGAATTGCAGTAAGAAAAGGAGGTATATCTACTCAAGGTAAGCCTTCTCTGTACTGTAAGGAAAAAGACATAACAATTTATAGCAAAGAAACATTAGGATCTGTATTGTATAAGAATCAAAACAAAGCTGCTGAAAAATTGCCAGAGGTGTTAAACTATTTAAGAAATTTATATGGAAAAGTTTGAAGGTTATTATGAGTATGATGAAGTTTATTATGGTATGTTGAATTCATATGAAATGGTAGTTTACAACGTTCATTTATCAGATATACTTGTTAGAGATGTGGAGTTTTTTATACATGATATAACTAAGCCTATTACTGTAGATGTTGTAGACGATCTTATTCAGTATTTTGAAGACATGGAAGACTATGAGAAATGTAAGATTTTATTGGAAAAAAGAAAAGAATATGATACAATTTAGAGATTATCAACAAAACATTATAGATAAGGGAACAGAAGTTTTATTAACTAAGAAATTTCTGTACCTGTCTATGGAGGTGAGAACAGGTAAGACACTTACCTCTCTAGGTCTTCTAGATAAGATGATGAGTGTGAACAGAGTATTGTTCATCACGAAGAAGAGAGCAATAAGCTCAATAGAATCAGATTACAATATGCTTAATCCAGACTATGAATTACAAGTAATCAACTACGAATCACTTCACAAGATCGACCAAGTAGGTTGGGATGCTGTAGTTTGTGATGAAGCACATGGAATGGGAGCTTTTCCAAAGCCAAGTAAAAGAGCTAAAGCTGTATCTGAACTTATTAGAAAAAACAAACCATATGTTATATTGCTTTCAGGCACACCAACGCCTGAGTCTTATAGTCAAATGTATCATCAAGTATATTCAATTCCAAACAATCCATTTAATAAATATTCTAACTTTTATAAATTTGCTAGTGACTACGTAACAGTTACCACTAAAAGAATAGGTGGATTTATGGTGAATGATTATTCTGATGCCAAGGAAACCATAATTGATGACATGAATCCTTATACTATTTCATACACACAAAAAGAAGCAGGATTTGAATCTTCTATAAAAGAAAAGATTTTGTTTGTCGATGCTCCTGAAAGTTTAATGGTTATGTGTTCTAAGTTAAAGAAGCTGCTTGTTCTGGAAGGTGAAGATGAAGTTATACTAGCTGATACAAGTGTAAAGCTTATGCAGAAGCTACATCAAATGTATAGTGGTACTGTTAAGTTTGAAAGTGGAAATTCCATGGTCCTTGATTTGTTTAAAGCTGAATACATATACGATAATTTTTGTTGTAATAAAATAGGAATATTCTATAAGTTTAAGGAAGAGCTTAACGCAATTAAGAAAGTCTATGGAGATAGTATATGCACTGATTTAGATGAGTTTAACAGCACAGATAAGTCTATAGCATTGCAAATTGTCAGTGGAAGAGAAGGAATATCTTTGCGTAATGCTAAATATTTAGTATATTACAACATAGATTTTAGTGCTACAAGTTACTGGCAATCAAGAGATAGAATGACCACTAAAGAAAGACTTGAAAACGAAGTGTTTTGGATTTTCACAGAGGGAGGAATAGAAAGTAAAATATATAAAGCAGTAAGCAAAAAGAAGAATTATACTCTAAATCATTTCAAAAGAGATTTATTAACTTTAAATTAAATACAATGAAAAAACTAAAAAAAGTACAGGAACATTTTAAATTTA
>PIVJ01000312.1 GCA_003353955.1 Bacteroidota bacterium | reverse complement strand
AAGCCGCTTTCAAAATAGCCTTTATCGAAAGTTTTAAATTGCTTAGCCTCACTTTGATTATTTCGTCCCCATCCTACAGATTGAAGAAGTGAAATTTTTGGTTCTGAAAGTTTGCTATAAAACAGCGGTTTTAAGAACGAATGTTTAAAATGAAGCACAACCGATTCGGTATGTGCAAACTGGTATGGAAGCATGGTTTGGAAATAGTTAGCTGCGTAAAAAGGCAGAGATTTGGTATTGGCTCCATAACCAGTAATTAATTTGTAATGTGGCAAGTTTTTATTTCCCGAAAGCTTTTCGTAAGTGATAAAAATGCTTTGTTTGCCTAGTCTTTCCAAATAATAACTATGGTCTAGCGACAATGAAATTAGAGAATAAGAAAAGTCGCCTCCCCAATTTTTTAAACCTTTTAAATAAGTAAAGCAGAGAAGAGGATATTTGTATGACGGGTTGTTTGGCTCATAAATTTTTTGCTCAAGCTTATTAAAATTAATTTTTGCCGAAAGATAAATTTCAGTAAAGTCAGATTTCTCCAGAGAAAAATTCAGATCTTCAATTCTTTCCTTTTTTATTCCAACTAAAATGGAAGACATCTTATAACTTTTCTTTACCGAAAACCCATAAGATTCAACCCGATTTAAACTATCCTTAATCATGTTACGCCAAAAATCAGACTTAGCGCTAGATATGGAATTAATAGTCCCTCTTTCAATTAAATCAGCTTTGTAATTTGTTTCAATTTTTATTTTTGGCTTCAGCAATTTATAACTTAACAAAGCCCCATATTTATTCTGTTTATCACCAATTCCATAAGCAAAATATCCTCCGACTGTGAATCGTTCTGAAAATTTCTCGTTGGTAATTGCTCCAATACCGATTCTGTATTTTTCATGCAAATTATATTGCATTTGAGTCAGATCAAAATCAATGACCTTAAACGGAATTTTTGCCTGGGAGAATTTATTAACGAATTTTAATTTCCCATCAAAATTTTTAGCTAAGCCCAAGCTATCTGTCCATTTATAAGTAAATTGCTCTTGAGGTGTTAACTTAAAAGATCGTAATTTGTCCATGGAGATTAAATTGTCCGCACTCTTTAATGGATTAATTTTAGAAGTATTAAATTGATAATTTTTAATATGCGTATAACTTTCCATTTTTAGTCCGTACTTTTTACTCGGATATTTTTTGAAACTTAAAACATAATTGAGTTTATAAGGGAGGTAATGGTCATGATCTCTTATATATTCTTGTTCAATCTTAAGGTTTAACAAATCTTGAATTATAGGTTCTGCAGTAACACCAGCGATGGCATAATTTTTTAGTGAAATATGCAAAATGCCTTTTAAAAGTGATTTGTTAATTGATTTAGGGAAATACTCAATCGTAACAATGGTATCTTGTTCTTTATAAATGGTATCGCTAATTTGATAACCATAATTTGAAAGCCCTGATTTACTTATGGGATTGATGTAAGTATTTTCGAACAAAGTGATGATGGGATCATAAAAATGAAAGGGTTGAATTTGAGTTGTAAAATCTTCAATTTTAGGCTCACGAAAACCAGAAAGCCGATAAGATGAAATGGATTCATTGGTCATTTCTCCACGTTCGAATTTATTATTCGAATATTTTTCCGAAATAAGTAGATGTTTCTTTTGCTGATCTAGTATAAAATATTCGTATTTCTTTTCAGACAGATAATTTTTATTTGGGACTATATCGATGGTTGTTTTATTGTACTTTTCACAACTAAAATATTTTATTGACGA
>PIVJ01000311.1 GCA_003353955.1 Bacteroidota bacterium | reverse complement strand
TTATTATGGAAAACTTTAAAAACATCATCGCATTATTAAACAGTCCTGAAACAATGGAACTGGGAGCAACCTTAGTAGTTTCTCAGGGACTTGATCAAAAAGTTCTTTCTTTTTACAAAATGAAAAGATCAAGACAGAATTATAAAAAAAGGGATTTCTTGTTTAGTAGTAAAAACTCATTGAGTAATTATATGTTTTATGTTCCTCAGATTTGCAAAAAAAGAAACAAGCAACATAAGTTTTCAGAAATTAGAAATAAATATTGTGATATTATCATTTGCATTAATGACGAAATTTCTAACTCTTTAAATTCTTAATTATATGAGTATTATTAAACATATTGATCAAGATTTTTGCCACTTAGTTGTGGTAAACAAGAAAAATAACAATGAGTATTGTTTTAAGTTTCAGCGCAAACCACACGAAAACTTTTGGTTTGTGTCCATTCAAGATGGAACATGGAGTGAAAAATACTACATGCCAATTGGCACTATTCGAGTTTGGCGTGGTAAGTTTGGAGCGCATCAGAACAAATCAATTGACGAAAAATATAAAATTGCTTTTAATTGTCTGGAATGGTTATTTGATAACCACGACAAAAAAGAAAAAATGGAATTGGTCCAAATCGTTTACGGAAAAATCAATTTAGTTTAAACATAAAAAAGCCTTTGTAACTCCTACGAAACAAAGGCTTAAACTAATCCTATTTTATATATTTATTTTCCTAAGAAAAAGCAGAATGGTCGAATTTATTAAAATTAAAAGTCTTGAACAAGTTTTTTTGTCAGATTTTCAGATAATTAGCTGGTTGAAGGACCAAACCAAATGCACCAGCACAGCTTCCAAAGTTTACAGATTTATCAAAACCAATAACCCACCTAAAAAATAAATTATGTTAAAATTAAAAGATAGCTTTCAAGTATATCAAACGACTGTAAAGGGAGATACTTGTATAATCAGATACAAATATAAAGGAGAACGAAATAAATTCAGTTACACGCTTGAAAAGTGTTGCGAATCGTTTTTAAAAATTAAAGCATTACAAGAATTAAAGAAACAATTATGAGTATAGAGAAAAAAATAATACAACAAATGTTGTTTATGTTAGGAGCTGAAAGCCTTTGCGATGTAATGACAATACAGGATAAGTACGAAATGATTGAATACTTAAAATCCTATGATTCAGATGAAAATTATAGATATGTGTTTTTAAGTGATGGAATTACAGAAGAAGAACTTTTTAGATACTCATGTACAATGCAACAACTTTTAATTGACTTCAAGAAAATGAAGAAATGCGATAGAGTACTTCATAACCAAGTTAGTTTTGAAGAGTACCAGCTAATCAAAAATGACCACGAAGTCATAACAATAAGGGCATTGTAATTTAAGGGGTGCAAAAACTCCTTTTTTTATTTGCGTTTTATCAATAAAGAATGTATTTTTACATTAAATCAATGTATTAATACTTAACAAATCAATTTAATCAATTAAAATTATGGTACAATTATTTAAAAACTTAGCAGCATTTCAACAAGAATGCCCAGTAATTCACAAAGGAACTCAGGGATTTAATTACACTTACGCTGATCTTTCTCAAATTTTAACAATTATTAATCCTTTATTGAAAAAGCATAATTTAGGGTTTACTCAGCTAATAATGGAGGATAAAATCAAGACAATACTTTTTGAAACCAAAAACGGAGAAAATATAGAAAGTTTTATTTCTATTCCTCAAAATGTGAAATTAAATAAAATGAATGAGTTTCAAGT
>PIVJ01000100.1 GCA_003353955.1 Bacteroidota bacterium | reverse complement strand
ATTTTAAATCTTCGTTGTATCTTTTTTCAATAAAAAAGTAAATTTCTATTAATTTTACAGCTTTAGCCTCGGGGATCATGTCTTAAATGTTTTGTGAAACCTGCATCTAAGATACTGAATCCCAGGCTATAAAATATATTTATATATTGTATGTTATTGACATTCTATTGTTTATAACTATGGGTCTGTAGTTGATCTCAACCCTTGATTCGCATTATTAGTTAACTGGTGTTAAATTATCCAGCCAAAATTTCTTCTGTAAATTGGTTGAATGAATTCGCTTATTTCCGTCCCATCCATGTCTTCCGTTTGGATATAACATAAAGTTGAAATCTTTATTCAATTCTGTTAGTGTATCAATAAACTGAATGACGTTTTGCATATGAACATTGTCATCCATCGTACCATGGATAATCCATAATTTTCCTTTTAATCGATCGGCAAAATTATTAACATTACCCGCTTCATAACCAGTCAGGTTAGATTGAAGGGTACCCATATATCGTTCGGTATAAGCATCGTCATATAAACGCCAATCAATCACTGCAGAACTTGCAAATCCATGGGTGAAATAATCCGATCCTTTAGTTAAGGCAATCGCTGCCATATAGCCGCCATAACTTCCTCCGGTAATTCCAATTTTGGTTTCATCTACAAATCCTTGTTCAATAAGCCATTGGACAGCAACTGAATAATCCTGAATATCGACTGTACCCAAATTTCCATAAAACTCTTCCAACCCTTTTTTACCAAAATGACCTGAGCCGCGATGATCAACTTTAAAACGGATAATCCCATTTTCACTCAAATAATCTCCTTGTGGGTTGATGTATCGATTAGTTACATTCTTGCTATCCGGCCCTCCATAAGTTTGAAATAACACACCATATTTCTTTGAGGGGTCAAAGCCTTCAGGTAGCACCCACCAAGCCGGCATATCAAATCCATCCGGATGATGAATCGTAAAAAGCTCAACTTTCGGGATTTCTCCTTTTTCCGGATCGGTTCCTTTATCAGCACCTAAGAAACGAATGTGCTTTCCATTGGTTTTAAATAAATCTTTTTGTCGAGGAGTAGTTATATTGCTATAGGTATCTAAGAAATAACTACCATTTGGTGAGATTACAACCCTGTGCTGTCCTGTCTCATTAGTTAATTTGGTTAGTTTGCTTCCATCCAAATTTACTTTAAACAGATGTGCTTCTGTTGAAACTCCTCCTGTTCCGATAAAATATACAATTCCTTTCTTCTCGTCCACTTTTGCAATACTCATTATCCTCCAGTTAAGGTCGGTAATTTGATTGACTAAATCTCCATTAAAATCATAATGATAGAGATTTCTCCATCCGTTCTTATCACTTCTCAATATAAATCCGGAGCCATTTTTCAGGATATATAAATCATCAAAGAACTCAATATATTTTTCCTGGATTTCAGAATAAACTTCTTTCTTTTCCCCACTCTCAATCTCAGCAAGATGGATCTTCATATTATTCTGAATACGGTTATTGGTTTGATAATACAAATATTTTGAATCATCCGTCCACATCGGGAAAGCAATGTATTTATCTTCATTACAATTACAATCCAGCCAGGTAATTTTTTTTGTTTCCAGATCAATAACGCCCAGTTTTACACCCGGGTTTGGATCTCCAACTTTTGGATAGCGGGTAAGTTCTAATTCACCATGAATTCCATCCGCTCGGTACAATGGAAACATTGGAACTTTAGTATCGTCGAACCGCAGGAAGGCGAGTTTCTTGCTATCGGGTGACCACCAAAATGCCTTATGTCGTGAGTGACGCCCAATAATTTCTTCCATATAAACCCAGGATGACCATCCGGTGTAAATTACGTCAGTTGCATCATTAGTCAAGCGATGTTCAAGGCCTGTTTCGATATCGATATAAAACAGATCGTAATCGCGTGTAAAGGCTATTCTTTCTTCATCAGGAGAGAAAACCGGTGTCATCTCTTCCGAAGAGTTATCAGTGAGTGGTTTAAATTTATTTTTTAGGCGCGAATAATAATACAGGTTATGATCCTCAACTAAAGCCACACTATTGTAATCCTCGGTAAATTCAGTATAACGACCAATAGCAAAACCATCCGGAAGATTTTTATTCACTTCAGACTTATAACTCAGGTCGTCATATAAAACGGCCTTACCACTTTTGGCATTTACTTTATAAACGTTGGATACTTTATCATCTTTCCGGACTTCTAAATAATTTTCGTCATCCAACCATCTTGAGATCGTTGGGAAATCTAGTTGAGCCAATGAAATATTCGGAATGAACAGAAAACAAATGATGCCCATTAACAAGCTAATTTTTTTCATATTGATGGTTTATTTGGTGTAAAATCTGGCGTAAATTTATTAATTAAGTCTGAGTAAAGCATTTGTAAATAGGAATTTTATACAAAAAAAGAAATTAAGAATACGAAACAATGGATCATGTATCACGATGAACAGCCTCTGGAGAAAAAGCGGGTAAACATACCGCGATATATTCAGCATCTTCATCGGGTGTACTGTACTTAACCCATTCTCCTTTTTCTATGATTATTGCTGATCCGGCTTTAACGTCAACGTTTTCAGATTTGGTTTTAACATTTAAACACCCTTTCAACACCAAGGTGTATTCATCAAATTCAGGTGTTTGTCCGGGCTCCACCCATCCTTGAGGGCTTTGCATTCGTGCAATACTCAAATCGTTGGTTTTCGAATTTACCTTGCCTATAAATTCCTGAATTATTTTTGGTTTGTTGCCTGCAGCTTCAATTATTGTGGGTTTGTTGATTAGTTTCGCCATATTAAAATCCGTTTAGTTGCATAGTCACCGTTGGGATCAATAACAGTAATCCCAACAACATTAAAATAATCATGAATGGAGTGATCCATTTTACCCACTTTTCGTAAGGAATCTTGGCTACACCCAATACACCGATTAGAACACCTGAGGTTGGCGTGATCATATTGGTGAAACCATCTCCAAACTGGAAAGCCATTATCGTGGCCTGACGGGATACTCCGATTAAATCAGAGAATGGAGCCATAATAGGCATCGTTAATGCCGCTTTTGCCGATCCTGAAGGGATAATCACATTAATCATGGTTTGTATCGCATACATGATACTAATGGAACCATAACGTCCAACATTGTTCATAGAATCAGCAACGGAGTAAAGCATCGTATCAATTATTTTTCCGTTTTGAAGAATGATAATAATACCACCAGCTAATCCAACAACCATTGCAGCCGACATGATATCATTCACACCTTCCATAAATAATTTGGTGATTTTATTGGGTGAATAATTCATGGCAATTCCACTGGCCAATCCCATCGCAAAGAAAAGAGTTGCAATTTCCATGATGTACCAGTGATAACCCATCACACCAACGATGAGGTAAAGGATGGTGAAAATCAAAAGTATCAAAATAAAAAAGTGAACGGATTTCCGTAAAGCGAAAAAACCACCTATCGCAAATAATCCTGTTAATATTGGGATGACCGGTAAAGTTGGATGTGAATTACCAATACTTAAAACCGATTGAGGGTAAATAAACGAATAAGCAATCATTCCGGCCAATACGGAAAAATACGTAATCCATGCTGAAATTGGCGAATGATAATTTGTTATTTCTAACTCTTCAGAAGCTTTATCACGCCAAACTTTATCATCATCATACACCAATGATTTTTGAGGAACTTTTTTGATTTTGGCAGCGTATCTCAACACAAATGTAATACCTACAATATTGATGACGACCCAACAGAAAAAGCGATATTCAATTCCGGTGAATAGGGGTACATCCGAAAGTCCTTGCGCAATTCCAATTGTAAATGGATTTAACATGGCTCCTGCAAAACCCAATCCGGCTGCAACAAAACAAATACTCACACCCACGATGGAGTCATAGCCCATGCTAATGGCCAAGGGAACAAAAATAATGATAAAGGCAATGGTTTCTTCACTCATCCCAAACACCGCCCCGAATGTGCTAAACACAATCATAATCAGGGTCAGGATAATATTGTTAACCCCTAAAAATTTAATCAGCTTAAGGCGTTCCAGTTTCTTGGTAAATTTTAAAAAAGAGAAAATCGCCACATCTATGGCTTTACTGGCATTCATAATCCAAAATGCTCCACCGATCAGTAGTATAAGAACGATGATATCGGCTTTATCCACAAAGCCGTCAAATATGGCAGAGAATATTTGCCAGGTTTGAGGAGCACTATCTATGTAAGTAAATGAATCAGGTATAATTACATTTTTACTGGAACCATCGGGTAAGGTTTTCAGCTCACGTATGAACTCACCTCCAGGAACCATCCAGGTACAAATGGCTGCAATAACAATGATGGAAAAAACAATTACATAAGTGTGGGGAATTTTCTTCTTTTTCAGCATGGTCAATTCTTTAGGTAAGCTAAAGTAGGGAAAATTTCTTGCTTTATAAGTGGTTTATTTGTTCATTTTCTTTGCTGCTCCAAAGAAAATGAACCAAAAGAAAGGTCCTCTTTCTGAGGCATTTTTTGTTGTACACAAAAACCACATTTATTTCTTGATTCTGACATTCGCAAAGGCTAAGTCCCTTTACATCAGCTATATACAAAGTACACGAAGCACTACCTCGTTATTTAAAGTACTGGTTAACAATATTAAACGGGTTAATATCTTTTGGTGCTGGGATTTTCTATAATAGTTATACAATGATTGGTTCACGATATGAAATAAATGGAAATGATTATGAACTAACTAGTTTTAGCGTAAAATCAAATAGAGATTTTGAATCCTATTATTTGAAATTAAACTATAATCATTTAAGACCGTTGCAAGATAAATAGCCTAAAAATATCACGGAAAAAGACACTATATATCTGTATATAAATGAATTAAGATGTATGTTTATTGTATGAAATATAACCAAAGAATTATTAGTTGGAGAGCATCCGTATGAAGTTAAGATAACTGGGGACTGTACCAAAAATATAACTGGAATGTTTACAATTTCCGAGAATGAGTGTGAGAAAATTCTTATAGATTATCTTCAAATTTTTAATGACCAAGATTCAAAATTTGAACCTTCAGAAATATTATTCTTAAAGTTGTTGGTTAAACAGCCATACTCCTTCTGATTGGTGGATGATGATCATAGTTTTCTACAATAAAATCATCAATAGTTAGTTGATCAAAAGGCTTTTTTGCAATATGTAATTTAGGTAAAGGTTTGGGTTCTCTTGACATTTGTTCAAGAATTGCAGTTACATGATCATATTTTTCTTCATTTCCGTCACTAGGAGCATTTTTATTAATCCAATCAACAACTTCTAAATATTCTTCTCTTTCAGAAACATTTTTTATTCTTTTTTGTAATTCCTTAAAATTTTCTCTGTGCCATTGAGTTCTCTTTCCAATACTACAATAAAAATGTGAATCTCCAAAAGTGTGGATAAATGTTTTTGGTATCATCTCTGCTTCTTGAGCAATTACATGTGTAAGAGCAGCATAACTAGCTATATTAAAAGGGACACCTAAAAATTGATCACAACTTCTCTGGTAAAGTTGTAATTCTAATTCGCCTTCTTCATTAGCAGTTGCTTGATAAAGAACATGACATGGAGGTAAAGACATTTTTGGAGTGTCTCCGGGATTCCATGAATCAACAATGTGTTTCTTTCCGGTTGGTTTCTTTCTTAGACCATTGATCATCTTTCCTAGTTGATCTATTTCAACAAACGTCCCTTTGTCATGATCAAAATATTCCCATTTTCTCCATTGTTTCCCATAAATTGGTCCTGCATCTCCCCATCTTTCTGCAAATTCAGAATCTTCTTTTATTCTCTGACCATACTCTTCCATTGCTTTGCTCCAATCAGGAGAATATTTTACAATCCCTTCAGGAAAAATTCCTTCTTTTTGCATTCCGGGAAGATTGTCTTGAAAAGCATCAGGTCTCCATACAGGGCAGTTATTATCTTCAAGATATTTAATATTTGTATCCCCTCTTAAGAACCATATTGTTTCATGAAATATAGATCTTGTAAACATCTTTTTAGAAGTTAATAATGGATATCCTTCTCTAAGATCATATTCGTTTTGATACCCAAATAACGAGATAATCCCCGAACCTTTGCTTCCTCCTTTATAATTTGAACGATTGGAAGTTAAAATTGCTTTTGAATGATCTAAATATTGTTGTGCCATTTTTTATTCTGTTATAAATTATTTCTAGATTATTTTGTTGTCAAAAATAGTTTTTATTTTTATTAATTATCTAACTCCTACGTTTAAAGTATGGACAATATTATTAACAAAGATTGTTAACTAAGCGGAGTGGAATCACGAACATACTCACAATATATATATTGTGAGTAATCCCTGCCTTACCGGCAGGCAGACTTGCTTTTAAATCAGGTTCTCTCTAAATTTCTTTAAAAGGGCATTATTCAGCCTTGCATCGCCGTCGGCAAGTCATTGGTGGTCGATGATGATTTAGTAATTGATGCTGCCATGAATAATATTCTCAGACAATCTCATGCATATCGTGCTTGAGCCTATCATATTTTAGTAATGACTTATGCAAAAGGTTACCTAATTAGTTCCGATCCTAATTCAGAACCTGGTGTTCCATTAATATTCAGAACTGAGTCGCTTTATACTAATCAGCCGCGTTCTTCAGTTCAAGCTATTTATGATCAAGCAGAATTGGATATTAATGCAGCCATCAGCTATTTTGAAGGCGCAACTCCTGCTGCTGATAAGTCTAATCTTTCTAAGAATGTAGCTTATGGTATCAAAGCACGAATTGCTTTGAACAAAGGCGACTGGGAAACTGCTGCAAGTGCTGCTGCATTGGCAAGAGAAGGTTATCCATTGATGGATGAAAATACTTATAAATTGAGCCTTAATAATTATGTTTCCTCAGAAGTTATGTGGGGAGCAAGGGTAATTAGCACTGAAACTAATTATTATCAATCTTATTTCTACTTTATAGGAAGCAATTTTAATGGAACTCAAAACAGAACTAATTCTAAAATGATAAATAAAGTTGAACCCTTTCTTCAAAAATGGTTAAGAACTGACTTAGGACAATGCCCCAGAACCTCCTTCTTTCCATCCCTTTTCAGTCCTACGGCTATATAAATATGAGCTGAGCAGGCGAAATACATGTAGTTGGAGTGGGTATTGAAGCATTTCAATACATCATGCTGT
>PIVJ01000310.1 GCA_003353955.1 Bacteroidota bacterium | reverse complement strand
AAGAAAATTAACTTAGGTTTTAAAAAATACAATAACGAGGGAACCACTTCAAAAATAATGTAATAAATGAATGTAAGTACAAATACTAATAGTCCATTTCCAGATCAAGTAGTAAGCGACGCTGAAAAAGCTACGCTAGAATACGGGCTTCAAGTCAGTAGAGCTATTGAACAAGAATGGTTTAATTACGGCGGTAGTGGTTCTAATAGATATGCTTCTAATTGGAATAACTTTCATAACTTAAGATTATATGCCAGGGGAGAGCAAAGTGTGCAAAAGTACAAGGATGAGCTAGCTATTAATGGGGATTTATCTTATCTTAATTTAGATTGGAAGCCTGTGCCGATACTTTCTAAGTTTTCAAATATAGTAGCTAATGGTATAACGCAAAAACAATATGATATTACGTCTTATGCTCAAGACCCTGAATCGTTAAAAAGAAGAACGGAATACGCATCAAACATTTTGTTTGATATGAATACTAAAGAAGAACAAGCAATAGCGTCAGAATTAATAGGCGTATCTTTTAAAAAATCAGCAGTTCCTAATAAAGATTTACCTGAAACTTTAGAGGAAAGAGATCTCCACATGCAGCTAAGCTATAAGCAAGCTATAGAAATAGCAGAAGAAGAAGCGATCAATACCGTATTAGCCACTAATGAATTTGATCTAACTAAGGCAAGAGTTAATCAGGACTTGGTTAACATTGGTATAGGAATTACCAAAACGTCATTTAATCCAGCCGAGGGTATCGTAGTTAAGTATGTTGATCCAGCATATTGTGTTTGGTCTTATACAGAGGACCCAAACTTTGATGACATATACTATGTAGGTGAAGTTAAATCTATAACTATACCAGAACTTAAAAAAGAATTTCCCCACATTTCTGATGAAGAATTAGAAAGAATACAAAAATCACCAGGCAACCGTAGACTTATACGAGGTTTTGAAAACTACGATTACAATACTGTTCAAGTTATGTATTTTGAGTATAAAACTTACACAGATCAGGTATTTAAAATAAAAAAGACCGATAGCGGTTTAGAAAAAGCTATTGAAAAAACTGATGCTTTTAATCCCCCTGCTAATGACAACTTTGATAGGGTGTCAAGATCCATTGAAGTTTTATATGAAGGTGCCAAGGTTGTAGGCTCAGATATGATGCTTAAGTGGGAAATGTCTGAAAATATGACACGACCGATGGCTGATACAACTCGTGTTGAAATGAGTTATTCAATGGCTGCACCTAGAATGTATAAAGGAGTTATACAGTCACTTATAAGTAAGTGCATAGGTTTTGCTGATGTAATACAGCTTACTCATTTAAAAATGCAGCAAGTATTGTCTAGAATGGTTCCTGACGGAATATTTTTAGACATGGATGGTCTAGCGGAAGTAGATTTAGGTAATGGAACTAACTATAATCCTGCAGAGGCATTAAATATGTATTTTCAAACAGGTTCTGTAGTAGGTAGATCTCTTACGCAGGAAGGTGATATGAATAGAGGCAAAGTACCTATTCAAGAGTTATCATCATCAAGTGGTATAGGCAAAATACAAGCGCTCATAACCGCGTACAACTATAACATGCAAATGATCAGAGATGTAACCGGTTTAAATGAAGCTCGCGACGGAGCTATGCCAGATGCAAATTCTTTGGTTGGTTTACAGAAAATGGCGGCTAATGCGTCTAACACTGCTACAAAACATATTCAAGATGCTAGTATTTATTTAGCATTAAGCACCTGCGAAAATATATCACTAAAGATTGCTGATGTTTT
>PIVJ01000309.1 GCA_003353955.1 Bacteroidota bacterium | reverse complement strand
TCGCTGATCTCATCAGCATAAAACATATCATATATTAATCTTCTCATAATTCAGGGTATTCGTCTCTGCATTTGTCGCATATATCACAAAAATTGTGATGTTCTTCTGTCATAAATTCACTGCACATTTCACAGTGGTATAAGTCGCTTTGCCATTCATTTTTCTTCAGCCAAGGCATATAGCTTATTGGGTCACTCATAATTGTGATTTTTTCAAGAAGTAATTGTATACTTCTGGTATATGTTTTTTATAGTATGGTTGATTGTCTTTGACCCAGTTTTTTAATTCTTGTTTTGACTTAA
This sequence comes from Bacteroidota bacterium, assembly GCA_003353955.1. Classification (GTDB taxonomy): domain Bacteria; phylum Bacteroidota; class Bacteroidia; order Bacteroidales. The sequence goes on along the minus strand of PIVJ01000309.1, from coordinate 1,479 downwards.
AACCTTCTATGTGAGTTGGTATATACTTGTTTTGTATCATTCTAAAACTAGGATTTAAATCATCAATGAAGTCACCGACTGTCCAGCCTTCCCATATGTGTTTATCTCTATTCATAGTTACGTATTGCTTTGTAATGTGGATGTCTGTAACTACCTGCTTTAGTTCTTTCGAAGTATGTAAATGTAGCATACTGACCAATGTAGTCGTGTATATTTTCTAGCATATTAGCTAAGTCTTTGTAATCATAACCTTTACCTGGAGGACAGCCAAACTCATTGCCATTGTCATCTTGCATAATGAATTTACCTAGTGTACCTTCACGCTTACCTTTACCTATTTCATAGCCAATAATTGTAGCTTCTGCATCGTGAAAGTCTTTAAATTTCATAAGATCCCATGATCTAGTACCTTTGTACTTGCCAGATGGTGTTCTATATATAGAGCCTTCGTAACCTAGTTTAAGGTTTTTAGCATGAAACCTTTGCGCATCGTCAAAATCAGTTGCTAATCTAGTAGAAGTAACTTCTAGTATAGAGCTATTTCTAAACAATGGTTCAGCTAGTAAGAACAAGTTTCTGTCTGTATAAGTGCCTATTGTCATACTAGCTACATCATACATATGGTATTGTACTAGTTCTTTAGCTTCAGCTCTATCAGCATCTGTTGGTTTTTTTTTCTTAACAAGAGATATAATCTTCTCGAAGTCATCTTTTAAACCGTGATTATATAACTCGCCGTCAAGAATAGCTGTAGGGTTTTTTGCAAAGAAAGGCTTTAAAGCTTGTTCAATGTGTTCTACATTCATAAACTGGTTGTTAGCACGAGAGAACGCGCCTTTGGCAGTAAATAGACAACGCACGCCATCTAGTTTTGGTTGTATAAATGCAGGGTAATCTGCTTTATCTTCATTGTATTTATGCGCTAGCATAGCTTTAATATTTTCCTGATCCGTCATTTAATTTTTTATTTATTTTTTCAATTTTCTTTAGTATAATAGCTGCTTTTTCGTATTCTTCTTTATCTTCAAGAATCATCATAATAGTCTGCATTTTAGCTAGTTCACCTACTAACTTTTCTTCTTCGTTCATGCCGAAGTTATCAGTTACATCATTTATAACAAAACCATTTTCATATAGTTTTCTTACTTGATTATGATAATCTTCATCCATTTGTTCTTGCTTTTCAACTATTCTATCGAATATTAGATCAGCTAGCATTTGTATTTCTTTTTTTGTCATATTAATATTATCCGTTAGTTATCGTATTTAGTTTGTAATTTACAAGCTTTTTAACTTGTCTAGTCTTTCTAGTTTTTGTCTATTAGTTAAATTATCCCAATCTCTTGGAGCTTGCCAACCAGGAATACTAGCTCTCATAGTAGAGAAAGCTATTTTCTCTTGATAAGCAACATGCTCGTCGCTTAGTTTATCTACTTCTTTAACTCCCATGTCACCTAGTAACATAAAAGCTTTCATCAT
>PIVJ01000308.1 GCA_003353955.1 Bacteroidota bacterium | reverse complement strand
GGCACATGCCCGCTATGCTCTCATGATAGACAACCCAAGAATCAAAAAGCAGAATGTGCTTCTTATGATTGGGAACGTGGTCTCGGTACTTGTCATAATTGTAATACAACTTTTCAGTTACATACTTATCAGCGTAAAGGTGCTAGTGAAAAGGTCTATGTAAGACCTGACAATGTAGTACTAGAACCTGTTAAAGACAAAGTAACTGAATGGTTTGAATCACGAGGTATATCACAAAGGACACTTGACGACTTAAATGTTAGTCAAGGTCCTGAGTGGATGCCACAGACCGGTAAGACCGAGAATACGATTCAGTTTAATTACATGATGGGCGATCAAGTTATCAATGTTAAATACAGAGATGGTCGCAAAAACTTTAAACTATACAAAGGTGCTGAAAAAATATTCTACAATATTAACAGCGTTATTGGTTATGAGTATTGTGTAATCACTGAAGGCGAGATGGATGTGCTAGCTTTTCACGAAGCTGGTATTAAAAATGTAGTATCAGTTCCTAATGGTGCTACGCTTGGTAACAACAACCTAGATTATTTAGATAACTGTATAGATTATTTCGACGATAAAGAAAAAGTAATACTAGCAGTTGATTCTGATGATGCTGGTCAAGCGTTACAACAAGAGTTAGTCAGAAGGCTTGGTGCTGAAGTTTGTTTCTTAGCAGACTTTGAAGAGTGTAAAGACGCGAATGAATACTTAGTTAAATATGGAAAACAAAAACTGGCAGAGCGTATTTCAAGAGCAAGACCAGTACCGCTTGAGAATGTTACGACGTTCAGGGATATTGAAAATGAAGTTACCGACTTTGTTACGAATGGCTTTAAACCAGGATTTCAAATTGGCTTACCTAATTTTGATGATATCTTTTCGACTTACACTGGTCAATTTATTACTGTCACTGGCATCCCTAGTTCCGGTAAGAGTGACTTTGTCGACCAAATGGTTGTTGGGTACAACGCTAATTATGGTTGGAAGACAGCATTCGCTAGTCCAGAAAATGCGCCGACATATTTACACGCTCATAAGCTAATGCGTAAAGTCTGGGGAGATATGCCTTCTAAGAAGGATATTGGTACAGACAAGTGGAGACAAGTAGCTGAGCATTGTAACGATAACTTTTTCCACATTGATATGGAACGTTACACGCTTGAGTCTGTGCTACGTAAAGGCGCTGAGCTTGTTAAACGTAAAGGCATTAAATGCCTTGTTATAGATCCGTTTAATAAAGTACGAGACGTTGATTGTAAAACAGAAGACGTCAACAGGTACACCATGGAGTATCTAACTAAGATAGAAATGTTTGCTAAGAAGTATGATGTGCTAGTGTTTATTGTAGCACACCCAACTAAGATGTACAAAGACAAAGACGGTAAGATTGAAGAGCCAACAATGTACAACATCAAAGGTGGTGGCGAATGGTACGATGCTAGTTACCACGGTATATTAGTCCACAGAGACTATGAAGAAAAAACCGTTAAAGCAAAGATACTTAAAGTTAAGTTTCAAAACTTAGGTGAGAACGGTGCTGAAGCTCATTTCAAATGGCAACCAGCCTCAGGTAGGTTTGCACCTCACGTACAGCATGCAATTGCTGATGGCGAGAAGATGCCTTGGGAATAAATGGCAGCTGCATGGCATAAGAAAAACAGAGAGTGGGATATGGGTAGCTATAACCCAACAGACGAAGAGTATGAAGCTCGACTGTGGTGTATACGAAACAAGATATACATATCACCCTTTGCTAAAGGTCCAGCTGAATGGTATATAG
>PIVJ01000307.1 GCA_003353955.1 Bacteroidota bacterium | reverse complement strand
ATAGAGTACTGACCCACGCCCAAAAAATAGATATCAACAGCCATATTAAAGGGGTGGACAGACAGACAGGCACTCAGACTGATGCCTACACCCTACTCCCATCCCTCACCAAAATGGAATGTCAAAAAAGTTAAAACAGTTATTGAGTTCTTTCTTAATTGTTCCAGTGCAAAATGGTCTTTGTTTTCTAGCTGTCCAGTAGGATGGCAGTTTATAGTCTTTGTTGACATAGTCGTTGTTGATACTGCCATGCGACTGCTACATGAAGTTTGGATGGAGCGGTATTTGGCAGTTATTTAATCTTTCACTCGAAGATTTGGACATGTCCCAAATCCAACTGTGCACATATATACAACAGAGGTAATATTCAAGATTTTGAAGGTGATCCTGCAGAACCAACTGGACATGAGAGCAGGTGGTCCACAGAGACAATATGTGGTCTCGGACCAGCAGACCAGTGCCAATTCGAACGATGCATTTGCAGTATAGGACTGCATGTACAGCCCACGCGCAGCCTGCATGCAGTACAGGGCTGCAGGTGGACTGCTCTAGCAGCTCTATGCAGTACAGATGCAGCCTCCTGTACTGCAGTGGCAGCCCCAATGATAAAGCCCAAAAGCAGCCCGGACTGCACATGCAGCCCCTGTGCAACTTACAAACTAGACCTTTGACCTTGTGATCTCAAAATGACTAGGTCAGGAAGGTCATCTTGAGGTCAACTTATATTCTGGCTTTAGATAGATTAGCTGCAATAGTATAGGTCTATAATAAGAACTATATATGTACAATAGGTAATTTCTTGCACTCAGTGACCTTGACCTTTGACCTCCTGACCCCAAAATCACTAGGTCAGAAGGTCATGTTTAAGTCGACTTATATTCTGGCTTTAGATAGATTAGCTGCAATAGTATAGGTCTATAATAAGAAATATATGTAAAATAGGTCATTTTTTGCACCCAGTGACCTTAACCTTTGACCTCCTGACCCCAAAATCACTAGGTCAGAAGTTCATGTTTAGGTCAACTTATATTCTGGCTTTTATTAGATAGATTAGCTGCAATAGTATAGGTCTATAATAAGAAATACATGTAAAATAGGTAATTTTTTGCACTCAGTGACCTTGACCTTTGACCTCCTGACCTCAAAATCACTAGGTCAGGTCATTTTTAGGTTAACTTATATGCTGGCTTTGGATAGATTAGCTATAATAGAAAAGGTGTATAATAAGAAATATATGTAAAATAGGTCATTTTTTGCACTCAGTGACCTTGACCTTTGACCTCCTGACCCCAAAATCACTAGGTCATCAGGTCATGTTTATGTTAACTTATATTCTGGCTTTAGATAGATTAAGTGCAATAGTATAGGTCTATAATAAGAAATATATGTAAAATAGGTCATTTTTTGCACTCAGTGACCTTGACCTTTGACCTCTTGACCCCAAAATTACTAGGTCAGAAGGTCATGTTGAGGTAAACTTATATGCTGGCTTTGGATAGATTAGCTATAATAGAATACCGGTAGGTGTATAATAAGAAATCTATGTAAAATAGGTCATTTTTGCACCGTGACCTTGACCTTTGACCTCCTGACCCCAAAATCACTAGGTCAGAAGGTCATGCTGATGTCAACTTATATTCAACTTATATGCTGGCTTTAGATAGATTAGATGCAATAGTATAGGTCTATAATAAGAAATATATGTAAAATAGGTCATTTTTTGCACTCAGTGACCTTGACCTTTGACCTCCTGACCCCAAAATCACTAGGTCAGAAGGTCATGTTGAGT
>PIVJ01000306.1 GCA_003353955.1 Bacteroidota bacterium | reverse complement strand
AAATGGATTACTATGAATGATATTAAGTAGTAAATGGAAAGTACGTGAATTTCTTCCATTGGTTTTTTTAAATCTTTTGGTCCTAATTCTATTATGAGTCCGGTGGTTAGAGAAACGATTGTACATACATAAAAAGTTATGTATACCCATTCTTGTAATTTCATTTTAGCAGATAGTTTCTTATCCAAAGGATTTTGAATTTTCATATATCCAAATGCAGGAAGTATAAAACGAACACTAAATAATCCGACCAATACATAACCAATATAAATATGCCAGTTCCACATCGGTTTCCTAATTTGCTTTGCTAATACAACCAATTGGTCTTGCGATAGAGTTTGGTAAGTACCACTAAGAAAGTCTTCTATGATACTTGCCATATTATATTTATTCATCCAAGTTAATCTCAAAAAGATTGTAATTAATAATAGCAAAAAAGAGATAGCTATTAGCCAATGAATGATTCGGTAGATTTTAGAATATTTTATTTTTTCCATAGTATTTTGGTTTTAGGCTAAGTTTAGTTTTAAATCAGTGAGACTTTGATTTTGTGAAACAAAATTAATCAGGCGAAGTGATATTCCCCGTCCCTTTGGACGAAATAAAATAGAATCCATCATGATACCCCGTTCGCTTGCGGCGGGAGCTTCATTTAAGAGCCAATTATTAAGTCAAAATAGAGCTTTGATTTATATATCCCTTTTTCCTTTCCATATCTGTATCTTTTGTAATATGTCTTTGATTTTTTGTAACAATAACTTAATATATCCTTAACCGTTTCGTAACAAATTAACCTCATCTTTGCATCATTATAAAAAATTAGAAACATCATTTAATGAAGGCCTAATGAAACTGGGGAAACAACTGGAAAACCCATATTCTGTTGATAATATGCAGAAAGCATACAACAACTTGAAAGGAGGTAATCAATTGAACTCCGCAATGACCATTGAAGCAACCCATTATTATGTACGTTTCCTGCCTGCAAATGAGCAAGAATACGAAATGCTAAAAAGGGAAGGCTTGGATCTTTTTGACTTCCCCCTTGACTATGAAATGGAGGAAGGGGGAGTGTGTTATCATGACCCATCAATACCAGTGGGGCAAATAACCTGGCAATATACTGCCGTACCTGTTCACCATGAGTTCTCCGAAATTGAATATGAAATAATTGAGAATCTGTATTTACAGGAAGAAGAAGACGATAAAAGCGAGGAAACTCAACTAAAAAATGCTTCAATTGATTATTTTGACTGGGTAAGACTTGAAAATGAAGCTCTACGAATTACAAACAATCTTGATGATAATACAAATGGGGAGGCAACACTGAAAAGTAGTAGCTGGAATCCAAGTGGTTACATACGCGTTGAAGATGATTTCCTTGGCAGGGCATCTGACAAAACTATGCCCCTTGAAGGTGTTCAGGTTGTTGTAAAGCGTTGGTTTAAATGGAAATACGCCTATACTGATTCACAGGGATATTTCAGTACAGGGAGTTTTAGTAGTAAAGTAAAATATGCCATTAAATGGGAACAGCAGGATTTCGACATAAGGAGTGGCTCCTATGGACAGGCATGGTATCATTTTGGAGGTGCAAGCCGTTCTTCATGGAACCTCAACATTGAGGAATCACCTTCTCCAGATACGTGGCTATATGCCCATATTCACAGGGCAGCCATGACATATTATTACCAACATAATAATTGGGGGATAAAATCTCCACCCACTCGAGAGCCGGGTGGCTTTTTTGATATCTTTAACCAAAGGCTGCATATTGCGGGCAAAGATAAACCAGGC
>PIVJ01000099.1 GCA_003353955.1 Bacteroidota bacterium | reverse complement strand
CTTCTTAAATCCCAAACTAAATACAAATAAGTATTAGCTGTGTTATAAATGAATTGAGCCTCGTAATTTTCAGGACCTCCTGAAATTGGAGTTGCTGTATTTAATAATGGAAGTAATACATCAATATCTACTTCATCGTAATTTGTATTAGTTGATAGGTATTTTAGTTTTCCTGCATTAGGATTAAACTCATAAGTTTGACCTGCATTTTGTCTAATCTGCATAACAACAGTAGATCCTTCAGGAGGTAAAGATCCAAAAGAAGCAGGGCCAGTTGACTCCGTAAATAAAGAAACACCATCTGATTCTAAAACAACAGAATTAGTGCTGTAAGGACTTAAATAAGATCCTTGTGTCCACCTATATCTTACATCTGTAGTTAAAGTAGCGTCTCCTTCAAAATTTACAACTATTTCTTTAACTGTTACGTCTGGAGCTATTGGACATTCAAAATTAATATTATAGTCAGAAACAACAATTGGTGTAGTGGTCACTTCCACATATCTAGGGCTGTTTTGTGTTTTATTAAAAGAAACACTACCTATCCCTGAGACATCTTGATTTATAACTTCAGTTCCATTCCATATAGCAGTTATATTTACTTGACCATTTACGTTATATGAAAAAGGTATTGCACCTATTACAGTAGTACAATCAAGGTTTAGTGTATAAGGATCTTCTCCATTTGTTACTGTTAACACATATCCGCACTGTTTTTCTTCTGGTGGTTGAGGTATAATTTGTGTATTCGAGCTTAAAACATATTCATTCATGTATGGATCGTATCCACCTAGTTTTTGAGTTTCAAAAGAAGTTGTAAATAAGTCTCTAAACCAAGACCGCATTCCTACTGTAGATATTACATTTAATTGGTCTGTTTTAGCAGATCCTCCTTTTAATTCTATTACTGAACTTCTTTTTGAGTCCGTAAAATAAACATTATAACCATAAGAAGTAAAACTCTCTGGATTACTGCTTATTCCAAATTCCTCTATTCTAGCTAATTGAGTACCAAGAACCTCAGGTACTGATGTTATAGCTCCACCTGCTGCTGCATCAGAAAGTAAGTTTTTACCTACTAACAAATAAGATATCTTATCTTCTTGAAGAGTTAAGATGTCTGTCTGTCTTGAATGCATTTTTCTAATCGGTCCGTATGATGTTTCTAATGTTTTAAAATTAGCTAAAGCCAGGTTAAATTGATTTAACTTATTTAAGTTAGTTTCTTGATTAAAAACTCCACTATAAGTTACATCAGCAAACCTATGACTTTCTTTGTATTGTTCTTCTGAAACAGATGTTACTTTTTCTCCAAGTTGTATAAATGGTTTTGTAAGTCCAGATAAAACATGATTCTCTTCCGCTCCATTTCCAAAAGAATAAGAATTAAAAAAAGTTAAATCAACAATAGCAGGGTTTGTTAAAGTTTGGTCTTGGTCAGCATCTGAATTTCCTGACAAATGAAGTCCGTTTACAATGTCAAATGTCTGTTCATTTTCATAATACAATTCATCATTTGCATCTAATGGCTCAGTTTCAAAAATAGTCAAAGTAGATGCTCTTTCTACTTGAAGATTAATACTAGCATAAGAATTTCTTGGTCTAATACCACCACATCTAGGAGTTCCTGATTGATAGCAAAATCTTAAAGGCGATGTTGGAGTAGCTTGCTGAAATCCTACATAACTATTACCTGTTGTTGCTAATCGATCCTCAAAAATCTTTATATCATCATACTGAATTTGATTATTTTGAGCATCATCATCACTACCTGATGAAATTCCATTTGTAAAATCAATATTATCTCCTAACACCCAATCATGTAAACTATCATAATCATTTGAAGATATAAATTTTTTGCTCCAATCATAATATCTACTTCCACAATTTCCACCTCGACTATATCTAGTAGCATTAATTGTTATCTCTATAAGAGAACCTGCTGGAACAGTCCATGGAATATATTCTCCAGGATTATCTTCATCTTCAATAGAGCATGAAACATTAACTAAAGGCTTATCTCTGCTGCCTCCAGAACTAGTCTCTTCTATTCTAGAATTTGGCGGTTTATTTGCCGCAAAGTTAGTGGGCTTTACTAACATGTAAGTCCCTGTTGGCTGACCACATTCTTGTGATCCTGGCAAAATATTTCCGTCAATATCTTTTTCACAAAGAAAATCTTTAGCCTCAGATCCAAAACCTAAAACTTTTGTTGTAGCGCAATTTAAAACAGGGCCATTTGTATCTGCTTTGACGTATAACACATCGTTATCTTTCACCTTGTCCCTATTGTCTCCCTGAAGCAAATAGTAAGCGTCTCCTGTCTCTTCTTCTCTAAAGAATATATTGCTGTATATTGTTCTGTAAAGTCCCTTAGACTCTTTAATTACAAATTTATATTTTGTAGCCCAATAAGGGGGGTAACTATTCATTTGAACTCTAATATTGTTTTTATCAACTGAATTAAAGCAAGGAATAAAAATAGTATTATCTCTATCAACTAGAGCAGTACTACTTCTCCCATAGTCATCCATATATACAACACCTATTTCATAATCTCTGTTACTGTGTAAACTTTGCTTTGATCCATCTAATGCATAAAAACCTTCTGCAGAAACACAGCTTATATATTCATAAGCAAAATTTCCTAATGGAGCTGGAGGCTGTACTGTTTGGTCATATTCTTCAAATTTTAATGCAGGCGCAATAAATGAAATTACATCACTTCCAAAAGAAGATTCAATAATAAAACCCTGGGGTGTTCCACTTATTCCAAAACCGACTTTTTCCCAGTTTTGTTTAGCTACTGCCGAACAAATAAATGCATCAGTAACAGACGTTCCTGTTTCTGTTCCTCCTGAAACAGGAATACAAGTGTTATTAGCTATAGGGATAAAAGAACTAACAGCATTAATAAATTCTGGGCTAGTAGCCATTTCATGAACGCTACCAAAATCTGTTTGAAGATTAAATATAAAATCGTATTCAAAAACATTCTCTGGTTGACTTTGATCGTCATACGATGGGTCTCCACTATAAACAGATCCATTGTAATCAAAATTAATTCCAATTTGCGCTCCTTCAACTAACTGTATATTATCGCCTCCAAAATCAATTGATACTTTTGAATTTACAACATTAACAGCTCCGTCAATAGTGTATTGAAAACCTTCTCTGTCTCCTGCTATACTATCAGATTCTTGAAGCTCAGATATAAGTTGTAAATCATAATCAAGGTAAATAGAAGCTCCATCTTTATCGACTATGTCGTAACCATCAATGTAATTACCGTACATCAATCTATTTCCCATAATAGTTTGTGCTTGAGCAACTCTAGGAACATTGTCAAACAATCTTAATAATTGAGCCTCAGGTAATGTTGTGAATATTTTTTGATTTGTAAAAGTTATTGTTTGATCTGTATTGTCTAACCAACCCTCATTTTCTTTACTAAATCTTTCAACAACATTTATGCTTTGACTAGTGCTAAATTTAAATAAAACATCTAAATCTTTTACATTTCTACCTCCAGTGTCAAAAGTTACTTTTACTGAATTAAATATATTTCTCATCCCTTCTTGATTATAGTTGCTATAATCAAATCGAAAGGGACCAGGTGTAAAAGCATATTCGCTAAATGGAGATATCGCTGAGTACTCACCATCTTCATATTGCCATCTATAGGCAAAACTAAGTAGTATTTCCTCCATAAAGTTTTCTCCTCCACCTACTTGAAATTGTTCTATTTCAGGTGCGTTTAATGGTGGAGCAACAATAACTCCAATATCTTGCTCTGTTATTTGGTCAATTGTTGTACCAGGGTCTGGATTTAGATAAGTTCTTTCAACATTTATCTTTCTAGGAGCATTTAAGTTGTCTGTAAAAAATAAAAATTCACCTATTAAGTTTATTCCATTAACTAAAAAGTCTTTGTCAAAATTTAAAATTGAAGTAGAAATTACATGATAATCTAAAACAAATGTTCTTGTATTATATGATGTTATTAAATCTACTTTACCTGTTGAAGAAACAGGGTTAGATTCATCATTAACAAACCAATATATTGTTTCATTTGCCCCATCTTCATAAGCTCCAATACATTTAGCACTAGAGCTTAATGGCTGACCATTAAAATTAAGTTGAGCAATTAAATCGTTACCTTTTGAATTTTCAACAGCTCCTACTTCAGTGCCTTCTGTAGAACCCAATCTAACATTTAAAGCATCAATGTATTCACCTTGAGGTACAAGGCGCTCATCAACACTTTTATTCATTCTCCCTTTTATGAAATTTTTTGAAATATTAGGCATATTATTTTATCCATTTATTTTGACCCCTTAAATTCATTAATAATCTACTAGGGTGTATATTGCTTAATCTTAATTTTGCATTTCTTAAAAGAGCTGATTTTTCTTTTTTAAGTCTAGTTACTATATATTCTTGAACTCCAATCTTATTGTTTAATATTGTGTATCTCATATATGCATAAACAAATTCTTCAAACAGTTTATTTACACTAATTAAAGAGTCATCTCCTTTTTCCATTCCATCTGAAACATATTCCAAAACACAAAGCTCATCTGCCATGTCTGAGCTGAAATTAATAACTCCACCTGATTTATTTATACTAAACGTAGGGTTTTGATTAGCAGTCTCTGTGTTAAGTCCATATCTTCCACCTATTGGATATTCAAAATACCATACACCGTTAGAAAAATAACCTTCTTGTCCGTTATAAGGGCTTTGCTGGTTTAAATATATTGATTTTTTACCTCCTGTAATTCTTTGTAAATCTATTGTAGAAGTAGAAGGTTTAAGTATATTCCCATCATGATCAAATAATATTCTACAATTATTGTCCTGCAAATAAGCATCACTCCAATTTGTTTGAATATTTTCACTAAGAGGCATTAGTGTACCATTCTTGTACAAAGATATTCTTACCCAATTTACATAATCAGAAGGCAACACAAATCTTAATGTGTCACATACTTGTAATTCAAGTATTTTTATTTCTTTTAAAGAATCGTAATTTAATTCTTGTATAGCTCTTTTTGCGTGAAAAAGTATATTATATCTTTCAACATTATTTATAAGTTTATCGTTACCAACATACATCAACATGAAGTTGTTTACAATATCCTCTAATGGTATATATTGATATGAACCCCAATTCTCATCTTCTGTATTTGGGTTTCCTGTATTCTCGTAGTAAGTATAATCGTTTATATATGCCATAATTATTGTCCTTCTTGGTTATTTGCTTCCTGTTCCTCTACTTTCCCAAATTTAGCTACATCCATCTCTCTAACTGAAACCCCTGCATACTGAAGTATTTTGTTTATCAAGTTTGTCTCATCTGAAGCAGGTAGCTCAAAATCTTGGTAATCCGCAGCTGTCTCATCAAACGATGGCTCACCTCCAGGGAATTGAACATATGTCCAATTAGGATCATTGGGGTATCTTACATATTGAGAAACAACTGTGCCTGTGTTGTTTATTGATTCAGGATAAACTGTAATCGTGTTTCCTGTATTTATATTATTTGCACCACCTAAAACATAAGCTGGATACATTAAACTTGGAGATGTAAGATGTGAAGAGTTTAAATAAAATATTTTATTCTGAGAAACTCTTTCTATTTCTTTTATTCCTTTTGTACTTGAAATAGAATAAGAAGAACCTATATATCCTCCTGTAAAAAAATCATTAGTTGATATTGTCAATTGAGTCTCACTATCTACACTTACTACAAAAGCACTTCCTCCAGAATATAACTCTCCTCCTGTAGTATTTACTATTAACTGACCTGCAGCTACTTGACCTCCAGATACAAAATTTGCAGCAGCATCTATTAAAGTGTTTCCTGTCGAACCAAAAGTTAATGTACCTGTTGCTGTGATATTTGGATAATAGTTTATTTTATCTATTAAATAGTAATCATTAGGTAAATCAAATAAATTTATACCTACATTAATTAATCCTTTAGTAGAAGAAAAACTATCTATTACTTCAATTAAACCTTTTACTAGATCAGCATATTCGCTTCCAGAAATTCTTTTGTTTTGTTTTACTATCTGTGAATTATATTGATAGAAGTAATCTTCAAATAAATCTAACTGTGCTTGTTTTGCGTATAGGTTGAAATCATTTGGAGTAATATATCCAAAATTATTTTTATTTACAATAGAAAGAACAGTTGCTCTGACTGTATTTATTAATGATGCCATTCTTTATTTTTCTTTGAACAAAGATACAAAAAAAAAAGAGGCCTCATTTCTGAAAGCCTCTTCTTGTTTAACACCTATTTAGGTTTGTTTTTAATCTATTTTATCTTCTAATATTCTTAGAACTTCTAAGCCTTCATCACTTTGAAGAAATGATGCTAAAATAAATAAAGGATCTTCACCATAAGGAACTGTAAGTAATTTCTTTTTGTTTCCTTTTAAGTTATAATAAACATCTTTTTTATTTTTTAACAATAATAAACCTTCACTGAAAAATTTAGAACATTTGTTTTGAAGAGATAATAAAGGGTCGTTAATAGACTCTAAAAAATCCTCAGGATATCTACTTGCAAACAATCTAACATCACGCTTTAATTCTGCAGACGTCATTCTATCTACTTTCACGCCCATTACTACTCTAGCTATTGTTTCTAACATTTCAATATCTAATTCTTTAGCTGCAATCATTGCGTCTAAAGCTAAATCCATGCTATCTACATCTATACTAGCGTCTTTTTCTTTATCAACTTCAATAAAATCATTTCCATTTCCAGGATGATGTGCTAGAAATTTTTGTAAAATTTGGTTTTGTTTTGGAACTCTTAAAAATCCATCTTCAAAAATAATTGGTTCTAAAAGAACATTTCCATCTTGCTCATCCTCAAAAATAGTTTTTTGATTCTTAGCATATCGCATAGATCTGTTTTGTCCAGTTTCTTCGTCAAAATAAAGTAAACTACTTCTTTTAGTATTTCTTGATGGAATTGTGTAGCTCAATGGAGCTTTGTCTCTGGTGAGTTTGTAGCTTTTGTCAACAAAAGCCTCTTTGTTTTTTTTCATTTGATATAATTTAAATTTAATAAATATAAAAGAGAGTAAGTCAGGTTGCAGCTGACCTACCCTCTTTAATTAATCCTTTATCTATTTAAAGATAAAGAAGTTGTTAGCACCTAAAGTACATAAAGCTCTTTCAGATAAGAAGTTTACTTCCATAGCATCTAAGCTAGAAGTAGAAGCTCCACCTGCTGAACCTGTAATCCAAGTCTTATAACGTCTGTCTTCAGTTTCTGAAGCTCT
>PIVJ01000305.1 GCA_003353955.1 Bacteroidota bacterium | reverse complement strand
TAAAAGTACAACAAACAAGCAACTTGATATATTTAACAGTATTCCTGATTTATTACAAGGTAAAGCACATGATAAATACCTGAACCCTGGTGAATGGCACAATTTATTTCGCATTAATGTATTTGAGAACATTGATGAAGTTATTTTTTCAAAACTCTTTGATGCAAAAATGGGTAGTCCAAATGCTTCCATAAAGAAGACTATATCAATGATGATATTAAAAGAAGGTTTTGGCTGGAGCGATAAGGAATTATTCGAAAATTGTAATTTCAATGTTTTGGTAAGAAGTGCCATGAGCATGTTTGACCTAAAAGAAAAAGTACCATCAGAATCAACCTATTATGAACACAAAAGAAAAATATACCGTAATGAAATTGCTACCGGTGAAGATTTGATAGAAAAAGTTTTTGGTGGAATAACCGGAAAGCAAGCCATGAATTTTGGTGTTAAAGCCGAATCCATACGCATGGACAGCAAATTAATAGGCAGCAATATTGCTAATTGCTCCCGTTATGAATTAATACACGGCGTTATCAAGGAATTTTATAAAAGCCTTAATAATTTTCAAAGGACAAAATTGTCAAAAGAAAGTAAATCATTCCTTGAAAAATTACAAAAAGAAGATCAGGAAAAAGTTTTATATTACTCTAAGGGTAATGAGTTGACAGAGAAGATGCAAGGTTTAGGCAACCTGATGTATTTGCTTACAAAACTATTTAATGAAAGCGATAGTGATTATTATTCCACCCTTCTCACAGTATTCAATCAACAATTCAAAATAGATAAAAACGATGAAAAAATTGAATTAAAACCTAAAAACGAAATTCGTGCTTCATCAATACAATCCCCTCATGATACAGATTCAGCCTATAGAAAAAAAGGCAAACAAGAAATTAAGGGCAATGTTGTTAATATTACTGAAACCTGTAATGAAACAGGTTTGAACCTGATAACTAAGCCGGATGTAAAACCGGCAACTGCAGCAGATAATAGTTTCTACAAAGAAGGGGTAGAAAAAACACAGGAAATTTTAGATGATAAGGTTAATAAATCATACCAGGACGGAGCATATCATAGTAAAGAAAACGATAAATTTAACAAAGATAATGATATTGAGATGTTCCTTACCGGCATTCAAGGCAGAAAAAGCAATTTTAAATTTGAACTAACCCAAGACGGGTTTGAAGTTGAAAATTTATCCACCGGCAATAAACAAAATGCAGTAAATACAAAAGGAGGTAAATACAGGATTAAAGATGCTGACGGCAAGTACAGGTACTTTAGTTTAGAACAGATTGCAAATTATTACAATCGGGAAAAAATTAATAACCTTCCACAAGAAGAACAGAACAAGCGAAACAATGTAGAAGCAGCAATGTTTCAACTTAGCCTGTTCACGAGAAACTATAAAATTCGTTACAGGGGGTTAATAAAAACAAAGATTTGGGCAAACATGCGATGTTTATGGATTAACCTGGTAAGAATTAAAAATTACATGGGAAAATTGTGCCCGGGTTTTAACCAAATTAATAAAATTGCCCAAAAAACAAGAAAGGTTGTGAATATTTTAAACGGAATTAATGTTTTTAAACAAATTTTTCAATTAAAATTGAAAATTGAAAAATATATATTGATATTTTCATAACTGAAAATAATTTTCAATTATTTATCGAAATATTCAAATCTCAATGACATAAAAAATATGAACTTTTAAAAGAGGACTCATTTATTGATTATGGAAAAAGCCATTGTGGATATTGAATTGAGAAATTTTATTCAAGAGAATAGAGATTTATTC
>PIVJ01000304.1 GCA_003353955.1 Bacteroidota bacterium | reverse complement strand
TTTATATTAAACTTAGCCCAGTCTTCTAACGTTTCTTGAAAATACATATTACCATACATAGTTTCTTTAAGCCCAACATAATCTTCTATATAAGATTCTATAGCAGCAGCGTGAGCTTGCTTAATATCTTCTGATGAGTTAGGTATTCCACCTATCTCTCTTTCTGCTACAGACAGTTTTAATTTATCTGGCCTGTTCATTGAGAAAGCTCTATAACCTCTACGTTTTAAATAATATAAAAGTCTAGGTTTATTATTTTCTGCTAACATTGGCATGCCATAGAAATGCAAAGCCATAAGCACATCTTCAAAGAATATCTCAGCTGTTGGAGGTCTTGATATATATTCTAAGAAAAACATATTAGCCGGTACATTTTCCATAGAGAATTTTGTAAGCCCGTGAAGAGATCCGTTAGATCCTCTGTTGTCTACTGTACCTGATATGTCGTATGAGTCACATCCAAAAGCACCACAGTGCTCGTTACCGGGGTATTTAACTCCATTTTTTATTATTACACGATTTTGTAATTGTATAGGTGGAACCCATGAAACTAAAAACCTACCATTTTTATTCGGCTTAAAGTTAACAACAGTATCTTTTATACCACCTTGCCAAGAGAAGTTACCTCTTGTTACTAATTTAGAGTTATCAGACTCATCGTTATAATCTATCTGTTCGTATATCTTAGTTAGATTAAATAAAGATTCTTTTGTTTCATCTCTAAAAGCATGTTGCTCTGTACGGGGAAACTGCCTGTAATATTCGTTTAAACTGTCTTGATCACCTTTTAAACCTTCAACTTCGTTTTCCCAGTGGTTTATAACACCTACTTCAATTTGAAGCCCGTCGGCACCTTCAACTGATTCTTTCGGCGTATCAAAGACAGGGTGTCCATAAGCATCAATGAATCCCTCGTAATTCCATTCCATAGGTATGAACAAAGAATATAGTCCTGAGCTAGTCTGTCCATTGCGGTTTCTTTTTGTAACGTCTGAAGCATAGTATAATTTTTTAAAGTTTTCACCACCTTTGTCAAGAGCATTGCTCGTTGATCCCATCATACATTTACCTACAATTATGCTACCTAACCTCAACGTAGTTTTTGTAACTCTCCAGTTGTTTAATATGTTATCAGGTCTCTCCCATTTACCTGATTCGTCGTGTACAAGCAGTTTTAGTTTTTCACCATCATAACTGTTGTCACCTGTATTTTTCCAGTCAATAGTTGTATCAAGACCTACCACTTCATCAGGTGTTTCACCTTGATCTAGCTTTCTACGAGTTAGTTTTGATGCTGGTACTCTGTACGCTAGTTCTGTTTTTGGACGATCCATACCGTCCTGTATTGGTTTAAAAAAGAAAGGGTAGTTGATTGATATCGGTACTACCTTGTCTGTAAACATTTTTTTAGCATCAGCCCCTGATTTTGATAATATACCGAATCTTGAATCTGAACTGATTGTTGCCAAGTTAACAGTTTCGCCTGATGCCATGAATGAGAAACCTGATCGTCTGTTTTTAAGGTAACACATGCCATAGCATCTTGTGTCTGCTTTGCAAGCTTCCCAGAATATAAAGAATAATCTGTTTGACTCCCTAAAATCTGCTGCCCCAACATCAATTTTACTCCACTGCAAGTACATGTAGTGAGTGCCAGTAATATAAGTAGCGACACCTTTATTATTGAACCAGTGACCTTCATCACGACGCTTGAACTCTTCGTCAATATACTCATACCATCTTTCTTTAAAGTGCTCCGGGTATTTATTCCACTCAAATACACTTTTTATTTTATTTAA
>PIVJ01000303.1 GCA_003353955.1 Bacteroidota bacterium | reverse complement strand
CTAATGAACGTACCCTTCGCACTTTGTTCAGTGAAAACATTAGCGGCCCAAGGCTCAATACCAGGACTAACATTACCGGCAAGCTTACTATTAGACACAGTAGGAGCAATAGCCCTAAGGTGAGTGTTGCGAAAGCCAGTGCCACGGCACCACAGAGGTTCGCCATATACTTCAGCCAAAGCTCTACTAGCTCTTTCACTTTCAATTTTAATTTGCGAAAATATCCTTCTGGTTTCGAACTGTGCTTGTAGCCCTTCAAATGGGATTCCGTTTTGTTGTAAGTATGTATGCCAGCCAAGTACTCCAAGGCCAAGCGCTCTGCCTTTATCTGCCGATCTGACCGAGTTTTCAAACCCTTTAAGGCCTTTTGCTTTTTGGATAAACTCTTCGAGTACGCCGTCAAGGAACCATACAGCATCGTAGATAAGGTTCGTATCTTTCCATTCTTCATATTTAGTTAAATTTAAGCTTGACAAACAACATACAAAACTATGTGACTCGTCTGTATGCAATGTAATCTCACTGCAGATATTAGTCATATGTACCTTTAAGGCATTGTCTTTGTATGCTTTTGGATTAGCTTTGTTAGTGTTTCCTTTAAACATAATGTACGGTTCTCCAGTTGCTTTTCGCTTTCTAAGAAGTTTACTCCATCGAGTTCTAGCGTCCGCATCTCCTTGTTCAAGGCGTCGCATAAACTTATCACCAACAACTGCGCATTGATGTAGGTTAAGCGACTGTCTGTTAACATCTCCTTTAGGTTCTCTGATCTCAAGCCACTCTTCAAAATCATCGTGCTCAATGTTGATATTAACTGAGGCAGCTCCTCGTCTAACCGATCCCTGATTTGTAGCAAGTATTGTTGAATCATATATCTTGCAGAAAGGGACAACTCCATCTGATGTTCCATTACCTGTAATTTTAGCGCCAGCGGGTCTAATCATATTAATTCCGATACCAACTCCCCCACCGTGTTTAGCTAGTAACATCATTTCTAAATTCTTACCGCCAATCTCCGCAATGCTATCACCTACATCAATGCCAAAGCAAGAAATAGGTAAGCCACGATCAGTTCCTGTATTAGAAAGTACAGGGCTAGCAAGATTAAGCCAACCTTTCCAAATGTAATTAAAAAACGTTTCACTCAGTTCTGGTTTGTACAATCTTTTTGCGACTGTTGTTGCGACTCGTTGGTACGCGTCACGGGGAGATTCCCATGGCAATAAATATCCTCCAGATATAGTCTTTTTGTATACATCTGTATCACCCCACTCAGGGTAATCTATAGACTTTTTCCACTCGTTTTTCCACATATTTATTATTGTTTTTTTTTGCGTGCTTCATCGCATGTTCTAAATGTTCTTTTTCCCAATGCTTTCTATAATCTCTACCATTATAAAACGTTTCATTGCATTGACTACATTTAATTGTTTTTCTTTTCATTTAAAAAATAGCAGCGCGTAGGCTATCATAACGTTTAAATTAACTAATACTAAGTTCCATTGCTTTGCAACCCAAACTTGTGGTGTACAAAACAAACCTGCTAAAAAATATATTATTACGCCTGGTGTTTCAGGAAGTAAATGAGGAGCGGTTATAAAAAAACCAGTCCCCATATATCCTAACCTATTCGCTAGTCTCTCCGTAGGAGAAAGCTTCCTCTGTTTCACCAGGCTCTTCAGCCACTTTCTTTTTAATTTCTTCGATTGCATCTTCGTAACCTTCTAATTGCTTGATTATTTCTTGCTGGCCAAAGACCATCGTTTTTAAATTATCTACTTCGTTTATTAAATGCTGCAACAC
>PIVJ01000027.1 GCA_003353955.1 Bacteroidota bacterium | reverse complement strand
AAAAGCTTTTTTACAAGTTGTGTTCCAAAGATATATGGAGTATTAAATTTATAAATCCTAATTAGCCTCAAGTTTTGCTCAAGAATATATTAGGCTTTTCAATAAAATAATTAAAAAAAAACAAGGTTGTACCAGTAAGATTATCAGTCTTTTAAGTGTTGGGTTGAAAAAATACTGAAAAATAAATTGATTTTTGGGGTAACCTTTTTCTCTTTTTGCGAATTAAAGAGTATGAAGCTTCGGTTTCATTGTTATTACGTTATTGAATTTATCCTACCAAAAGTTCACACGTACATCGTGGTTCCGGTTTATTTCATATGTTCATAAAGTTCAACCCGGAATCACTATTGGTAAAAAAAAACAGCCAGATGCTTGCTTTTCATATATAAACATTGAGTTTTTTTAATTTTAAAGAAGGTATTGGATGGCTATGCCCTTCATCAGGAGAGTTCTTTTATGAGCATCGTTTAGATTATTTTTATAATAATACAATCCCAATACTTTATCAGGACTCAGTTGTGAGGGAAGGAAAAGCTTTTTTACAAGTTGTGTTCCAAAGATATATGGAGTATTAAATTTACAAATCCTAATTAGCCTCAAGTTTTGCTCAAGAAGATATTAGGTTTCTTAATAAAATAATTAAAAAAAAACAAGGTTATACCAGTAAGATTATCAGTCTTTTAAGTGTTGGGTTGAAAAAATACTGAAAAATAAATTGATTTTTGGGGTAACCTTTTTCTCTTTTTGCGAATTAAAGAGTATGGAGCTTCGGTTTCATTGTTATTACGTTATTGAATTTATCCTACCAAAAGTTCACAAGTGCATCGTGATTCCGGTTTATTTCATATGTTCATAAAGTTCAACCCGGAATCACTATTGGTAAAAAAAAAAGCAACCATCTGGTTGCTTTTCATACATAAATATTGAGTTTCTTAATCTAATGCATGAATTATTAATCCACTTCTAAGCTTTGGTTCAAACCATGTAGTTTTAGGAGGCATAATATTACCCGAATCAGCGATATCAATTAATTGTTTCATTGATACCGGATAAAGTGCAAAAGCAACTTCCATATCTCCATTATCAACCCTTCTTTTTAGTTCTCCAAGACCGCGAATTCCTCCAACGAAATCAATTCGTTTTGACTTCCTTAAATCTGTTATATCAAGGAAAGGAGCCAGGATTTCATTGGTTAATATTGTTACATCAAGCACTCCAACAGGATCATTGTCATCAAACGTTCCAACTTTTGAAGTCAGGGAATACCATTTTCCTTTTAAATACATTGAGAAGTTATGTAATTCCTGAGGTTTATAAATATCTATTCCTTTTTCTTCAATATAAAAACTAGATTTTAATTTCGCAATAAACTCTTCAGGCGAATTTCTATGTAAATCTTTCACTACCCGATTGTAATCAATAATGGTTAATTGATCATCTGGGAAATGAACGGCAAGGAAGAAATTGTATTCTTCATTGCCATCATGCTTAGGATTGTTCTTCTTTCGTTCGTTACCAACCAAGGCTGCAGCTGCAGTCCGATGATGCCCATCAGCCACGTAGGTCGCTGGCAAGTCGGTAAAAAGTTCAATAATTCGGTCAATTTTGCTCTGATCTCGAATCACCCAGAAATGATGACCAAAGCCATCTTCGGAGGTAAAATCATATTCTGGAGTAGCTTTAACTACCTCTGCAACGATTTCATCAATTTCCTTTACAGCAGGGTAGGAGAAGAATACCGGCTCATAATTCATTCCGCTAACTCTAACATGATTCATTCTGTCTGCTTCTTTATCAGGTCGGGTTAACTCATGTTTTTTAATTACATTATCCATATAATCTTCAACACCTGCTGCGCCTACTAAGCCATATTGAGTACGGCCATTCATTGTTTGGGCATAGATGTATAGATGTTCCTTCTCATCTTGAATTAATACCTTTTCTGCCATTAAATTAAAGAAGTTCTCTTTTCCCTTCGCATATATAGCTTCGCCATATAAATCTACATCATCAGCCAGATCAATCTCAGGTTTTATCACTCGTAAGTATGAATATTTATTTTTACCAGCTTCAATTCTTGCTTCCGCTCTATTTAAAACATCATAGGGTCTTGATGCAATCGCCTGTGCTTTATCTGCCGTTGGTCTAATGCCTTTAAAAGCTTTTAATATTGCCATAGATTAGTGTAATTTAGTATTAAAGTTTAATAATAGGTGTTTGCATCGATTTTTTGATTTACTTCTTCCTCCTCCTCCTCTCTATGAGGGCTTCTTTGTAATGAGGAAATTAGAGCCCCGATCATTTTGGTCATTTCCATTAATTGATTTCTCGATTGTAGTTCTTGTTCTTCTGTGATGAGCCCCAAATTATAAGCCAAGGTTGAATAAACTAAACTCTCTCTTAATGCACTTTTAGCCATTTTTAAACAATATACAAATTGACTCTTGTTGCGGGCAGAACCTTCTGCAATATTGATGGCTATATTTGATGCTGATGCATTATACTTTATTGCTAAATCAGTATTTACCTGTTCGGGAAATTGTTTCGTATTCTCATTTACCCACAATGCATAATCAAGAGATTTATGATAAACTCTAAGATCTTCGAACCTGAAAAAAGTGAATTGTTTGTCATTATTACTCTCCATTATTGTTAGCTTTTATTTTATATAACCTGATCATTTAGATTAACTTATGCCTATTTTATATTTTGGTTAATTAAGCTTGAAAGATGTATCTCCCTTTTCGATAAAGTTAACTATTTGTGTTGCTGCAGCAATTCCTGCATTAATATTTGCTTCTGATGTTTGTGCACCCATTTTTTTAGGTGTAAAATAACAGCGCGATTGATAGTTTGATACAAGTTCATCTGCACAATCTGGAGCAATGTCTGATAGATAATTGAAATCATCTCTTTCGGCAAATAATTTAATCAATTCAACTTCATGAACAACTTCTTTTCTGGCTGTATTAACCAGTGTTGCTCCTTTAGGCATACTAGATAATAACTCAAAATTAATAGAACCTTTAGTTTTTTCATTTGCTGGAATATGCAATGAAATGTACTGGCAAGTTTTATATAATTCTTCAGCTGAATCAAGTGCAATTACGCCATCAGCCTCAATTGAGTCTTTTGAAATGAACGGGTCAAAAGCATAAACTCTCATGCCAAATCCTTTTGCTATTATTGCTACATATCTTCCTACATTTCCATAGGCATGAATACCAATACTTTTGCCTTTTAGTTCAGTACCTGCTGAGCCGGTGAATTTATTTCTGGCATTAAAAATCATCATACCTATCGCTAATTCTGCTACAGCATTTGAATTTTGTCCAGGAGTATTCATCGCAACAACATTATTTTCTGTTGCAGCCTGAAGATCAATATTGTCGTATCCGGCACCAGCTCTAACTATTATTTTGAGGTTTTTCGCTGAATCCATCACTTCTTTTGTTGCTTTGTCACTTCTGATAATAATGGCATCAACTTCACCAACAGCATTCACAAAATCAGATTGATTGGCATATTTCTCAAGAAGAATTGATTCATAACCGGCCTTATCAAACACCTCCTTTATTTTAGTTATAGCAGCCTTTGCAAAAGGTTTTACTGTTGCGATTAGTACTTTAGTCATTACTGTTATTTTTAATTTGTTAAAGAATGAATTATTACATTAGCGACAACTCTAATTATAGAAACTGTCGACTAATTTTAAGTAATATTAAATTAAATTTTCTTTTCGAAATCCTGCATAGCGATTACCAATGCTTGCACACTTTCTACAGGTAATGCATTATATGTTGAAGCCCGGAATCCACCAACTGATCGGTGTCCTTTAATTCCCACCATGCCTTTTTCTGTAGCGAAAGTGAAGAAGTCAGCCTCATGTTTCTCATATCCTTCATTCATGACAAAACAAATATTCATGATGGATCGATCTTCTATATTAAGTACTGATCCTTTAAACAGAGGATTACGATCAATTTCATCATATAATAAGCCTGCTTTCATTAGGTTGATTTCATTCATCTTGGCAACACCGCCTTTCGCCTTTAACCATTTAAGTGTTTGCAGTGCTGCAAAAATAGGAACTACCGGAGGTGTATTAAACATTGATTCTTTATCAATATGTGTTTGATAGTTTAACATCGTAGGAATTGAATGGTCTACTTTACCAAGAAGATCATTTTTAATAATAACAAAAGTTACACCTGCCGGTGCTAAATTTTTCTGTGCACCTCCATAAATAATACCGTATTTGGAGACATCTATGGGGCGGCTAAAAATATCAGATGACATATCTGCAACTAATGGTACATTACTGTACAAATCTTCCTTTATTTCAGTACCATAAATAGTGTTATTGGTGGTAATATGAAAATAATCTGCATCAGCTGGAATCGTATATCCTTTAGGTATGTATGCAAAATTTTTGTCTTCTGAGGATCCAACAACATCTACTTCACCAAATAATTTGGCTTCCTTAATAGATTTTTTCGCCCACGCTCCTGTATTTAAATACGCAGCTTTTTTATTCATCAGATTGAATGGGATCATTGCAAATTGGGTACTTGCGCCACCACCCAGAAATATCACAGAGTATCCTTCAGGTATATTAAGTAGTTCTTTAAACAATGCAGTTGCTTCATCCACAACGGTAACAAATTGTTTGCTTCTATGTGAAATCTCCATAAGTGATAAGCCCATATCAGCAAATTCGTGAATTGCCTTAGCTGTATTTTCTATAGTAAATTGAGGTAAGATTGAAGGTCCTGCAAAAAAGTTATGTTTTTTCATTCGTTTGATATTAAGTGATTTATACTCTTGTGATTTAGTTAACATTAAGCATAAGCAAATATATGATTTTTAAGAATAACAGTTGTCAAGAATCAATATAAATTTTATCCATAATTTAGCTTTTTGTTTAAAAAGTAGAATTGATTGATGAAAATTGAATCTATCCGGAATGCCATCTTAGATTTGGGACAATTCCTAAATAATTTTATTATTAAAGAATATAAACCTATAGGCTCTTCTTTATTAGAAAACGATTATTTAAATCTTGAAAATATTATTGAGAAATCATTTCTTGAGAACCCTTGGTTTACTCTTGAAAATACACATCAAGCAATTAAAGTATGGGCTAGTAGTTTATCGCAAACGAATATTGAAACTTGGTTATCAGCTTATGACACTAATCTTACTACTGAACTGCCAAAGAGAATTGGTGTTGTAATTGCAGGAAATGTTCCATTAGTTGGCTTTCACGACTTTCTGTGTGTGCTTGTTTCCGGAAATAAATATTTAGGGAAATTATCTTCATCTGATAAATATTTACTTCCAGCGCTGGCAAAAATATTAATTAAGTTTGAGCCCGGCTTCGATCAACTAATTTCATTTACCGAAAATAAACTTGAGAATTTTGATGCAATCATTGCTACAGGTAGTAACAATAGTGCGCGATATTTTGAGTGTTATTTCGGAAAATACCCGCATATTATCAGAAAGAATAGAAATGGGGTAGCTGTGATTTCAGGGAATGAGAAAAGTTTAACGGACTTAGGTGCTGACATATTTAACTATTTTGGTTTGGGTTGCAGAAATGTATCTAAAATCTATGTCCCGGAAGGATATGATTTTAAGCCGCTCTTAAAATCGTTAGATGCTTATAATGAACTGCGAAATCATCATAAATACAATAATAATTACGATTACAATAAATCTATTCTTTTAATTAATAATATTGCACACTATGATACTGGTTTTTTATTGATTAAAGAAGATGCTCAAATATCATCACCTATATCTGTTTTGAATTATGAATATTATAATAATATTGATAATTTAAATAAACAATTGTCTCAAGAAAAAGAACTTCTTCAATGCATTGTTGCAGAATCAGATGATATCTTGAACAGAATCAAATTCGGAGAAAGCCAGAAACCTGAGTTATGGAATTATGCTGACGGGATTGATACAATGGAATTTCTACTAAATTTAGGACTTTAATAAATAATAAAATATTATATCATTAGCTTTGTTTTTATAAGATAATGGTTTAATTTTGCCGACCGAAAAACAAAGAGAATTGACGATGAGAAAAGATATTCACCCTAAAGATTATAGATTTGTTGTTTTTAAAGATATGTCGAACGACTATACATTTCTTACAAAATCAACAGTAAATACAAAAGATTCTATTAAATGGAAAGACGGAAACGAATACCCCTTAGTAAAATTAGAAATATCACACAAATCACATCCATTTTATACAGGGAAGATGCAACTTGTTGATACCGCCGGTAGAGTTGATAAATTTAAAACCAAGTATAAATCTCATTATGAGAATAAGAAATAGACATAAAGATGTTTGCAAAGCTCTTAGCAAAGCTAGGAGCTTTTTTTTTGCCTTTTTTCTAATGAAATAAATCAGTAGATTTGTTATTGTATAACAATAAATAATAATGAATTACATCTTATTCGACACATTTGAACGTACAGATCTCCTTCCCTTAAATTTTTTACGTCCTAATGCAGATATTCGCATCGGGATTCTTACCATTCGTGAGAAGTGGGAGAGATATCTGAATACGCCTACATCTTCACTCACAGAATCATATTTAAACAAAAAATATCCCTTAGTTAAAGCTGAAACGAACCTCCTAATCGATGGAACCGTTTGTCCGAATCGAGATTTACTTGATCAATTATTAGCGTTAAATATGAATGAAGCCCTAATTTGTAAGAATCAAATTCTGGCACTTAAATTAGGTGGTTTTGAATCACAAAATATATTTGATAAAAAAATCGAAGGCCTTACATTTATCGAATATTCAGGTTCCTTACTGAAAATCGATAACAGCTGGGATATCTTCTCAAAGAATGCTATAGCACTACAGGAAGATTTCGAATTGCTTACCCTTAATAAAAGATCGAATACGCTAAATTCATCAAATTATATAAATGCTGAAAAGAATATTTTTATTGCAGCAAACACTGCGATTAATAACGCATCTTTAAATGCTTCTGAAGGTCCGATTTATATCGATGAAGGTGCTGAAATTATGGAAGGAGCCATGATTCGCGGACCCTTTTATTTGGGTAAGAATTCTGTTGTAAAGATGGGTGCAAAAATTTATGGAGCAACTACCATTGGTCCTCAATGTAAAGTAGGAGGAGAGTTGAACAATGTAGTAATGTTTGCTAATTCAAATAAAAGCCATGAAGGATTCATGGGTAATGCTGTTATTGCTGAATGGTGTAACATAGGTGCGGATACCAATAATTCAAATTTAAAGAATACTTACGATATCGTTAAGCTTTGGAATTATACTCAGAAATCATTTGTGAGTACAGGTTTACAGTTTTGTGGTCTGATTATGGGAGACCATTCAAAATGTGGAATTAACACAATGTTCAATACAGGAACTGTGATTGGAATAAGCTCCAATGTTTTTGGAACAGGATTTCAACGTAACCTTATTCCGTCCTTTGCTTGGGGAGGTATCAGTAAAATGGTTAAGCATGACTTTAATCGTGCTATTACCACCGCAAAGCATACACTAAAAAGACGAGAATGTGAATTTGATATAATGGATGAAGAAATATTTAATCATATTTATAATTTAACACTCAGAGAATACCCACAATTATAATCTAATAGTTTGGCATATAACTTGACTTACATATCGGCTCATTAA
Organism: Bacteroidota bacterium; assembly: GCA_003353955.1. Taxonomy (GTDB): domain Bacteria; phylum Bacteroidota; class Bacteroidia; order Bacteroidales. The sequence goes on along the minus strand of PIVJ01000027.1, from coordinate 24,320 downwards.
AAAAACAAAGTCTGGATTGTTAAATGGCTAGAGATTAGTAGTTTAAACAATTCGGCATGAATGACAAAAATGACATACACAGGTCATTATGACAATTTGACTTAAAATCGAATTTTAAATTATGGATTTTCTTAATTTATCAAATATACTAGACTCTGACACTGAATTTATCCCCTTACTTTCATCGGAAGATGAAGAGCTGATGAATGCTGAAGAAGTTCCTGAGGAGCTTCCGATATTGCCGTTAAGAAACACAGTTTTATTCCCAGGAGTTGTAATTCCGATTACCGTAGGGCGTGATAAATCGATTAAACTAATTAAGGATTCTTACAAAGAAAACAGTATAATTGGTGTTGTAGCACAAAAAGATGTGGATATTGAAGATCCTGAATATGATGATTTAAATCCGGTAGGTACGGTTGCACAAATCATCAAAATACTACAAATGCCTGATGGAAGTACAACCGCAATTATTCAGGGGAAAAAGAGATTTACCTTACAATCACTAGTGCAAAAAGATCCATATTTTAAGGCCAAGGTCACCCAGTTTGGTGTTACCGAGCAAATTTCTGGAGACGAAAATTTTAGTGCACTAATATCATCTTTGAAAGATCTCTCAATTCAAATCATTAAGCAATCACCAAATATTCCAACTGAAGCAAGCTTTGCAATTAAAAATATAGAAAGTCCTGTTTTCCTTGTAAATTTCGTTTCTTCGAATTTAAATATCGATGTATTAGAAAAACAGAAATTACTCGAAGTTGGCGAACTACCGAAACGTGCCAATCTTGTTTTAAAGGCTTTAACCGAAGAGCTTCAGGTGATTGAACTAAAAAACCAAATTCAAAAGAAAGTTAAAACTGATCTTGATAAACAACAACGTGATTTTTTACTTAATCAGCAGCTTAAAACCATACAAGAAGAATTAGGAGGAAGCCCGAACGAGCAGGAAATTAAAGAGCTCAGAGATAACGCCAAGTCAAGAAAGTGGTCCAAAGAAATTGCTGATTCATTTGAAAAAGAATTAAAGAAGCTACAACGAATGAATCCGCAGGCAGCGGAATATTCGATACAGCTTAACTATCTTGAAATTTTAGTTGAACTACCCTGGAACGAATTTACTCAGGATAATTTTGACTTAGATCGTGCACAGAAAATCTTGGATGATGATCATTTTGGATTAGAAAAGGTTAAGGAGCGAATTATCGAACATTTGGCGATTATCAAGCTTAAAAATGACATGAAGTCGCCAATTCTATGTTTGGTTGGCCCTCCCGGAGTGGGAAAAACATCTCTTGGGAAATCTATCGCACGGGCAATAGATCGAAAATACGTTAGAATGTCCTTAGGTGGTTTAAGAGATGAAGCTGAATTACGCGGCCATCGTAAAACGTACATTGGAGCAATGCCAGGGAGAATCATTCAAAGTTTAAGAAAGGCAAAATCATCCAACCCGGTATTTGTTCTCGATGAAATTGATAAAGTAAGCGGGAATTCAAATCAGGGTGACCCTCAAGCAGCTTTACTCGAAATCCTTGACCCGGAGCAAAACGTTGCTTTTTATGATAATTATCTAGAAATGGATTATGATCTTTCTAAAATCATGTTCATTGCTACCGCAAATACGTTAAGTACTGTTCATCCCGCCTTAAGAGATCGAATGGAAATCATTGATTTAAGTGGTTATTTAATTGAAGAAAAACTGGAAATTGCAAAACGGCATTTACTTCCGAAGCAGTTTGCAGAGCATGGAGTTAAACGAAATCAATTAAGTTTTCCAAAAACAATATTAGAAAAAATTATTGATGATTATACGCGTGAATCCGGCGTTAGAGCACTGGAGAAAAAGATTGCAAAAATTATTCGTAACAAAGCAAAATATATTATTATGAATAAAGATTTTGACAAAAAGTTAAGTGCTGAAGATCTGATCAACATAATGGGTAAGCCCATATTTCAGCGCGACAAGCACATTAAGAATGACGTGGCTGGTGTTGTAACCGGTTTAGCATGGACTGTTGTGGGAGGGGAAATCTTATTTATTGAATCCAGTCTAAGTAAAGGTAAAGGTTTACTAACCATGACAGGAAATCTTGGGGATGTAATGAAAGAATCTGCTACTCTTGCCTACGAATATCTCAAGGCAAATTCTGATATTGTAGGGATTAACTCAGAACTCTTCAGTAAATGGAATTTACATATTCATATCCCTGAGGGTGCTACACCGAAAGACGGGCCTTCGGCTGGAATTACTATGTTTACTGCAATGGCCTCAGCATATACACAGCGTAAAGTTCGTTACAACATCGCCATGACAGGCGAAATTACATTACGTGGAAAAGTATTGCCGGTAGGAGGGATTAAAGAAAAGATTTTGGCAGCAAAACGATCAAAAATAAAAGAGATTATTCTTTCGATTGAAAACGAAAGAGATATTTTAGAAATCAAGGATAATTACATAAAGGGATTAAAATTCCATTATGTAGATAAAATGATCGATCTGATTGATCTTGCCTTGTTAAAAGAAAAAGTTGAGCATCCACTGATGTTAAACTAATTATCAAATCATCGTCTTATTTCTTCTAATCTGGCATTTTTTACACTTGGTGCCAACAATATCGAAAGAATACAAACTTGTTCCGGTTACAACGAGAGATTACAATTCCATTTATATTCTAATTTACTGCATTCTCGCCATTTAGTAAATTCAGTTTATGTTTGATAGAAATAGGTGTTCTAATACAGGATATAGCCAGTTGGATCTGGGCTTCTCCCATGATAATCGTATTATTTTCAATCGATACTTATTTGGCTATTCAACTTTGATTCTGTGGTATTCTTATAGAGAACAATACTTCGTCTTTATCTAGGGAAGTGGCATTAAAGCTCCCCGCCGCAAGCGGACGGGGGAACTTCATTAAAAAGAAAAAATTAAACTTTCTTTATATTTTTAACACTCTTATCAATTTTCTTTTTAACTTTGCCGCACTATTTAAAACTCCTATCCTTAAAAGTAGGTGTTTGATTATAGAGAAGAGGGGAGAGATTAGGCTCTACGAACCTCTAGCAACCGTCTAGTAGTTAGAAAAGGTGCTAAAACCTAATCCGCCACAGGGGCGGATAATAATAATTAACACTAATATAATGAACACATTCAATTTTTTTCAATTTACAATTACGATTAAACAGGATTCCTTGCCTATGGGCATGGAATAGTTGAGGCTAAGTTCCAAATTAGTTTTGACGAATTCAAGTTGGCATAGCGATCTGTTATGCGCAGCATAGTAATGTTTATTCCTTTAATTTAATTCAAATGTCAAGTAAAGTTGTTATTAAAATAGGCGGGTCTAATTTAAAAAAGATCAGTAGTTTAGAGAAAGTTATTTCTATTGCTCAACATTATAATCATGCTACTTTAATGGTAGTGTCAGCCTTTTTTGGTGATACAAATTTATTAATTGATCTTTTAGGTTGTATAGGTTCAAATCCTGAAAAAGTAAAACAAGGGCTTCAAAAAATCAGGCTGAACAAATATGAAATATTGGATCATTATATAAAAAATGATAACACTTTGAAAACTGCAATTAATGAGGTAGACAATCTATTGGAAGAATTAGAAAAACACCTTAGTAGGATTTCAGATTTTGGTGAAATTCCAGATTTTCTATCTGATAAAATTCTGAGCTATGGCGAGCGTCTCAGTTCATTTGTAATTAACTGTGTTCTCCAAAGCAATGGTATTACTTCCAAAGAGGTGTTGCCTGAAGAAATTGGATTAAAAAGCAATGATGTATTTGGTGATGCAAGCATAGATTTCAAGGCTTGTAGTAAAAAGATAAATCTTTTATTTCAAGAAAAGCAAGTGTATGTTATTCCTGGCTTTTATGGAATTTCCTCTACTGGTCAGGTGAACTTATTAGGCCGTGGGGGAACAGATTATTCAGCTGCTGCAATTGCCCGTTTGGTTAAGGCAGATTCATTAGATGTTTGGAAAGATGTGAATGGTTTTCTATCAGCAGATCCTAAAATTGTGAATCAGCCAAAGAGAATCAAACATTTATCTTATTCCGAAGCATCTGAGCTAGCATATTTTGGCGCCAAGATTTTACACCCAAGAACGATTGAGCCTTTATTTGGAACGCAAATACCAATCAATATTTTCGATATTCGATCATTGAATGGACATAATGAAGCATTAACTCAAATTAACAGTGCGCATTCACAATCGGAAATTGGCGTAAAAAGCATTACATCAAGCAGTGAGTTTTCTTTACTAAAATTGAATGGACCCGGTTTGGGACATAAATCCGGAACACTCGCTAAAATTACTACTAAACTTAATGAAACCGGAATCAATATTAAATCGGTAATTACATCTCAAATTGCCATAAATATTTTGCTTTCAGCCAAGGATTTGGCCAAGTCAGAATTAATATTGAAATCATTGGCCCTGGAGGAAATCAAAGAAATTATCTCACTAAAAAACATTGCCGTTGTTGCAGTGGTAGGGCAGGGGGTACTTGAAATTCCCGGAATCGGGAATAAAATATTTAATGCATTGGCTGCCGAAAACATCAATGTATTAATGAGTATAATGGGTGGTTCAGAAGTGGTTTGCTATTTAATTATTAACAGCAAACATGAACATCTGGCCATCACAAAAATTCATGATAAATTTTTTTAAAAAACAAATAAAGATGAGTACTACAAAAACTAAATTACACTACAATACTTTACAGGTTCATGCCGGGCATCAACCTGATGAAGACACGAATTCAAGGGCCGTTCCTTTATATCAAACGACCTCTTATCAGTTTAACAGCTCTGAACATGCAGCCAATCTATTTGCATTAAAGGAAGAAGGAAATATCTACACACGAATTATGAATCCGACCACAGCTGTATTCGAACAACGAATTTCAGCTTTACTCGGAGGTGTTGGCGCACTGGCTGTGAGCTCTGGTCATGCAGCTCAATTTATTGCATTGTCAAATATTTTACAACAGGGTGATAATTTTATAAGCTCTCCGTATTTATATGGTGGAACATTTGCTCAATTTAAAAATACGTTCAGGCAATTTGGAATTGAATGCCGCTTTTCTGAATCGGAAAAAGATACGGATTTCGCAAAACTGATTGATGATAAAACCAAGGCAATTTATATTGAATCAATTAGCAATCCTGGTTTTGTAATTCCTGATTTTGAAAAATTAGTTGCCTTGGCTAAGGAAAATGGAATTCCCCTAATTGTGGATAACACTTTCGGCGCTGCCGGATATGTTTGTAATCCTTTTGAACACGGCGCAAACATTGTTGTTGAATCGGCCACCAAATGGATAGGTGGACATGGTACCAGTATAGGCGGTGTGATTATTGATGGAGGAAACTTTAATTGGGGTAATGGTAAATTTCCTCAATTTACAGAACCTTCTCCCGGATATCACGGATTGATTTATTGGGAAGAACTTAAAGAACTTTCTTTTATCATCCGAAGCAGAATAGAAGGCCTACGTGACCTTGGAAGTGCGATAAGTCCATTTAATTCATTTTTATTAATACAAGGCCTGGAAACACTCTCATTACGATTGGATCGCCATAATGAAAACGCGTTGGAACTGGCTAAATGGTTGAACAAACAAGACTGGGTTGAGGAAGTTGAATATCCCGGACTCGACAATAATCCCTATAAACCTCTTGCCCAAAAATATTTAAAAAATGGTTTTGGTGGCGTACTATCCTTCTCTATAAATGGAAGCAAGGATGAAACAAGCAAATTTGTTGACAGCCTGAAATTAGTGAGTCATTTAGCGAATGTTGGTGATGCAAAAACATTAATCATTCAGCCTTCGGCCACCACGCATCAGCAGTTAAGCGAGGAAGATCAATTAATAGCTGGGGTAAAACCTTCAGGTCTTCGGGTAAGCGTTGGCATTGAATACCTGAATGATATCATTGCCGATTTTGAACAAGCAATTTTAACAGCTAAAGATTAATTAATCATGCCTATAAAAATTCCAGATCAACTACCTGCGAAGGATATATTGATCAGTGAAAACATTTTTGTAATGGCGGAAGAAAGAGCGCAAAGGCAGGATATTCGCCCCTTGAAAGTAGCGGTATTAAATTTAATGCCCTTAAAAATCGAGACAGAAACACACCTGCTGCGCTTACTTTCAAACACACCATTACAAGTAGAAATTGACCTGGTTAAAACTTCCAGCTATATTTCGAAAAATACTTCCGCCGATCACCTACAGCAGTTTTATAAAACTTTTGATGAGATCAGGGATAAGAAGTATGACGGCATGATCATGACAGGGGCGCCTGTGGATCAAATCGATTTTGAAGAGGTGAAGTATTGGGGAGAAATGAAAGAAATTATGGACTGGGCCACGGATAATGTCACTTCCATCCTTTATATTTGTTGGGCTGCACAGGCTGGTTTATATCATCATTATGGAATTCCAAAACACCCATTGAAAGAAAAATTATTTGGCGTTTATGAGCATACAGTCTGTAATCGAAAGTATCCGATTATACGTGGATTTGATGATACTTTTTCTGTCCCCCATTCTCGCAATACCGAACTTCGTTACGAGGACATTGCCAATGTTGAAGAATTGGAGCTTGTATCAAAATCTAAAAAGGCAGGGATTTATATCGTTGCCTCAAAAAATAAAAGGAGAATATTTGTAACAGGGCATTCTGAGTACGACCTCCTCACATTGCAGGCAGAATATAATCGGGATGTAAAAAAAGGGGTTAATTTCAATATCCCTGAAAATTATTTCCCGAATAACGACCCAACTAAAAAGCCGCTTGCTAATTGGAGAAGCCATGGCAGCTTATTATTCTCAAATTGGCTGAACTATTATTTGTATCAGGAAACACCTTACGAGGTACACAAAATCAAGGGATAAGACAAAGAACGTACAGATCTTTTGAATGATTAAAAAAAAACTTAATGTTGCAAATCAATTAATAAATTAGAAAATGAAGATAGCAGTTGTGGGCGCTACCGGTCTGGTTGGTAGAAAAATTATTGAATTATTAATAGAACGGAATTTCCCGATAACCAAATTATTATGCGTCGCAAGTGAGCGATCTGTGGGTAAGAAAATTAAGTTCAAAAATCAGGAAGTGGAAGTAATTGGCCTTGAAGCCGCCATTGCTAAAAAGCCTGATATTGCTTTATTTTCCGCCGGAGGCGAAACATCCTTGAAATTTGCAGAACGATTTGCAAAAAACGGAACCTATGTGGTTGATAATTCTTCGGCATGGAGAATGGACAAAGGAAAAAAATTAGTGGTTCCTGAGATCAATGCGAGCGATTTAACAAAAGAAGATTTAATTATCGCTAACCCCAATTGCTCAACAATTCAGTTGGTACTTGCCTTATCGGCATTGCACAAAACATACAATATTAAACGACTGGTTATTTCAACTTATCAGAGCGTAACCGGGTCGGGGATTTCCGCCATCAATCAGTTGAATGACGAAGAAAACGGCGCAGATGTGAGAAAAAAATATGCGCATCAGATTTATCGAAATTGCTTGCCACATTGCGATGACTTTACGGAAAATGGTTATACCAAAGAGGAAATGAAATTGGTGAATGAAACCAAAAAAATCCTCAATGCCCCTGAAATTGAAATCACGGCAACTGCGGTGCGTGTGCCCGTAGTTGGTGGACATTCAGAATCGGTAAATGTGGAGTTTGAGAATGATTTTGAGTTGGACAATCTCGTTGAACTGTTGGCAGCCACACCAGGTGTGACTGTTCAGGATGACCTCAATAATAATTTATACCCAATGCCTATTACAGCAAGAGGTAAAGACGATACTTTTGTAGGACGAATCAGACGTGATTTTTCAAGACCTAATTGTCTTAATCTTTGGATCGTTTCCGATAATTTAAGAAAAGGAGCTGCTACCAATGCCGTACAAATAGCAGAGTATGTGTCTCAGCATTTTATTAATAATTAATTGAAATTAAAAGGCTAATCGATAGCTTCCAGATTCATAAACTCCTCCCTGACCGGGTTAAAGCAATCAAGTATGTGACATTCAGTGAGGGCTTTCACCTTATGCGAAATATCTGATGGAACATGCGCAACCGTGCCCGGAGTCAGCACTTGTGTTTCGTTACCGATAGTGAACTCCAGTCTTCCTTCAAGTAGGTGAGTCCATTGTTCGTGAGGATGAGCATGCTCAGGTAAAACGGTATCTTTTTCAATCCTGAATCGGGCAAAAGTAAGTTTATCGGAATGGGCGATATGGCCTGTAATCCCTTCATAAGCCTGAACCTTATCTAACTTATAAAAATCAATAAATGGCATAATGTAGGTTTTTCTACGAAATTAATCAATTAATTAATGAATAATGACCATCTTAAGAAATAAGAAGGGACGGCATCCTTATAAAATAAGGATGCCGTCCCTAAAAACTTATCGGAAAATGTTTATTAATGTTAAAAAAAAGGATTATCCAAGAAATTGCAAATAACAAATTTTCAGATAACCCATACACAATCTATTAATCTAAATTTATTTTAAAGAGAGCCGTTAAAATCCAGGATTTTGATCAGATTCAGGAATCTCTGTATTAGAGTTAATTTCTGATTGAGGTATTGGGAGCACTTCATGTTTTCCTGATTCAAAACCTAAAGAAGATAATTCTTCACTTGCAAGCCCCCAACGAACAAGATCCCAATAACGTTGGCCTTCAAAAGCTAATTCAAGTTGTCTTTCTTTTACTATATCCTCAAATAAGGCTGATCCTGAAGATTCAATATCAGCAAGATTTGCTCTGGCACGAACTTTATTTAATTCAGTTAATGCTTTTACTTCATCACCCGATCTATAATAAGCTTCGGCAGCCATAAGTAATACATCAGCATATCTTAATAGTTTCCAGGATGTTTCATAATTAAGATCAGGTGTTGCTCCTGTAGTTGAGCTTGTTTCTGAGGTTTTTGTAACATATTTTAGCCTTATATAGCCTTCATAGTCGTGTATATTTTCTTCATTAACAGCACCTCCGGCTGCAATTAAATCAGCTTCTGAAATTAAGGATGCTGCCATTCTAACATTATCTTCTTCATCAATAAATGCCTGGCCTATTTTAGCAGTAGGAATATTAAATCCCCAACCATTAGAAATACCAATTGCACTAACATCAAACATCTCTCTTGGGCCCATTAATTGAACATGGATATTACTTTCGGATGTTCCATCCCATGGAAAATTTCCCCAATCATAACCTCTGCCACTGCTATATAAAAGTTCAAATAATGACTCTCCACCTAATTTTCTTTCACTCGACCAAATATCAGCAAAATTCTCTTCAAGATCGTATTCTCCACTAGAAATTACAACATCAAACATTGATGCTGCTTCTGTCCATTCTTCCTGAAATAAATGTACTTTACCTAATAATGCTTGTGCCGTACCTTTTGAAGCGCGATATTTATCACCTGAGGATAAAGCACTTTTCAAAGGAAGTATTTCTATGGCATCAGTTAAATCACCTTCTATTTGAGCATATACTTCTTCTTTTGGAATTCTTGGATTGTTATATTCACTTTCATTTTTAGCACTAACTAAGATTAAAGGAACATCACCAAATAAAGTAATAAGTTCAAAATAATTATATGCTCTTAAAAATTTTGCTTCAGCTATTATTTGCTCTTTTGAAGAAAAATCTTTTTCAGGAAGCACTTCAATAATAGTATTTGCTAAACTAATGGTTTTATAAAATCCTTCCCATATACCATCAATTGATACATTGTCGGATACATGAGTAAAATCGTCAATTTGTTGTAATTGTGCTTGATCACTAGAATTAGATCCACCAGCATTTGAACCATCTCCAGACAATACTTTAATAAAAAATGCACTATGCCATGGCCTGCCATAGTTCCATTGCATTAAATCGTAAACACCTACTATTGCCATTTCTGCTTCTGCATTAGTTGAAGGGTAGTTTTCACTGGCCAATTTCCCCTTAGGTTCAATATCAAGGAAATCGGAATCACAAGCAGTAAAAGTTATTACTGTAATTACTACTAATAATTTTAATATTTTATTTTTCATAATTAATTTATTTTAAAATCTTAAAAATTAACTGATAATCCAAACATAAACTTACGAGGTATGGGATAAGCACCTCTGTCAATTCCCTGACTATTATCATCTTCACTACCAACTTCAGGATCCAAACCTTTATATTTAGTAAATGTAAAATAATCATCAAGGGAAATATAAGCACGGACTTTTTCCAGTCCTCCTGTTCTTTTTAATATACTTTTTGGTAAACTATAACCAAGTTGTATTTGTTTTATTCTCATATATGAGCCATCCTGTACCATAAGATCACTTCTATAAACATCGTCGCTTTCATTATTTGGTTTAGGCATGCTTGCATTATCCCCGGCTTCTGTCCATCTGTCATTATAAAAGAAACTTGGTTTATTAGAGAATATTCTGTCCATTCTGAACCATGCCATATAAATATCATTACCTTTTGTTCCTTGCAAGAATATATTAAGATCGAAATTTTTATATTCAAGATTAATACTTCCACCATAGATTAAATCAGGATGAGGGTTTCCAATATTTGTTTGGTCATCCGGAGTAATACTTCCATCGCCATTTACATCAACAACGATAACTTCTCCTGTGGCATCATCAATACCATTAGTTTTATAACCATAAAAGTACCATATAGGTTCATTAACATCAAACATGGTTACGTCATATCCTCTTACATTAGCTCCAGATTGGAAAGTTTTTGACGTTAATTCAGTAACTTCATTATTTAATGTTGATAAATTAAAATTGACACGATAACTTAAATCACCAATCTTGTTTCTAAAGCTTGTTTCAAAATCAAAGCCTTTGTTTTCTACTGTCCCCCCATTAAAATAAGGAGCGTCTCTTCCAACTGATGAAGCAAATGTGTTTAAAAATATTAAGCCTTCTGTTTTCTTAATATAATAATCAGTAGAGAATGATAATTTGCCATCAAAAGCTTTCAGGTCAAATCCAATATCTAACTGGTTTGATTTTTCCCACTCAAGATTAGGATTAGTTATTTTTCCAACTCTTGCACCAGAAATATAATTTCCTTCACCATCAATGTAATATATGTTTTCGGTTGTCCAGAATTCTTTATCCTCATTTTCAATTACATTAGAAATACTGCCATTTTTTCCCCAGCTTGCTCGTAATTTAAAATAATCGATTTTTTCAACTGACCAAAAATTTTCTTCCGATACTGCCCAACCTGCAGAGAAAGCAGGGAAAAAGGCTCCCTTATTATGTTCAGGCAACACACTTGCTTCATCATATCTTAAAGAAGCTTCAAACATGTATTGATGTTTAAAATTATAAGATAATCTACCAAAATATGAAATTTTTGCGTTTTCTTCTAAACCTCCTCCAACTTTATCACTTTCTTGAGATGTCCTATAATCATGATATGCATAATTACCTCCTTCTTGAGGCATTGGCCCTGAATGTAAAGAATAATTAGGATGTTGGTATCTTTCAGATGAATAACCAGCTAAAATTGTAAAGTCATGGTCGTTAATCTTTTTATTATACGTTGCAAAGTTTTCCCATAACCATGTAAACCATTTATCAATATCATCATCTATTGTATTACTTGTATTATTTCTTTCTGGAGAGAAATAAAATTTTGATGACCAGATATGATTAACCTGATATGTTAAATCAATACCAAATCGTGAAGTAATATTTAATCCTTCAATAGGGCTGAGTTTTGCAAAAAACGTACCTAAAATTTTATCTTGTGTAATGCCTCCATTAAACGTTTTTAAGAGTGCTATTGGGTTTCCAGCCTCACCAGTAACATATCTTGGCATACCATAATAATTTCCATTTTCATCTTGTAAAATTGTGTGTCCATCATTAATAGCCTCAGAAATTCTGGTAGTAATACCACTTTCTGTAACCGGAGTAATAGGGTCAATAAGAAGTGCATTATTAAGAATACCTCTATATTCATCATCTTCAGTAATCGTACTTTTATTAATATTAGAATATGAGAAAGTATTTCCTATTTCAAGCCATTCTTTAATTTTATGTTTTGAATTTATTCTTGCTGTAAAACGTTCAAAATTTGCTTTACTTCCTCCTACTACTCCATCCTGATTATAATAAGAGCCTGAAATCATATAAGTTGATTTTTCATTCCCTCCAGAAAAGTTTAAATGATGCTTTTGCATAGGTGCTGTTTCAAAAATTGCATCTAACCAGTCAGTATCTGTTCCATCAGGATTAGAAATTGTTCCTGCTCCTGATTCTTGCATAAAATCAGTATATTCCTGAGCGTTCATAAGATCCATTTTTGTATTAACTGATTGCGTACCATATTGAAAGCTATAATTTATTTCTGCTTTACCTGCTTTACCAGATTTAGTTGTAACCATTATTACACCATTTGCACCTTCGGTTCCATAAATTGCAGCAGAAGCAGCGTCTTTTAATACTTCTATTGATTCAATATCATTCGGCTCAATATTATCAATATTACCAGTTTTCATACCGTCAACTATATAGAGCGGGTCTGATTTGCCATTAGAGCTTACACCGCGAATCCTAACTTTTATACCTGACCCTGGAGAACCTGAATTGGGTAAAATAGTAACACCAGATGTTTTACCTTGCAATGCTTGTTCTATTCTTAAAGCAGGTGTGCTCTCAATGTCACTAGATTTTATGCTTGAGATAGCACCTGTTACAAGACTCTTTTTTTGCGTACCATAAGCTACAACAACAACTTCATCGAAAAATGTTCCTTCTTTCAAAACAATTGTTAAGGGGCTATCGCTAATAGCAACTTCTTGTGATTGAAAACCAACATACGATACCACTAAAGTTGTAGCATCTGCGGCTACATCTAATGAAAATTCCCCATCAAAGTCAGTTACCGCGCCAACTATAGGGGTGCTGCCTTTTACAATTACTGAGGCACCTGGCAGGGGTAAATTATCCCCGGAAGAAAGTACGGTACCCGTTATTGTCTTTGGTGTTTGTGCTATACCAATTATTGCAAAGAATAAAAATGGTAAAAACAAGAGAATAGATTTTTTGTTCATAGGTCTTTTTTTAGTTTATTAATAGTAACTAATGTGCAAGTTAGCAATAATTTTTAATGAGCTTAGTACATTCTGATTGTTTTTAATAGTAGTGTCAGTAATTGATCTGAGTACTGCAAACCCAAAGGCACCATCAGGCGATTTGAACTGACCTGATATTTCTTATGGCTCTTTCCGAAGCACATTATTGTCGGGAGGTATTTCTGGGCGGTAAAGGAACGTAAATAGGTAATGTTGATATTTAATCAGCCTGTCTTGAAAAGTGATAGATTCTTTTCAAGTACTTCTTAATCACTTCTTTATTAGTATATTGCCCAACGGTGTTGATATAATAGCCTCCTGTCCAAAATTTCCCTCCCCACAAAAATCATTTAACCTCTGGATGTAGTCTGAAAGTTTCACGTGCTGTCAAACTACTCTCTACCGTGTTGACAATCTTTTTGGGAGGCATCATAGGAACACTTTGTATCAAAAAATGAACATGATTCTCATCACATCCTATCTCTACAAAATGAATCTCAAATCGGGATGAGATTCCTAAACAAATTTCTTGCCTCGTGATAGAAACTTCATCAGTTAAAACACTTCGCCTATATTTTATCGGACAAACCAAATAATACAATGCAATAACAAACTCTTATTTATGACTCTTATGTATATGCTCACTCACAATCCCAAAATAACTATCTTTACCCTAACACCCGACGTAAGCATCGGGGAATTCTTTTGATTAAATTATTATCCGTATATTTACCCGATTCATTAATAGAACGCTAACCTGCCTGTATGCTGTGCAAACCAGAACCGGTGTTCATTAAGATGGCGGCAGGTAGGCAACACGGATATTACAGATTTTTACTGATACTTTTAAAATCTGTGTTAATCCGTTTAATCAATGTTCGCCCTGTGAAATGACAAACAAGTTGGTTGGCGGGCATTTATTTTCCATTCGTCGCAGCGGATGGTTTTTTTGTCAGAATATGTCTTGGAAAAAATTTAGCATTTTAAAGTCTGGGCTGTTGAAGACAAGGTTTTTAGAGGGATTTAGCCAAAAGGTTTACGTTTTTTAACAAAACTCTTTAATCTTTTAAAAACAAAAACTAATAAAACTACTTAATTATGAGAAAGAATTTATTTATTATCTGTGCTATAACATTTACTTGTTATTTTTTACTTCTGAAAGGAAATTGTATGGCTCAATACTCTTCTGGCAAAGAGGAAAACGAAAGAATTATTAACAAAAAAGTTGATTCGTTATTGAACATAATGACATTAGACGAAAAAATTGGCCAATTAATACAATACACCTCTCGATGGGAGATGACCGGACCTGCTCCCCAAGAAGATACAGAGCAAAAACAACTAGAAATGATAAAAACCGGTATGTCAGGATCAATGCTTAATGTAGTTGGAGTGGAAGAAATAAGAGAAGCACAAAAGCTGGCAGTAGAAAACAGCCGGCTTGGAATACCAATGATTTTCGCTTATGATGTTATTCATGGTTTTAAAACCATGTTTCCTGTACCACTTGCAATGGCAGCCAGCTGGGATCCCGATCTTGTTGAAGAAGCATCACGAGTTGCAGCAAGAGAAGCAGCAGCTTCTGGTTTAAACTGGACATTTGCTCCTATGGTTGATATATCAAGAGATGCACGTTGGGGAAGAGTTATGGAAGGAGCAGGTGAAGACCCATATTTAGGTTCAAAAATGGCTTATGCTGCTGTAAAAGGGTTTCAGGGAGATGACTTATCAAGTAACAAAACTATTGCAGCATGTGCTAAACACTTTGCTGCTTATGGCTTTGCAGAAGCAGGCCGCGATTACAATACAGTTGATATTAGTGAGCATACATTAAGAAATATTGTACTACCACCATTTAAAGCCTGTATTGATGCAGGAGTTGCAACATTTATGAGTTCATTTAATATTCTTAATGGTGTTCCTGCAACTGGAAATGTACATACTCTTCAGGATATACTTAAAGATGAATGGAAATTTAATGGTTTTGTGGTTTCCGACTGGGGCTCAATTGGTGAGATTATGAATCATGGAGTAGCAAAAGATCAAAAAGATGCTGCAAAACAAGCAATTCTTGCCGGTTGCGATATGGATATGGAGTCACCTTGTTATTTATCTCATCTTAAAGAACTTGTTGAGGAAGGAACTGTTGATATTAAATATGTTGATGAAGCAGCAAAAAGAATTCTTTATATAAAATTTAAACTTGGTTTATTTGTCGATCCCTATAAATATTGCGACACTACATTTGAGAAAAAAGAAGTTAATTCACAAAAAAATCATGAAGTTGCATTAGATGTAGCCAAAAAATCAATTGTTCTTTTAAAAAATGAAAATAATATTCTTCCATTAAAAACGAATGCTAAAATTGCTGTTATTGGACCATTAGCTGCTGATAAAGACTCCCCTTTAGGAAGTTGGAGAGCTCACGTTGTTAAAGGTTCAGCTGTTTCTCTTTTAGAAGGAATTAAAAAAGCTGTTTCAAACAAAGAATTAATCTCTTATGCTGAAGGTTGTAAACTAACTGTAGGAGAAACCAATTTTATTTATGAATTAGAATTTAATACAAGCGATCGTTCCGGGTTCTCAAAAGCTAAAGAAACAGCTAAAGATGCTGATGTTGTTGTTATTGCATTAGGAGAAAACTGTTTTCAAAGCGGTGAAGGCCGTAGTCAAACTGATATTAAGCTTAAAGGTTTACAATATGAATTATTAGATGAGGTATTGAAAGTTAATAAAAATGTAGTTTTGGTTCTTTCTAATGGGCGGCCATTAAATCTTACAGATATTGAATCAAAAGTAAAAGCAATGCTTGTTACATGGCATCTTGGATCGCAATCGGGCAATGCAATTGCAGATGTTTTATTTGGCAAATATAATCCATCAGGAAAATTACCCGTCTCATTCCCTCGTTCATTAGGGCAAGTGCCAATATATTATAATTATTTTAGTACAGGTAGAGAAGAAACATCAGAACATGATGCAGGATTAGTATTTTGGTCTCATTATACAGATGAGCTTAATTCACCGCTTTATCCATTTGGATATGGACTTAGTTATACAACATTTAATTACTCGGGTTTAAAACTAAGCAACAATGAAATAAAAATGGATGAAACACTAACTGTTTCGATAACAGTAGAAAATACTGGCAAATTTGATGGCGAAGAAGTTGTTCAGCTATATGTAAGGGATATTATTGGAAGTATTAGCAGACCTGTGAAAGAGCTAAAAGGATTTAAAAAAGTAATGATTAAAGCTGGAGAGAAAAAAGAAGTTGTTTTCAAATTAAAATCTAACGATCTTGCTTCTTATACCAGAGATCTGACTTTTAAAGTTGAACCGGGTGAATTTAAGGTTTTTGTTGGAACAAATTCTAATGATGTTAAAGAGGCTGAGTTTAGTTTTATGGAATAAATTACTAAATTATTATATTTTAATTTTGTACTTGATAATATACAAGTAATATGATTTTCGTAAATACAGGCCAATTTTACAGTATTATTCTTTGGTTCAATTCTTTTTAAACTGATTTTTTTGCCATGCGTTACTTGATGAATGAGGAGTACTTAAAACGTCGGCTGCTAAGGAACTTATTGAATTTTTACAGTTTAAAAGAAATACTTTTTTTGATATAAATCCTAAATAAATGAAAAACAATATAAAGAAATATTTTTTTAGCATTAAATACTTTATAGTATATTTAATTATCTCTACTTCTTTTATAAGTTGTTTTGATATTCCATATAATACAAACATAAAAAGAGAACTATTTGGAAAATTTGAAGGACAAGAAATTTACTTATATACATTAACAAATAAAAACGGCCTGACTGCAAAAATTACAAATTATGGAGGAATTGTAACATCAATATTAATTCCTGATAAAAACGGTAAATTTGAAGATATTGTATTAGGTTTTGATAATATAGAAGATTATTTAAAGGGCCATCCTCATTTTGGATGTATCGTAGGACGTTATGCAAATCGTATTGCAAAAGCTAAGTTTACGGTTAATAATATAGAATACAAGCTTAACGCCAACGATGGCGAAAATATATTACATGGAGGCAATAAGGGTTTTCATACAGTTATTTGGGATTCCGAAGAAATAAAAAACAAAAATGAAAAAGGACTAAAATTAACATATTTAAGTAAAAATGGAGAAGAAGGTTTTCCTGGAGATCTTTATGTAACTGTAATTTATACATTAACAAATAACAATGAATTAAAAATAAACTACGAAGCAAATATAGATAAACCATGCCCTGTTAATTTAACACATCACAGTTATTTTAATCTTGCAGGAGCTGGTAAAACAGATATTCTTAATCATGAAATAAAAATAAATGCAAATAAATATACTGTTGTTAATGAAAAATTTATTCCAACTGGCGAGCTTAAAGATGTAAAAGAAACAGATATGGAATTTACAAGCTATAGAAAAATAGGAGAACGAATAAATAATATTAACTCAGAATATTTTTATAGTGGTTATGATCATAATTATATACTAAGTAAAAAAGATAAGAAATTATCTTTAGCAGCACAAGTATATGAATCTGTTAGTGGCAGGAAAATGGAAGTCTACACAACCGAACCCTGTATTCAATTTTATACCGGAAACTTTTTAGACGGAAGTATAGTTGGGAAGAATAATTATGTTTATAAAAAACATTTTGGATTTTGTATAGAAGCACAACATTATCCTGATTCTCCTAATCACTCTGAATTTCCTTCTACTATACTTTATCCAGGTAAAAAATATAAACAAACAACTATTTATAAATTTTTAATAAAAAAATAAATTAATGTGAGTTCTGTTTAAGATAAATTAGTAAAATTATAAATATCAATAAATCAATTAAATAAAAGATCATGGAATATTGAGCAATAGCGAAATTCCGATAACGAAATCTGATACAACTTGCCATGACTGGCAAGTTGGGAGTTTTGAAAATATCTTCAATTAATTTTTACATTTTAAAGCAATAAATATGGGAAGTTCTAACTTAAATACTACTCAAACTGCTAATAGCAGACCTAACTACCAACCAGCTTTAGTATTATTAACCTCACTATTCTTTATTTGGGGATTTATTACTTGTTTAAACGATATTCTAATACCTCATCTAAAAGGTCTTTTTGAATTGAATTATACAAAAGTGATGCTTATTCAATCTATGTTTTTCGGAGCTTATTTCCTAATGTCACTACCTTCAGGGTGGATTGTAGGTAGAATAGGTTATAAAAAAGGTATAGTTTTAGGATTATCTATAACAGGACTAGGTGCTTTGTTATTTTATCCTGCTTCAATAATAATTTCATATCCGTTTTTTCTTTTTGCCTTTTTTATTCTGGCATCTGGAATAACACTTTTACAAGTGGCAGCAAACCCTTATGTTGCTATTTTAGGAAGGCCTGAAACAGCCTCAAGCCGACTTAATTTAACACAAGCTTTTAATTCATTAGGCACTACTATTGCTCCATTATTTGGCTCATATTTAATATTAAATAATAGTTTTACAACACCTGTCGAAGAAGCTCAATCTGTTCAAGGTCCATATCTTGGAATATTTGTTGTTTTATTTATTATAGCTGCAATATTTATTTTTGCTAAACTTCCAACAATACAATCCTCTACATATAAAAAAGGTGCAGGAAGTGCATGGGCATATAAGCACCTTGTGCTTGGAGCTATTGCTATATTTGTTTATGTAGGGGCAGAAGTTTCTATAGGAAGTTTCTTGATAAATTATCTTAGTATGGAAAAAATTGCAAATATTACTGAAGCAGAAGCTGCTTTTTATATTTCTTTTTATTGGGGAGGTGCAATGGTAGGTCGTTTTATAGGATCAGCAGTAATGCAAAAAATAAAAGCACAAAAAGTATTATCTTTTAATGCCTTAATTGCTATAATTTTATTAATAATTACTATGTCATTTGTTGGTAATATAGCAATGTGGGCAGTACTTTTAGTTGGATTATTCAACTCTATTATGTTTCCTACTATATTTACTTTATCAATAGATGGATTAGGAGAACATACAAGTCAAGGGTCAGGAATATTATGTATGGCAATAGTAGGAGGTGCTATTCTCCCACTCTTAATGGGATATGTAACTGACTTAATGGGAGGTGATATACAAAAAGCATATATAATTCCTATAGTTTGTTATGCTTATATCTTACTTTATGGATTAAAATGGTATAAAAAAATAATACCATCTGGAACATAGCTATATAAAACCTATTTCGGTTTCATCGGAATTGATTAAAAATATTCCCCGCCCCTTGGGGCGAAATAAAACAGCATCCATCATGATACCCCCTCCGCTTGCAGCGGGGAGCCGAGCCTCATTTAAAAAAATAGCTTATCTTTGCCTGTCAAATGATAAGCACAGGCACATACAATAATTACCATTTACGATATTCTGTTATTGAGAATATTTGTATGCCTGCTTTTTTACCATTCATTCCCGTAATTCCCCTTTGGGGTATATAAATTAATGCAGAACTAAGGTTCTGTGAACACAAAACAATTCAATCAAATTCGTAATCAAAATTTAGCATAGGTCGGACTTTTGGTTTTATGCATGTTCATAATTTAATCACAATATTCATGAAAATAGCAATTATAGGTTCCGGAAATCTTGGACACTCCATCGCCATCGGAATCATAAAGTATAAAAACACAGCATTAAAACAATTAATCATTACACGCAGAAAATCCTTTGCCAAATATGACTTTGCTGAGATGGGAAAAGTGACGGCAATAAATGATAATATCAAGGCGGTAAAAAACTCAGACATAATTATTCTGGCCGTTCAGCCCCATCATTTAGAAAAGATGGCTTTGGAAATAAGTAAGTACTTGAATCCAGAAAGGCACCTGCTTATCTCAACAATCACCGGTAAAAATATTCAGATGCTAGAAAAATACTTTAGCACAAAAATGCCAATCATCAGATGCATTCCAAACATAGCAATTTCAGTCGGAGAATCGATGACCTGCATTTCATCCAATAAATCAGGATTAATACAGCTTAAAAAAGCTGAATCCATTTTTAATGCTTTGGGCCAAACCCTCTTAATCGATGATGAGATGATTCAGGCAGCAACCGTCATTTGTGGCAGCGGGATTGCATTTTGGATGCGCTTAATAAGAGCAACAACCCAAGGTGCCATCCAATTGGGATTTAATGCAAATGATGCCATGAAGCTAAGCGTGCAAACTTGTCTGGGTTCGTCTAAATTATTGGGTATTAATTCCGGGCATCCCGAGATTGAAATTGATAAAGTTACCACCCCAAATGGTTGCACCATTGCAGGATTGATTGAAATGGAGCATGAAGGTTTAAGCTCAGCACTCATCAAGGGATTGCTGAAATCCTATGATAAAATCAATGGGATTAAAGATCAATAAAATCTAATAAATATAAAACCTAAAAGGAGGGGTTTTCTCTTCTCCTTTTTTTAATTTATTGAAATAATTTCGACTAAATTTGCAGCCTTAACTGAATTGAGAATATGAATTATTTATCTGCAGAAAATTTATCAAAATATATTGGAGATCGCATTTTATTTGAAGGGCTGAGTTTTGGCATTAACCGCGGAGAAAAGATTGCGTTGATTGCCCAGAATGGTGCGGGTAAAACTTCATTGCTTCGAATTTTATCGGGGCAAAAAACAGCAGATAAGGGAACCGTGCTCCGAAGAGAAGAGATAAAGATTGGATATTTGGAACAAGAGCCTAGCCTGGATAACCGCAGCAGCATTAACGAATTTATCAAGGGATCGCATTCAGAGGTGCTTTCCATTATCCGAAGATATGAAGCCGCCTTGTCTGCACAAACCGAAAGTTATAATGATGTCAGCCAGCGGAATTTTGAATCGGCATCTGCTGAGATGGACAAAAATAATGCCTGGGATTATGAGCTCAGATTAAAGCAAATGCTCAGCCGCTTTAATATCACTCAACTGGATCAGAAAATTGGAACACTTTCGGGCGGTGAAAAAAAACGCCTTGCATTGGCCTTGGTTTTATTGGATGAACCTGAACTTTTAATTTTGGATGAGCCCACCAACCACCTGGATATCGATATGATTGAATGGCTGGAGAAGTTTCTACTTTATGCAAACGTGACGGTTTTAATGGTAACCCACGATCGCTACTTCTTAGATCGGGTGTGCAATCATATTTTTGAAATCTCAGATCAGAAATTATATCATCACAAAGGAAATTACGCCTGTTATTTAGAACAAAGTTTTGAGCGTGAGGAAGTTGAAAAAACTGAAATTGAAAAGGCGCGAAAACTCATGCGTAAAGAATTGGATTGGATGAACAGAATGCCCAAGGCCCGAACTACTAAGTCCAAGGCTCGCATCGATTCATTTTATAAAACAAGGGATAAAGCCCAAAGCGGGATTGTGAAACAGGAGATTAAACTGGATGTAAAAAGCGGGCGCATTGGAGGGAAGATTCTGGAGCTAGAGAAAATCAATAAATCTTACGGTGACATCAACATCATTGAAAATTTCGATTACATTTTTAAAAAGGGTGAACGCATTGGTATCATCGGTAAAAACGGAGTTGGCAAATCAAGTTTTTTAAATGTAATTACCGGTAAAGAAAAAGCAAATTCGGGAAAAATAGTTAAGGGAGAAACCATCACATTCGGTTATTTCACACAAACGGGAATTCAGCTGAATGAGGACAAATCTGTGGTGGAGGGTTTGAAGGAGATTGCGGAAGTCATCATTATGGCAAATGGAAGCCAACTCACGGCCTCTCAATTGTTAAATCAATTTATGTTTCCACCGAAGGTGCAATATTCAAAAATTTCGAACCTGAGTGGGGGAGAGCGGAGGAGATTACATTTACTGACCGTGCTGATAAAAAATCCAAACTTTTTAATTTTGGATGAACCAACCAACGACCTCGACTTAATAACCTTGAATAAGCTGGAAGAGTTCCTGGGAAATTATGGAGGCTGTTTAATCTTGGTTTCTCACGATCGGTATTTTTTAGATAAGCTGGTTGATCACCTTTTTATTTTTGAAGGAGCAGGAAAAATTAAGGATTTCTATGGACGTTATTCCGATTATAAAACCAGTAAGGATGAAGCTGATAAACTGGCAAAAGGGAAAAAATCAAGCGTGAAAAAAGCAGCACAAATTTCGAAAAAGAATGAAACCGTAAGAAATAAAACCAAACTCAGCTATAAAGAAAAAATAGAATACGAGGGTTTAGAGCAGGAAATCCAGGCCTTAGAAGACGAAAAATCAACGCTTGCTGAATTCATCAGTAAAGAAGCCAACAATTACGAGAAACTTCAAAAGGCTTCACAACGAATTGGTGAACTTATAGACATCATAGATGCGAAAACCTTACGCTGGATGGAATTGGATGAGTATGCTTAACGTATTGCGGAATAATTCTAAAAACTTATTTTACACAATTCTTTTTGGCAATTCAGGATTCATGTGCATCAACAATGGCAGTCGTTGCACAACCCTATAAAATTAAGACTTAGAAGATTGATAAGAATAGTTGAGCTTGAATTAGCCCTTCTGAGGGCTTTTTCTTTTTGCGTCAAATTTGTAATTGATAGTAAATGTCCTTCGGTCAATCGCTGCTGAATCTACTTATAATACCATGCGTAGTGAAATACGTTTTGGACGTTAGTATGATGTGCTACCTTACCCGGTACGATAAGCCTCCTATTCAGTTCCTGTTCGTCAGTATTGACCTTTGCAGTCTCGCTTACTTCAGATTATACTTCACAACATACACCCTTGCGAATGCTAATGCTTCAAGGAGTTACCCCTGTGCATAAGGAACTTCCCGCCTAATCAAGCTTATTCGGGCAGGGCACTCTCCGGACTTTCTTAAAAAAAAATATTTACTTCAAAGAACTTTTGCTATATTCACCATTCAAGGCACACACAACAGCTCAAACGTAATGCGGGCAAATGAGTAAATTGGAACGAAATACGAATTTGTTATCTCCGCAAATTAATTTTTCATGGAGAAATAATTTGTCAAATTGTGTTCAAAATAAATTTGCTAAGTGCAAAACGGAACAGAAAAAGTTCTTAATTCCGCACTACGATTGGCTAAACGTTAGCAAACATTAAAATTTCCGTAACCAGAAAATAATCTAATAATTAAGAAAATGACAAAAAATATCATCTCTAATTTTCTGGACAAGCTTGACTATAAGTATGTTGAGCATGAGAAAGCTTTTATTGTGAAGCTTAACTTTTCATTACAAATGATCATAGACTTAACTGACCCGAATAAAATTAAAATTGAGAGCCATTTAAAAGGAAGCAATTTTCTAACTTGGCCCATAGGTATGAGTCTGAAAAGTTCAATGATTTTCAACTTTATTGGCTTTTTTATATGTACGATCCTCTTTTTGAGTTTAAGAAATGAATACGACACTTTTATTCTTACAATAATTTTTCTTGCTGCCATCTTTTGGAATGTGTATTGGTTAATTTACTACATCGCAAAAGCCGAAAGTTTTAAAGGACATATTATTGATTTGACAAAATAAAATAAACGTTTGCTAACTATAGGACGGCTCACCGCCCAATGCCAACCCACAAACAACCCATTTAAAAAAATCCCACTGGCTGACCCACTTCCAAAATTTTTAAAAGAGTTGTTTAAAATTCCAGCCCACAAATGACACATTTGATTAAATTTTGATGTATATTGCCAGAATATTAGCAAGATAAAAAACGTCAAGTATTATAAATGGCAACTTTTGGAGAATTTATAAAAAGTGAAAGAAATAAACGTAGTCTAAATCAAAGTGATTTTGGGCAGCAATTTGGAATCATTATGACTGATATGAGTAAAATCGAGAATGGTCATAAAAAGTTTCCATCTGCAAACCTTAAAAAACTTGCTGATTTTTTGCAAACAGATTTTGAAACTATTAAAAACTTATTTGTTGCAGATATTTTGGTTGAAGAAGCTCATAAGTACAAATGTTCAGATGCTGTTTTTTTAGTAGCGGAATCTCAATCAAAATACATCAAAGAAAAGAATGTGAAACAAGGTAAAATGAAATTCTAATATGAAACAGAAAAAACTCATACAAGTATTAGGATTTAAACCTAAAGAAAATACTTCAGGAATATTTCATAAAACATATTCTAAATG
>PIVJ01000302.1 GCA_003353955.1 Bacteroidota bacterium | reverse complement strand
CATGCTGATACGGCTCAATATGCGCTATTCGCAGATTCCGTAAATCATGCCATCCATGCTGATACGGCTCGAATCATTGCCGATGCAGATGGAGATACTAAAATACAAGTAGAAGAAACTGCCGATGACGACATTATCCGCTTTGATATGGGAGGCATTGAATATTTTCGTATGGAAAGCGGACGTTTGGAGGTAGATAGCACAGGAAACAGCGTATTTATAGGCCTTAACGCAGGATTGAATGATGACTTTACAGATAATAACGGCGTTGGAATAGGCTTAGGTGCATTAGGTAACAATACTACGGGGACTGGTAATACTGCCATAGGTTATCAGACCCTCAACCAAAATACTGAAGGTAATTTTAATACCGCCACAGGTTATCAAGCACTCTTTAACAATGTAGGGGCTTCAAATACAGCTTATGGCACATACGCACTCCTTAACGACACTACAGGGGATAATAACACCGCCATCGGATACAATGCTGATGTATCAACAGACGCACTAACAAATGCCACAGCGATTGGGGCAAATTCGCTTGTAAGTCGGAGCAACAGTCTTATACTTGGCAATGATGCCGATGTGGGCATAGGCACTAGCACTCCGCGTGAAAAACTTCATGTTGTTGAAAATATAGTCATAGACAGCGGAAGGCTTGAATTTATAAACACCAACAACAGCGTATTTATAGGGTTTAACGCAGGAGGAGATAACTTTAATAAAAATTGCGTTGGAATAGGGACAGGTGCATTAGGTAGCAATGATATGGAGCTTAATACTGCCATAGGTTATAATGCACTCAACAAAAATTCTGAAGGTAAGTTTAATACCGCCACAGGTGTTGAAGCACTCTACAAAAACACCAAAGGGAATAACAATACAGCTTATGGCGCATACGCACTCTATAGAAACATCGAAGGACATAACAATGTTGCCAATGGTTATGATGCGCTCCATGAAAACACCTTCGGTGAGAATAATGTTGCCAATGGTTTTAAAGCGCTCTATGCAAACACCCTCGGTGAGCATAATGTTGCCAATGGTTCTTTTGCGCTCAAACAAAACACCGAAGGAAATTACAATGTTGCCAATGGTTCTTATGCGCTCAACAAAAATACTGAAGGTAATTTTAATACCGCCACAGGTTATCAAGCACTCTTTAACAATGTAGGGGCTTCAAATACAGCTTATGGCACATACGCACTCTTTAACAAGATTACAGGGGATAATAACACCGCAATTGGATATTATGCAGGTGCATTGGAATCTAGTAATAGTAATTCTCTTACAACATCCAACCAAAGTGTATTTATAGGTGCAAACATAAAAGCACTCAAAGACACTTCGGTAAATGAAATAGTTATAGGATATAATGCCATCGGTAACGGTGATAGTACTGTAACAATTGGTAACAGTAGCATCATTAGTACACACTTACAAGGAAACGTGGGTATCGGTACAAGTACCCCCCCCACCCACAAATTGGATGTGTACGGTAGTATCCGTATGAGAGAAGGGGCAGCTTCTGGTTATGTTCCAGTGTCTGATGATGATGGTGTAATGACATGGACAGATCCCGAAATCTTAATAGATACGGCTCAATATGCACTATTCGCAGATTCCGTAAATCATGCCATTCATGCTGACACGGCTCAATATGCGCTATTCGCAGATTCCGTAAACCATTCCATCCATGCTGATACGGCTCAATATGCGCTATTCGCAGATTCCGTAAATCATGCCATCCATGCTGATACGGCTCGAATCATTGCCGATGCAGATGGAGATACTAAAATACAAGTAGAAGAAAC
>PIVJ01000301.1 GCA_003353955.1 Bacteroidota bacterium | reverse complement strand
GATTCGTTTAATGGTAGAATAGGTGTTGTCCTTTCTCAAAGTGGAGATTATACAACGGCACAAGTCATGCAAACGCCTGATAAAAACTATGTTACTGATGCTGAAAAATTAGCAATTGCAAATACTTCCGGAACAAATACAGGAGATGAAACGCCATTATCTGTTAAAACAAAGTACGAAAGTAACGCAAATACTAACGCTTTCACAGATACTGAAAAGACAAAAGTAACTAATTTATCAGGTACAAATACAGGAGATGAAACAACGCTTTCAATTCAAACAAAAAGACCTTTAAAAACGGTAGAAGGTCAAAGTTTAGAAGGTGCCGGAAATGTTTCTGTTGATATTGGGGTCGCTTCTTTTAATGGTCGGACTGGTCCTGTTGTTTCTGCTAATGGAGAT
The DNA here is from genome assembly GCA_003353955.1 of Bacteroidota bacterium. GTDB lineage: Bacteria > Bacteroidota > Bacteroidia > Bacteroidales. The sequence goes on along the minus strand of PIVJ01000301.1, from coordinate 1,412 downwards.
TACACAACGGCACAAGTAACAGAAGGCACAGATAAAAACTATGTTACTGATGCCGAAAGTACAGTAATAGCAAATACAAGTGGAACAAATACAGGCGATGAAACAACATTAAGTATTCAAACAAAAAGACCTTTAAAAACTGTAAACGGAAACAGTTTAGAAGGTATTGGAGATGTTCCAATTAGTGGTTTTAATCCAGTTGCTGAGGGTGTTTTGACAGATTACGAAAGTTCACAAGATGCAACTATTTCAAGTACGTCTTCAACTGCTGGAGTTACTTATATAAACCTTAATACTTCAGGCGCTATAATTGGTGAACCTTACAAGTTTACTCTTGCTGTTTCAATTTCTCATAATGCCACAAATTCAAACGCTTTTATCGATATTAAAGATTTTGGAGTTTCTGTTTTAAATCAAATCTATACAGTTGAACCAAAAGACACTGATAATCGTAGCTGGGTTAATTTATCAGGCGAAATTTTACCTAATCCATTAGGAGCAGGACAGTTTCAACTCCAACTTGATTATGGAACTGATGATGCAGGAGATACAACGACTGTTTATTTTGCATATTTAGCACTTCAAAAAGTTAATTAAATGGAAATTATAAAAGAAAATTTAAATATAGCGTCAATTCCTTTTATGAATGCTTTAAAAGGCATTGAAGGGATTACGCAAAAAGCTTATGATTCTGAATTGAAAAAATTAACTTTGACTGTTTTTGATTCTTGGACCAGAGAAGGAGAACTTGACGGATTAATTTCTCAATATAATTTAGATAACTTTGCTTTTATTATTAGTCCAAATGTTATAAATTTTGATAGTTCAGAGCTACAAAAGAAAATCGCAAAGCAATCGCTACTTAAAAACAAATTAATGGCGATTGACTATAATTATAAAACATTTGCTTTAAAATTTAAGTTTGAAAAACCTTTTGATGCTCCTGAAATTGCTGCACTTGATGATATTGTAGATAATTTAGTGGGTTATGATGTTGTGACTCAGTTAATGAATGCTTATGAGCATAAAGAAAAAGACGGACATAATTATTACAATCAAAAACGTTCTGAATTAGTAGAAAGCATCATTACGGCAATAAGAACAGAAGCAGAAGCATTTGAAATAGATACAAAGCTAAAAAACGTCAAAGATTCTTTATTAACTGGAGATTGGAAGACAGCAAAAACTTATTTATCTCTTACAGTTGTAGAAGGAGCTTATACACAAGCTTTAAAAGATGAGTACAATTTAGAAATTCAAGAATACATTGACGCAAATTATTAATAAATGGCAAATCTAATAGACATAGTAAAAGAATTAATTCCAAAGATGCAAATTGGCTTGTCTTGCGATTATGTTTATTTGCCTGATGCTGATGATTTTACGTATAGATGCACTCCAAAAGAGAACTT
>PIVJ01000300.1 GCA_003353955.1 Bacteroidota bacterium | reverse complement strand
TCATAACCTAAAAATCGTTTTTCGGCATCTTTCTCACCTGTTTTTACTAATACCAGTTTTTGAGGGTAGGTAATTATGAAATACAGCAATTTATTTTGTTCTAATGCTAAAATGCTGTTCCAAAGTTCTTGTTCGTTTTTAGCTTTAATTTTCTTGGTATATTCCTTGTAAATTTCGTGTTGTTGTATTTTTTTGTTTGGGGATTTTTGCAATAAAGTTTTGTAATCGTCAATTGAAATAGTATCCCAAACATGAGAAATATATTTCAGCATTGGTTTTTCTATTCCATTAATGGTAACGTCTTTTATGTCGGTTACAGCCCTTTCAACCTTAATTTCTAAGTTTTGAATAAAATAGTTGTCCCTACGTCTTAAAAACAATACAACCGTATTGGTTCCTGTTGCCATAAAAGTATTGGATCCAAGTTCTGTTATGCCGACAATATCGAAGTATTGCAAAATGAGTTCGCGTGTTTTAGAATAAATTCCGGTATTGCTTAATATACTGCTTGGCAAAATTATTCCGGCTACACCTTTGGGTTTTAACAATTGTTTAGTTCGTTCAATAAACAAACATTCAATTTCGGAACTGTTATCGGTAAGCTTTCTATATAATGTAAAATCCTTTTCTGTATAGTACTTCCTTGCATTGTTTTTAAAAGAAGAAACAGAGTAAGGCGGGTTTGAAACAACTATATCAAACTCGTTATTATCTTGAGGAAAATCTTTATTTATATTTCGTAATTTGCTTTTATATTCGCTGTTCCCTGAAAAACTTGCAAGACCATCGGAGTGTATTACTTTTGCTAATCCGTCACCATGTAAATAACAACCAACTTTTCCTACTTTTACCAAACGATAATCTTTTTCTATTCCGTAAACATAGTCATAAGCCCAATCAAAATGATTCGTTTTCCAGGCATTTAGTTTGTCTTTGGTGTCAGCAATAAAGTCTTCGGAATTAACCTCCGATATTATTTTCTGAATTTCGTGCATATTTTCTGTAATGAAGTGTCCACTCCCCGAAGCATAATCAATTATAGTTGGCAACAATTCATTTCTCTTCCCTTTGCTTAATTTCTCTTGAACCATCAAGTCCAGAGGGATACTTTTAATTATAAACTGTGCAATTGGCACAGGTGTGAAGAACTGACCCGATTCTTGTTTTAACCCGGTAGTTAAAAGCAATTCAAAAAAATCGGATAAATATTGCTGTTTTTTAGTGTATCTGATTTTATATCCCTGAAGTAACTCAACTACTTCCTTAACTACTTTTGCATTTTCTTCAAACGAAGGGGTATCAAATACTTCCTTTATGGCAAATTCATTATTTTTTTCCAATCGTATTTTCGTAAACTCTTTAAGTAATTTATCTTTTGCGTCTTTATCTGAAATAAGAATTCCGTATTTATTTTCAAAATCGGCATCAGATAAATCGGTAACCTCTTTATCTAAAAACTCATCCATACCTAACTTGTACAAATCGGTAAGTCTTTTTTGAAAACTTATGTGGTCATCTTTTGCCTCAAGCCATTGAAATTTTAATTCTTCATTGGGTGTTGTAAATTTCTCATCATAAATTTTACAAAGAAACAAGGTGAAAATTTTATTAAAAGCATTTCCTTTATCAGATACGACGTTATGCCTTAATATTTCTAAAAATTGGTTAAATATCTTGCTGCTATCAGTTGGAGTTATATCCTTTAGGTCACTTGGAATTAGAGCTTTGCTTTTAAATTCGTAGGGAGTAACCCAATTATCAAATACTCCATTTGATTTCGGCAACTTGTTCCAACGATCATATAAATCTTTTACATT
>PIVJ01000299.1 GCA_003353955.1 Bacteroidota bacterium | reverse complement strand
CCCTTATCCACCAACACTTCAACTTCTTGCCCTAATACAAATTCGGTTAATTGACTACCGCTAATATAAACTTTTAGTTGCAATTTGCTCAAGTTTGCAATTTTATAAAGTGGTTTTCCGAAAGTGGTGGTTTCTCCTTCTTCGGCTATCTTTGTTAGAATGGTTCCTTTAACAGGATTTAATATTTGGCAATTCTTAATATTTTCAGTGATTTGATCTCGTTGTTTTTTGTAGGCTGAAATTTCACTTTTTACACTTTTTTGTTGTGATAAAATTGAGCTGATTTGTTTATCAATTACTTTCAAATTACCATCAATATCATCCAGTTGTTTTTGCGTAGCGGCAGACTCTTTAAGCATCTGCTCAATTCTCGCTTTTTCCTTAATTACATTAAGCTTTAATTGCTCTTGCACATTTATTTGGGCATTGAAATTTTCTAGTTTTGATTTAATCGCATTGATGGTTTCATCTATTTGCTCCTTTTTCAAAACCAATCCAATTGAATCAATGCTTCCCACAATAGTATTGGCTTTAACTATTTGACCTTCTTCAAGCTGAAACTGTAAAATCCTTCCATTGGCTTGAGCCGAAATTATTACTTCTGTGACTTCAAAATTTCCGTAAGCATCAGATTGATCCTTCTCTACTGAACAAGAAAATAGGAGACCCATCATCAGTATGATTAAAATGCTATTTTTCATATTAATATTTTTATGTTCCAAAATATTCCAATTAACTTTGTTTTATACTTGAAATCATTGCTAATAATTTATATTACCTAAAGTGTATTCATAATCAATTTGTGCATACCGTAGTTGAACTTTATGTAACTGAAGATTTAATTTTGCTTTTGTTTCAGCATTTTTTTCTAATAAAAACTCGGTGGCAGTAATTTGTCCATTTTCAAATTGAGATGAAGATGCTTTTGCTACATTAGCTTTCAAACTAACAATTTGGACATCTTTTGTAATGAAATTCTCAAGTCGTTTTATTTCGTTCAGTTTTTTAGTTAGAATAAGTTTCAATTGGGTATCGAATGCTTCCTTGTTTTTACTCACTATTTGTGATTGTAGGTCAAGTGATTTTTTTTCTTTTTTTACATTACCCCAATCAAAAACTTTCCAGCTTAATTTAGCACCAATTACAAAATAAGGCTCAAAATCATTAGATAACATATTTAATGCCGGACGTCCGTAACCTGCCTGACCAAATCCTAAAACCATTGGTTTTCTTTTTAAGGCAGTTATTTTCTTCATTAAATTTATTTTCGAAATTTGATAATCGAAAAATTTCAATTCAGGACGACTATTCTCGATACTTAAACTTTTATTCGATTGAGGTAAAACGAAGGAATTATTTTTTGTTAATTGAAGTCCAGTTAAAATATTGAGATTTTTTATAGCTAAATCAATTCCTAGTTCTAATTCGAAAATGTTTTGTTCAATTTTAATTAATTCTGCCATCAGATTATCTCTATTCGAAGATAGAATTGCACCATTTTTCACTCCAGATTCAATGCTTTTAAGTTTCTCTTTTAGTTCAGTTTGTAATAGTAAAATGGTCTTCTTGTTTTCAGTAATGAAAATAATGTTAAAGAATGTGATTTGAACGATTTCTTTAATTTTATAAAGCTCAATTTCCACATTTTGAATTTCAATATTCGCGTTAGACAAGGCCAATTCTTTCTGTGTTTGTAAAGCACCTCCATCGTAAATAAGTTGAGAAATATCAAGGTTGAGCTTATACCAGTCCTTACTTGTTTGGGGTATGCTAACATTAGGTAATGAAATTGGCAGATAGGTAACATCCGATTGGTA
>PIVJ01000098.1 GCA_003353955.1 Bacteroidota bacterium | reverse complement strand
TCAAGATGTTATGCAAGTTTCTATTGAAAGTTATAATGAAGATAATGAACTCATGGAATACCAAGATTTCTATATGAGTGATGCTATTGGTGAAAATGGGGAATCTTTTTCAGGTGATCCAAAAGATTACGATGAATATTTCCCTAAAGATGACGATAATGAATTTTTATTCCAGCTCAACATTCTATATCAAGATACGCTCTTTCCACTTCAAGGTTATCCTACTAGCCATTCTGTTTGTTCAACTGGCTGTGATCGTACTAAACTGGTTCACTGCAAAAAGGGTAAAGGAATGTATGGTGTGAATATAGATCTAACACGCATAAAACTTCCCAGTGATCCAGATGGTGTAACAGCAGGGGATACTATCAAAGAAGAGCAAAAAAAACCTGGAGGCCCAGCAGAGATGGCTGAGAACACTTTATAAGGAATTGTTCAATTATTATGCTATAATAAGCACTGACTAAATAGGAGAGCTAAGAATGAAACTTAAGTGCTTAATTATAGCTGCATTTTTGATGACAGGGTGTGATGAAGTTACAATTGGTAATATTTCTGACGATGTTCCAATTGTTAACACTCATGACACTGATGTACAGATCAGTGTTCCTGTAGGGTCACCCATATATGCACCCCAATCACCTGATGGTGATTTCATACTTTATAATGATGCTAAATACCTTTCTACAGTTTGTTACTCTAACGCCGGAGCTTGGCAAAGAGATTTCTTTATCGTGAATGAAAATGATAATTACTCTGAAGGCTATCACATCTATTCAGATCCAGATTGTCTCACCTACAGCTCAGAGGAAGTTTTCAGTGTTGGGTATAAATATGATAATCGCTTTGAATATGATGGTGGTGTTAGCCCAGACGTTATAGATCCTGATTATGATCCAGATATGATACGCCTCTATGTAACTGAAATTGTAAACTACAGTCAGAATGGTTCTCTTGTAGATGTTAGATACATGAAACACAATTACTACAACACACTCGACATCTATACATGGAATTCAGGCACTGGCACATTTGATCTTGAAGAGGCTGGCTTAGAGTTAGTTCACCTGAAATCGTATGATAACAATTTCTTTAAGGGGAGTTGGATAAATCCGTCAGATTGCGCCGTAGATGGCTCTGAGAGTACAAACGTGGTTAAGACCTACTTTGATACAGAAGAGTGGCATAAACTCACTGTGCGCTATTTAGGCTCTACATGTGATGGTGTGTTTGTTGGATTTGATACGTTAGGTAGAGAGTTTGGAACATGGACGCTCACTGACTATGATGACTCAGTAGGGATTGAGTATACGATAGCAAAACCTGCAACTGAAGTGATTAAGAATCTTGGCGGTGATTTTCGTATGATTGATGGCACACTACACACTCGCTACACTGATTTTAGTTTCTAGATATTATAAAAGCCCGTATGTTATAATGCTGTAAATTCAAAGGAAAATACTATGAAAAATTTACTATTAATAACTGCTTCATTTCTAATTGCCAGTTGTGGTGGAGATATATTGACAGATGCACTACCAAAAACAACAACCCTATCTCTAGAAAATGATACAGGGATTTCTGATTCTGATTGGATTTCTAATGATGCAACCATGCTGGTTTTAGGGCTTGAGGGTGGAGAGTGGGAATACAGTTTAGATGCTGGCTCAACATATGAAGATGGAGTAGACAGTAGTTTTGAATTAGAAGACTCTACAACTTATGCAATTAATGATATTAAAGTAAGGACATGTGAGCTAACAGGGTCAGTCTCACTTTGTAACAGATCACCAAATAAACATGTTATTACTATTGATACAGTTGCACCATTAGGAGTTTCCCCTATTATATATTCTCTAACAACTTCTATCACAAAACCTGAAATTTCAGGGTACGCTGTATTAGAAACAGGTGAGTATTTAAGTGTAGAAATAGGTGATGGTGTTTTTCATTATGTAGATGTTTCTGAACCCAATTGGACTATAGACACTCAAACTGTTACACCATACTCAGAAACTTTTACACCTTTATCGTTAGGTTCACATGATGTTACAGCTACAATACTTGATCTTGCAGGAAATATCTGGATACCAGCAATTCATATTGATGCCATAACTATTGTTGAATAATTCTAATAAAAGCATAGTTTTTAAATCAACACAAAAAAGCCCCAATTAAGGGGCTTTTCTCGTTTTAGAGTTTATGTGAGGGACTAACGCTTAGAAGCTAAGCCCCAATTAGATAGATTCAAAATCACCTCCTTTAATGTATCTGTAAAGGCACTTAATACCCATTTAGGGTACGGTAAGTCCCAGTTAGGGTACGTTAGGTTATGGTGTGTTATATTACGGTGTGTTATGAACTGGCAATAACACATTAAATGCGCCTATCTGGTAAGTTGTAACATACGTGTCAGTGTCAATTGTAACAACATCATATGCATTACTTCTAACTAACCAATTTTCTGTTTCTGTATCTGGAACTATGAACGTATGTACTCCTGTAGTTGGGGTTGTAAAAACCGTATCACTTACGGTGTATAATTCTGTTTCATTTTCTTTTGATGTCTTAACAGTGTATTCAAGCGTATAGCCTGTAATATCAACTGCAACACCAGAACTGTCAACTATTGATACAGTCACTTGCTGTGTGTCACCAACATAAACAGCGTCTAGTTGTACTTGAGTGGCCATGGTGAGCGCTCCTTGCTAGGTTTTTGAAATCCGTTTCAGGTGACGAAAGAGAGAGGTGAGATAATAGTATTAGGGATAATAGTATTGATGCGCAGTGTTTTTGAATAACACTTAAAGCTGTATTAAAAACTTACTTAAAAAATCTATTTAAAGGTTAGCCTTTCACACATACAAACTTATAAAACTATACATAAGAAAAAACGTTAAAGTATACTATTATTTTAACATGGATTTGATTAAAAGTCAACCTTAGAGGGAGTGTTAGTAGACGAACGGTTGATTTAATGTGTTAGACGGTCTTGTAATGTGTGTTGAGTTTAAAAACTTGGTTTTTAATAATTTTTAAAATTATTAGCCTGATAGCTATTCTTCCTCGTGTGTATGGTAGGAGTTCACCCTTAAGCCAGTTTTTAAATGTGTTTCTTGAAACAAATAAACGCTCACTTATAACAATGTTATTTTGAATACCGTACTGATAACCGATAGTAATTAAAGTTTTAAAATCATCATCAATAAGTGGGTTTAGGCATTCTATTTGATGAATTGTTAGCTTACACCAAGCGTTCATTTTAACTTTCCTATGTGTGGGAAAAAGGGGGAGAATTCCCCCAAGCTCGGGGTGCGGTTTTTTGGTGCGGTATTTAATGGTGCTGTTTAGCGATTACCCCAAGTTTCATCTTCAGGGTTTGCTTTTTTCCTGATAACTTTAGTTTTGGTTTTATTACCAGTTGAAGGCTTATCAGAGTCTGTTACAGCAGGTTTCTCAGGGTAGGGTATGCCTGAGTTCACTTTGTGGTAAATCTCTTCACGATGCACCTGCACCTCTTTTGGGGCATCAATCCCCAGCCTAACCTGATTACCGTTAACGTTAAGCACTGTAACTGTAACATTATTGCCAATCATAATGGCTTCTTGAGTTCTGCGGGTAAGTATTAACATAGCTTTATTTCCTTATATCCTTTGGTGGTTAAAAAGTAACCAATTGTTATTTACCAATGGTGGCAAACACCCAAACATTAGATTATTTGACAAATCGTGTCAAGTGGTTTCCGTACTAGAATTAATAGCTTACGTACCCTAAAACTTTTAATTGGCATACCTGAAAAACCTGTCCTAGTCTTAATAATACACCAGCAACAAGGAAACATTTAACAAGGTAGTTAGTGGTGATATAAAAACTCCTAACATGAACGTTAGGTTTAATAAAACTAATTAAAAGATAAAGGAAATAACATGTTTGAAGTAATTGAAAAAGGCCAAACTCTTGATTTGTCAGTAGTAAGCAAACAAGAAAGTTCAGGTAAGTTCTATTTTGGTGCAGGCTGGGATAACCCTAATGGCCCTGTTGATTTAGACATCGTAGCAGTTTTGCTTGATTCGAGTGGCAAGATCACCAAGAAAGCTGACTTAATCTACTTTGGCAACAAAACCCAATCTGGTGTTAGGTTGTCAGAAGACAACACGACAGGCGAAGGTGAAGGAGATGATGAAAGTATCGTTATTGACACTTCATTAATTCCAAGTGATGTAGATTCAATTGTTGTTGGGCTTGCAGCTTATTCAGGTAGTGCTGATTTAGCTACAGCACCAAACGCACACTTCCGGGTTTGTGATGGTGAAGTAGAAGAGTCAGATCAAATTGGTGATGTTCAACTGTCCGGGGCTTCTGCCTCAGATACTGTTGTTGCAGCTTTCACGCTAAAACGTGCAGCCAATGATTCATGGGAGCTTGAGAACACTGAGAAATTCCATCAACTTGGTAATGGTTCAAGGGCTATTGAAAGTTTTGGTCAGCAATACGCTTGAAGTTACTGGGCAAGATTCTTGGCTTTCATCAAGAGCTTTGTCCCTACAAATAACACTACCTCGATAGGTAGTATGTAATTAAAAAGTAGCTTGAGATAACAGGGATTTATGGACTACTGCCCTGTTATTTCTTAAAACCTAAAGGGAATTATAATGAAAAATGCTCAACCTCTGATATACACAATTTTTATCATCATATTATTCACGCTAACAATATTGATGTTAACAAGCTGTGACAGGCTCAACAATGCTAATAGAACAATGGACACCATGTTAGGCGGTGACTTCACAATCTATGTTCAGGATATAGAGCAGCCATTTTTTGTTAAGAATGGAAAAGTTACATCTGTGCCAAAAGGCTATTATATCTACTACCCTGACATCAACGGTAAAGAGAATTTAGTACAGTCACCCATAGCAGCAACAACAATAATCAAAACAAATTAGGAATAATCATGAACGTAAACGAGAAAGATATTAGGTTTTTATTTGAAAAGAGAGATGATTACATGAAGGATATGAAGCTATCACCATATCAGATTCAGATCATAGAATTCATTAGAAGACAAAAACATGCTGTAACATGGAGGGCTGTTGCGGAACATTTCAACAAACCACCTGTTAACGTGCATGGAGTTTTGGCTAGGCTAACAAGAAAGGGCTACCTTAAGATTATAAATGAGGGCTTTCAACCTGCGCTATATGTTGTATATGATCACCCAAGCCCTATATCTGTGCTACCTATTATAGAGAAGCCGCTAGCAAGAAGTGTTGGGGCATAGTAGTTATACTACAGCTTATACAATTTGGCGTATAACTGGCGCAAAACTTGGCGCATAAAGCATGAGCTTTCAATCTGGTATTGCATGAGCTTGAAATAAAAATCGTCCGGCGAGCTTTTACTTTTTTGAGAGGTTGAAATAAAAATCGTCCGGCGAGGTTTTACTTTTTTGAGAGGTATAGTAATACCGTTTTTGAAACTCAGAATTCTTGAGGGTCAAGAAATGAGATCCATTCTCAAATGAGAATCGTTCTCACCTAGAAATAAAAGGCAATAAGAATCATTCTCATTTAAGAGAATACAAAAAAGATTGGCACACAAAAGCAAGCCATAAAGTTAGCCTATTTTTACCATTAGCCCTTAAAAGCTAACACATCAACAAAGCGAAAGGAAGCGTTATAGTATGGACACTGAAAAAACAATTTATGATTATAAATTAGATTTATATTGTGACTTATGGATAAACTACAGCTTAGATTATTATGATCCCCCAGAAGCACAAACACATGTAAACCCACCATATGCCGAGCAATACTGGTTTAGCTGGGAGTGTAACGATATAGAACAGTTATATGAGCTATATTATGAAGATGAAATAGAACTCTTACTTATAGAAGACTATAAGAAACAAAACGAAATTATGTACTAAAGTAAAAAATCGATTTTGAAAATTTACATGCTCGATTTTTTTCGCAACGTCTATTTTACATAGGCGTTTTTTTCACACACTAAAAATGAAAATTGAAATTTCGCCTTATAGTAAACCAAAAAATTTCTCCCAAAAATTTACTAGAGTGAAAAATTTCTGAACGCACTTTTACTATCTCGAAAAATTTCATTTTTAAAAATAACTATCTCGAAAAATTTCATTTTGAAAAATTACTATCTCGAAAAATTTCATTTTGAAAAATTACTATAAAAAAAAATTTCATTTTTGAGCCTGTATATACCTATATATACCTATACATGCGCTTATGTATGTACTCATGTAAATAACATATAAATAGTTGACATTAAGAGTTACATGATTATAATGAGGGTGAGTAAAAAATTATAAGCAGAGGCTATAAGATGTATATTTATGATGATGGTGGTAGAGAGGAAGCAGGTTTTAAAAGTAAAGGTGATTGTGGGATTAGAGCAATTTCTATAGCTTGTGAGATTAGTTATAACGAATCAAGAAAACTATTAAAAGAATATGCAAAGCGCGGTAAAGCTCAATCAGGGCAAATATCAAAGGGTATTTATAAAGAAGACTTGGAAGCTGCACTTAATTCTATTGGTTGGGTTTGGCATTCTGCGCCAAAGTTTGAAGGGCGAAAAGCAAGATATAACGATTTGCCAAAGGGTCGTGTGATAGCAAGGATGGCTAAACACTATGCAGCAATTATTGATGGTGATTTAAGAGATAGTTGGGATTCATCTCATAAAATGGTTTATGGATATTGGAGAGAAAAATAACATATAACGCTTGACTGCATATGTTACATGCTTATAATGAGCCTCAACAACTTAGAAAACAAACAAAAGCACAAGGCAGTTATAATGGATAATGACAAAACAGGTAAAAAATACATGGTTATGTTTATGCAAGTTCATAGTGAGCTTGACAGTTATGGTAAGGGATGTGACCCAGCCACTTCAAATTGCAGATTTCTTGAAGAGCCTCTTACATTTGAAGCTGACACATTAAAAGAGCTTTTAAAGGATATTAAGAAATTCTTTAATGTTTCACAAGATAGCTTGCTTCTGAATAGCTGTGAAGAAATTGGGAGGCTTGACGTTCAAACATACAGCTTGACACTTGATGGTTTACGTTGTTCATATAACAGAACAATTGATGAATACAAAACAGGCAAGCGTAATTTATGGCTCAATGATATATGTGGCCACGTAACAAAAATTGAATCACCTGATTTAGTAAAAGAATTAGAAATTGAAAATAGAGGCGTTTAAGATGCACATAACAAAACAACGAAAGTTTACAAAACTTATCCATTCTCACCTTGAAAAAGAATTAAAATCTTATGTTTCTGAATCAGAAGCTGTAGACCGAGACAACAAAGAAAAACGTTATGAGTACACGTTACAAACCAAGGCGGGAAAATTGTCTGTAACTTT
>PIVJ01000298.1 GCA_003353955.1 Bacteroidota bacterium | reverse complement strand
CGTATACCAACATATTGATCTTTTTCATATATTTACTCTTTTACTCAACTCTCACTTTAATAAATATTAACTTGTAGCTATATACGATATAACTGCAATGTGGTTATACAATTGTTAGCGTTCAGCAAATAAAACGACTCCGAAACAGACTTGTATATGGATAAAAAGAAGAAATTAGAAAAATTGACAGAAGAGAAAGAATATTACAGAATTGAATTTCTTGAAAAGCAGAAACTAAATAAGAAAAGCTTTGCAGAAAAAATATTTTTAGATTTTGTAAAAAGTTTTGATAAATCAGAATTCTCTGTAAATCATCAAGAAAAGAATGTTGTAATTTCAGATGTGAATACAAAATATTCGATAGAACTTATTGCCGATATTGATTCTAATCCAAAGGAACCGTTGATTTTCCAGATTAATATAATAGAAAAGAGTTCTGAAAAATACATGGAATTTATAATGAGACCTTTTAATAATTCACCACTTCCCAATCCTGACTTTAATAGACTTAAGGAAAATCCGTACAAAGGAATGGACTTGTTAGAAATTGAAATAGTTGAAGAACAAAAGAACATAGATTTTTTTAAGAAATATATTCAAGATAGTTTTAGATTCGAAGATTATATTTTTTCTTGTCAAAATAAACTGACAGATAAATCTTTAGGTGAATTTAACACTATAAAAGAATTAATTGACCTAATAAGATGAAAATAATTGCCGAAACGCTAACACGCAATATAGCAAAAAGCGGTGAAGTGCATAATTTGAATGGTCTTAGCCCGTTCTGGCTTCATCTCAGTTTGATAGTGAACCACTCGCAATCCGCTTCATGCCATATTGCCACCGTTGTGTGCCATATTGCGAGGCGGTGACATTACGGATATTTGATGATTAAAAACTTAAAAATATGAATCCAAAGAGATTAGTGAAACTTAGTAACATAATTGGAATTACATCGATAATTTTATTGGTTTATTGGGTATTCGTTTTTATGACAGTCGAAGTGTTCGGTTTAAAGGTGTTTAAAGAGAATATTACAGAGACTTTTTACATGAGTATCTTGGGGATATTAGCATTGATGTTTGGAGCGTTGATTATTAATATCATGTTCAACTTGACAAGGATTGCTCAAAAACACAACAGCGATTTAGAAACGATTAAGAATAATAGAAGATTTGGTGTGATAATGTTGATTATTAGTTTTCCATTAATATTTGGACTTTTATTCGGTGGAGACTATTTGAGTTCTAAGAAAAAGGAAAAATTATTAATTAAATCCGCAGAATCAATTATAAATGACCATTCTCAACAAGCTGATAATTTAGTGGATTATGAATTTTCGAAGGAGTGGATTAATGAAACAAAGGATATATTATTAATTCTTTCAAAAACAGACAAGCATTTTCCTCATGTAACTGTGATTGTTCAAGATTCAATTCAAGAATCAGAACTCTTCTTAGGTTTTAGACAAGGTTATGATTACTTATCCGCAAAGAAAGCAGTTCATCCTATAAAAAGAAATTTTATTATAGAAACAACAAATGAGGAAAGAGAATATTTGAAAGATATATTTCATAATCAATCGGATGAAATTAGATTTAGTGCTCATGATGGAAATTATGAACTTTATTACCCATACATGAATAAGGGTAAAATAATTGTTTTGTTTTTCTCTGATTATAGGAGATACGGAAAGATTGGAAGTTGATAAAAGTCGAGTAGGTAAAGGGGAATCTCACCCCTAAACCTCTCTCAGAACCGTACGTGATGCTCTCACACCACCAAGCATCGGGCCTCGTACTTGGCGGTTCATTAATCATCAACGA
>PIVJ01000297.1 GCA_003353955.1 Bacteroidota bacterium | reverse complement strand
AGTTTTCGCACGCGCGAGTGGCCAGCTTCCCTGTCCCGGCGCTATTACGCCATGAACCATTAAAATCTTTTCCTGCATTTTCCAGTCATGCGTAGAATGTTGATCACCATTTTATACCCTTTATGCAGCTTGGGCCAACTTGCTATCCGATTAATGGAGTCCAAATACGGCGCATAGAAATTAATAATGGGGGGGGGGCTTAATGCATCGGGCATACGAGGGTACGCGGCGAGTTCGGGTGCCTTTCTGGCGACCTGACTATTTGATCAGGTCTTCAAAAATATTTTCGATGTCCTGACCGGGAAGGCCTATGTCAAATAGCCGTAGCTAGCGCATCGCCCGGGCGAGTCGTGTGAAAGAAATGAAATAGATCGAAGCCCGGGATGCGGATAGGCCTGCCTGTCATATTAATGGCTACTTATCTGGATTATTGAATGTACGAGGCGGCTCGCTCACCGATCCGTGTACGCCGTTCACACGAACGTACACGAAAACGGCATCTGCACATATGCGCAACCGGAAATCACGGCAAACCGGCTCACGGCACAATCCACTGCGAAAATATTATTCTGTAAAATTTTACCTGGGGCCTTACCTATATAAGGCCCTGCCTCGGTATGCATCGGGATTCGTCGGGAACTGCCGATGCTCGGGAAGATTGAACAAATTGCATGGGGGCCGGGACGCGATCAACGTCTAAATCACGGGGTACAATGCCACGTCCGGGGTAGTGTCAAATCCCGGGGTCGAAACTTTAGGCGAGTGTCAAAATGGATGACATTTCCCGGCCCTCCGGCGCATATTTTGCAGGCAAAGCACGGGGTAATGTTCGGGGTTTCCGGGGGTGGGGGGGGTGGTCGTCCAAGACGATGACAGGTGCATAAATACTCACGAGTTTCAACCGGCAAGATACCGGTCTGATTTCGAGTGCGCAAATTTCATGGACGTGCGCGAAAATAGACAAAGTGTGTTTGTGATTGATAAAGCCAGGGTATCGTAATTAAACGGACATAAGTATATATAAAGTAACCCGATTGATCCATGTATTTCATTTTTATGCCTTCTGAAGCAGGAGAAACGTGAGAAAAATGCGAATTCGTTGGTTGAAGCGACGACCCGCGACATTCTTTGCCAGCGGCCATTGTCTCTCGCGCCCGCTCTCGCGGTCTCGGCGGCTTGGCGAGATCTCGAGTCAGGGGTGTTTGCAAGGGGGGAGGGGGTTCGTTGATAGATCTTGATACAGCTGGGGCGGCCTGGAAACGAGTTCGATTGACAAATTAGTGGTATAATCAATAGTTATGAACCATTATACGCACTTGGAAAACAATTCTAAAGCCGATCGATTACACTTTGGTTACTTTTTTCTTAGAAGGGCGGAGAGGGTTGGCCCGGTAACCCCCTTATACACGTAGGGATAACTCTCCACACGTAGAGACTCGCCAGGACCTATATAGAGACATCGCCACGCGTCGTGGCTACGTTTGTTACTATATATAGCTCCTGAGTTTCATACTTTGTTATATAGTGTTAATAAACTAAATACATCCCCATGTAGGCCATGCCATAGGGTGTATACCTAGCTAGCTATACGGTTGGTGTAATCGACAGGGAAGGCAGGTCGACAGGGAGCCGCAGGTACTCGCAGGTCTCACTCAGATTAATATATTTAATAGGGGTCATTATAAAAGTGGAATATCTTCCGGTCAGCGTGGCCCGCAAGCCTATATTTATTGATATGTAAACATCGCCGGCGTGGAGCGCACGCAGCGCTATTTATTTAATACTCCCGAGCCAGCGAATATCCTGCTCATCTTGCGCGCCACCCCG